>JAFGNX010000164.1 GCA_016926835.1 Candidatus Aminicenantota bacterium | reverse complement strand
TGGATGAAGCCGGCGCCAGACAGAAGATCCTTCATGTTGTGCGCAAGTTTCAGCAGAACCGCAAAAGCAAGGTTGTCGTGGTATTTGACGGTGAACCCGAAGGTACGGCGCACCGGCAGGAGATCAGTCCAAAATTTCTGGTGTTGTATCCCCGCTACGGTCGCAGCGCGGACGATGAGATTAAACGGATTCTGAACGCGTACAATGATTTTCGTGATGTCGTACTGATTACTTCGGATCGCGAGTTGAAATCTTTTGCCCGCAAGTTGGGTGCCAAAACCATCAACTCCATTGAATTCTACTTTAAACTGAAACGGGAGTATCGGGAAACGGGGAAAAAGGAAGAAACCCAGAAACGCATCGACACCCGCCTTTCAGATCAGGAAGTGGATCAGTGGATGAAGATCTTTAACGGCGATTAGCTGAATCTCAACCCGGTCCGCTCATTTTTATTTCACCGCTGTAAAAAACTCTTTTTTCGCCTTTTCCCGTAAGCATGATCATTCCCCCGTCCGGGGCGATTCCCAGGAACCGTCCTTTGTGTTGATCATTTCCCTGTTGAAATACCAGGGAATCGAGTCGCATCCATTTCGTCAATCGCCGGACCCGGCTGCGCAATCCGCGGATTTTTTGTTTTTCCAGGTTGTTGAGGACGTCTGTCAGGCGTTTCAGGAGCAGGTTTAACAGTTCTTCAACGGAGGGGGTTGGGCCGCAACTCAGGCGCAGGGATGTGGCTGATTGCGCCAGATCCGGAGGAAAATCAGTTTCAACCTGGTTCACATTGATACCGATGCCGCAGATACAGATGGCGCCTTGCGGGCCGAGACGGCTTTCACTGAGGATGCCGGCAACTTTGCGGCCTTTCAGGAGCACATCGTTGGGCCATTTGAGTTGGACCGATTTTTTGCCGCAGTAGGTTTCCAGGATTTCCGCGATCACCACACCCACGGCCAGGGGAACCCAGGGCAGGGACTTTTCTTGTCGCAGCCGGAACCCCCAGGACAAATACAACCCGAGACCGGGCGGTGAATGCCAGATGCGGTTCTCGCGTCCGCGGCCCCCGCTCTGATGTGTGGCGGTGACGCAAACGGGAAGTATCTTTAGCCATTCGTCCAGGTGATTGTGGAGGTAATCCTGCGTGGATGAACATGTGGCCAGGTGGATACACCGGGTTCCTGCGATTTGTGGTTTCATCATTTTTCTGTGGTTGCGGCGGGGGCTTCGGTCAACAGACCGAGGGTGCGAATAACCCGCTCTCTACGGCGCAGATCCTGTTGCAACCGCAGTTTCCAACGCCGAGCCGTATCCGGGGTAACGGAATCCATGAAATTGCGATCACCTAGCTTGCGTTGCATGCGGTGAATGCGTCGGCTCAGTTCTTCTTTTTCTTTTCGCAGAACAATCCGGATGGACGCGTGGGTTTGGAAATCATTCAGGGGGATGAAGATCGACCATGAACGGGAAGCGGTTCTGATCGCGTGCGAGGGTGGAGATTCATGTGTCCTCAGGTCACTGATCCCGGAAAGCTGAGTGATATCTTCTGTGTGACTGCGCATTAAACGCCGTATAGCCGGATCTTCGCTGCTCAGGATAACGGTGAGTCGAATAGAGGCGGGAAGTAAGTGCAGGTTCACGATACCGCGAATGTCTCCGACCAGTTTGTGAAGTTGTTGTGTCCTACGCGTGGCCTGGGGAAAGACCAGCTCACTGCGGAATTCCGGAAACGGCAGTTGAAGAAACAACTTTTCCGGAGAGGCCGACAGTCGAAAGAAGGCTTCCTGAGTAATATTGGGCATCAGCGGGTGGAGCAGATGGGCAACATGCAGCATGGCGTAGCGAACACACTGGCGTGATGTTGGATTGTGCATGTGGCGCCGGGAGGATTCCAGGAACCATCCGCTCAGATCATGCCGGATCATTTGCTGCAGCCGGGCGCAGGCAGGGGACAACCGGTTGCGTTCAAAATGATCGTTCAAGTGCGCGGTGGCGGTGTTGAGCCGCTGCAGGAACCAGCGTTCCATGTCTGAGGAAGCCTGAAGATCCGGTGACAGGGGTTCGTCACCCCGCAAATGGATACAGGCAAAACGCATGCAGTTCCAGAATTTGTCTGCCAGAGCGGATGCTCCTTGCAGGCGACTTGGACCGGGAGGCCATCCGGATTGCATGGCGCTGGCAAAGCGCAGAACATCCTCGCCATGAGTCTTGACCATCTCCCGGGAATCCACATCCATTTCGTTGTCTTCGGCTTGGGGGCACAGGAGGGCAAGTCTGTGGAAGTTGTGTGAAACGCTGTCGGTGGTTTCTTTTGAGAGGAATGGTGTAACGGCAGGTGTCTGCGAGGAGATTTCCCGCATGATTCGGTGTCTTAAAAGGATATCCGCGTGGATGCTGGACAACAAGTCATTTGATTCGATATCACAAAGATCTGCACGCAACGAGGAACCGAGCCGCCGCCATACATTTCTCCAGCGGATTTCAATTGCACGATGATTGCAATGTTTCGGCAACGGGGGGCAGAACATGCGAATACCGGATTGAAGATCAGGTCTCGCTGGATTCGACCTCTGATTCCAAGCGGCGGATCTCTTCCTTGATGATCCTTTCGGCCAACGGGGGGACCACTTCCCAGAGGATCTCCTTAACCGCGATACTCAATTTGTCTTCCAGACGGCTGGTAAGTTGCTGGGAATCAACAACTTCCTCTCGGGGCAGCGATTCTTTTTCTTCCTGCACCTGCTCAGTTGCTGCAGTGGTTTCCTGGGTGTTTGTCTCAACGGAAAGGTTATTCAAACTTTCCAGCATGCGCTCGGCATCGGTGTCCGCGTCGATTGAGTAAACGGGCTCTTCGGTATCGGTTTGAAAAGAGGGTTCGGTTTCGGGAGGAGTCGCAGGTTCCGGTTCCAAAGGCATTTCCGGCTCCGGAATCGGAGGTGGAATTTCTGAATCGGACTCCATCGTGTCTGACGGCGCGAAGATATCGTCTCTCTGGCGCGGTTCCGGTGCTTCAGCGAATGCCTGGGCGAGTTCGGCTTCAGAAAGAGTATCCGAAGTGCCGGGCTCCTGGGATGATTCTTCATCCGGGGCGATATCATCGGTGGCTGCCGGTTCCGTTTCTACTTCCGCAAGGCCGGTTTCAGAGTCTTCGGCTTCTTTTTGAAAGGGATCGGCTGGTTCCGCGGGGTCGAAACGGAACTCATCCGTCTGGGGAACGCCGAAATCGGGCTCATCTTCATGGGTTTGGCGCTCGCGTTCAATTTCTCTCTCCAGCAATTCATCGATATCGCTTTCCCGCGAGTTCTCCTGGAACGGGTTGGGGATATCTTCCGCGTTGTCATCCGGTTTTAATGAATCGTCGCGATCCGGTT
Organism: Candidatus Aminicenantota bacterium; assembly: GCA_016926835.1. Lineage (GTDB taxonomy): Bacteria > Acidobacteriota > Aminicenantia > UBA2199 > UBA2199 > UBA876. The sequence continues at coordinate 33,622 of JAFGNX010000164.1, read as the reverse complement.
GCGCTCCCTGGGTGATTTCTTCGGAGGGAATAACCTCGTCACGGATAAAATCATCGGTATCCGAGGTGTCTGATTTCTGTGTCGTTCCAAGTGCCTGCTCTGAGGAGACGTCTTCACTCACATCCGCAAAATTGATGCCTTCAACGGATTCATCTTCAAAACCGGAAATCTCCGGAAGGTCTTCGGGAAATGAGTCCGAGATTTCGTCTTCTTCTCCAGGCGGCGGAGCGGTTTGGGGACGGCCCTCTTCCAGGATGTCTCTGACCGTTTTTACCAAAGCGTTGGAATCAAAAGGCTTGGTAATGATTTCCTGGTATTTCAACTCTTTGAGCAACTCCTCGTTTACGGGCTCGAATCCCCCCTTTAGAAGGAGAACGCGGGTGTGGGCCAGGGCGTCGCTTTCGTTGACAAACTTGCAAACCTGATAACCGTTGAACTCGGGCAGACGGATGTCCACCAATACAACGTGGGGAGTCAACTCGAGTAACTTTTCCCGCAACGGGGTGCCACTTTCAAAAGTGATGAGTTCTATATCGGATTCCTCTGAGAACGACAATTCAACGATCCGGCGGATGGTGTAACTGCTGTCAGCCAGCAAAACTCTGTATTTGCTCATTCATCCTCCTGTGACCCTGTTTTTGGTGTATCAAGTTTGATTCAGAAAGTCAAGTTACGGCATTTGGCCGAGCCGGGAAAGGCGGGTATATGGCGCAAAGTTGTTGACTTTTGATTTGTTTTGTTGTATTGCATGTAATTGGTATGCGTAAAAAGGACAAGGTCTATTCCATAATTGTGGTTTCCGGGGCGACCACTTCCAGCAGAGAGTTCGCGGTATCCGGGCGTTTCCTGCGCAGCGCTGCGGTCGCGGTTCTGACGCTTCTGACCATATCCGGGCTCGCCATCTTTGATTACCTCAATACCGTTTCGGACCACCACAAGTTGAATCAATTGAAAGCCGATGTGGTTGAAAAAGACCGCTTGATTGCCGATTTGGGTAAGAAAGTCGAAACCCTTGATCGCAGCGTTCAACGCATGGAGATCTACACGGACCGGATCCTGGTGGCCGCGGGGCTGAAATCTCCATTGGCCTTGCGGGAAGTGGGCAGTGGGGGACCGGTTGAGTTTCGCACGGATCCCATCCTTCCCGCCACCGATCCCATCAGTGTTGCCGGGAGCACGGATATTCTGGGGAAAGCCAATCAACTCAATACCAAGTCCCGGGAATTGGAAAACACCCTCAAGTATGTCCGCAGCGTGATTGACAAACAGAAGATGCGTCTGGCTTCAACCCCTTCCATATGGCCGACCCGAGGATACCTGACCGACGTTTTCGGCCGGAGACGCCATCCCATTACCGGCAAACAGGATTTTCATTATGGCCTGGACATCGCAACGCAACTGGGAAACCGGGTGATCGCCCCGGCAAACGGTCTGGTGCTGTGCGCGGAGAAACGTTCCTACTACGGTAACCTGATCATTGTTGATCACGGTTACGGATTTACCACCCGGTATGGCCACCTCGCTTCCTTTAATGTTCGTGAAGGCCAACGGGTCAAGCGCGGCGATATCATCGGTTATGTCGGCAACACGGGGATGAGTTCCGCGCCTCACCTGCACTACGAAATCCGGGTTTTTGGCAAACCCCGCAATCCCCTCAATTACATGATTGACTGACACCTCCTGCGGAGGGGGCTCTCTATTGGCGAAAACGAGAGATAAACTGGATCGACTGGATCAATCCATCCGCAAACAGTGGATCCACTTGGAGTCAGAATCCACACTAACCACCCGGGAAAAATTGGATCGCCTTGTTCGTTCACGCCTTCCGGATCCTGCCGGCCTGGATCCCGGTCCGGTAATGCCATCGGTTTTCCCGCGCGAAATCCCCCCCTTTGTGGAACGGGAGTATTTTTATGCGGATACAACCCGGTTGGGCCGGTTTACCATCGGTGATTTGCGCAAACTTCGACCCGTTGAACTGGAGATACTGGCTGGAGACGCCGGCTGGCGAGGAATTGATGCCGGTGGCATGCTCTTTTTTGATACGGAAACCACGGGTCTGGCCGGGGGTACCGGTACAGTGGCCTTCATGCTGGGGTTCGGTTTCCTGGTGGATGGAGGTTTCCAGGTCCATATCTTTGTACTTTCCGATTTGAATCGGGAAAATGAATTCCTGGACCGGGTGGACGCTTTTCTCTGCGAGCGCTCTCCAAGCGCCGGAGTGACTTACAACGGCAAGTGCTTTGACTATCCCCTGATGGAAACGCGTTATATTCTGCAAAGGCGGAGATTTCCCCTGCTTTCTCTGCCGCACCTGGATTTTCTGTATCCCGCCCGCACGCTATGGCGCCATACGTATCCATCGCGACGGTTGGGGTATTTGGGGGATATGTTGTTGGGGTTGAGCCGCGAAGAGGATGTGGACGGGTCGGAGATTCCCCGCCTGTACTTTGATTTTTTGCGCACCGGAGAGCTTGCCGTTCTGGATGCGGTGATGGAACACAACGCTCTGGATCTTCTGGGATTGGCCATGCTGGTGAACCTGGGTGCCCGCTGCCTGGAGGACATGTCTCATACCCGCGACGAAGGCGAAATCCTGGGGACCGCGCGTTTACTGGAAAATGCCGGTGAACTCGACAAGGCGGCGGAACGACTGGAAACCATTCGCGTTGCGGCGGAACGCCCGGATGTCCAGGCGCTGGCCTTACGACGGTTGTCGAGAATCCGCAAGAAAAAGAAACTCTATGACGAGGCCCTGGCTTTGTGGGAGGAAATGCGGCAAATGGGGGATCCGCAGGCCGTTCGTGAATTGTCGATTCATTACGAGCACCGGGAGAGGGATTTTCAGCGCGCCCTGAGCCTGGTACGCGACGCCTTGAAATCAAGCGATCTGTCCAGTCCCCAGCAACTGGATCTTGAACGCCGGCTGCAGCGCCTGACCCGCAAATTGGCCCGCCTTGATTCCGGGGATGGGCCTTGACATCGATGTCTCATTCAGGTATATTGACAACGGAATTTTCCACATAAGGCAGGTGATATCCTTGGCGTATGTTGAAGTGAATGCCAACGAGTCCGTAGAAAGCGCATTGCGGCGTTTTAAGCGTAAGGTACAGCAGGAAGCCATAATCAAAGAGATCAAGAAACATTCCGTGTACCTCAAGCCGGGAGAAAAGCGCAGATTGAAAGAGGCCCAGGCCAAGAAGCGGATGCGCAAACGGCTCAAACGCGAATTATCGGACCTGTAAACCCGTAACATCGAACCGCCGTCCGTAGCTCATACATTCGGGATTGCCGGGGCGTAGCGCAGTCTGGTAGCGTATCGGTTTTGGGAACCGAGGGTCGGAGGTTCAAATCCTCTCGCCCCGATGTCCCGAGAATGCTCCCGTAGCTCAACGGACAGAGCAACTGACTTCTAATCAGTAGGCTGGGGGTTCGAGTCCCTCCGGGAGCGTTTTTCTTTTGTTTGGAAACACGATCCGCTGAATCAATCAGTCCTGATCGCTCGCTGTCGCATGTCTTCCCCACCGGTTTTGCGTGAGGGAGTCTGCCGGTTCCGGCTTGACTCATGTCCGCATCCCCTCTATAATCAAAATTCTTTGAAGTACGGAAATCCCCATTCGGGAACACGGTCAGCAAATGATTCGGCGGCATGAAGCGTAACCAGGATGACCCTCAATCCACCCATTGCGGGCACACCCTCGCGGCAGACAAGGCGTCCACGTCCATACCTGCAGGCACGCGCATTGCCGACCGGTATCGGCTGGTGCGTTTTCTGGGCAGCGGCGGGTTTGCCGCAGTGTATGAGGCTGTTGACGAAATTCTGAATGAGAAAGTCGCCCTGAAGGTGTTCCATCAGGACGTCAACCTTGAGCGCAACCGCATGCTGCGCATCAAGCGCGAAATCAACCTCTCCCGACGCATTGCGGACCCCCGGGTGGTCAAGGTGTTCTCGCTGGACCGCTGGCGGGACCGCTGGTTCCTGGTCATGGAGCTGGTGGAAGGCGAGACCCTGCAACAACACCTGGACCGGAAGGGAGCCTGGTCATGGCAGGCATTCCGGCCCGTCTTTCTGGAGATCCTGGCCGGGGTCTCGGCGTTGCATGCCCTTCGTGTTGTTCACCGCGACATCAAACCTTCCAATGTCATGCTGATCCGCAACGGGGGAGTCAAGATACTGGATTTCGGGTTGGCCAAGGAATTGGGTGACCCGGAGCGCAGTGTCCGTCTGGATGAAGTGGTCGGCACCCCCCGCTATCTTTCGCCGGAGCAACTCAAGGCGGCGGAAGTGGATGTGCGTTCCGATGTGTTTCAATTGGGTCTGTTGCTGCAGACGGTGTTGCGGGGTGCACCGCCGTTGAAGGACCTGGACACTCTTTCCGTCCTGGCCCACCGCATGGGCAGAACCCCGGTTGCCCTGAAATTGGACGGACTGCGTGTTCCCGTTCAGGTTCGGCTGGGTCTGCAACGGGCTTTGCGCAGGTTGCCCGCAGGCAGGTTCCGCGATGCCATTGCCATGCACGCCTATTTTTCGTCTCCTCAGGTCAGCCGCACCGTGTTTTGGACCTGGTTGCGCAAATCGGTTCCCGTGGCGGCTTTCTTGCTCATAGCGGGTGTTGTGGCCGCAACCTGGTTCTGGACTTCGCGTGAGCCGGCCATTCCCGCCCGGGTGCAGATCGAGGGCAACCATCTTCAACTGCTGGATGACCGGGGCCAGATCATGTGGGTCAAGGATTTCAGCCCGCGCTCGGTTTACCGGGCCGTGCTCCAGCCATGTCGTCCTCCCCTGCAACTTTTTCGCAGCAACGTGGGTGTCAATTACCTGGTCAACGTGTTCCTTTCTTCCAACGAAAGCATGGATTTCCAAAACCAGCCCACCCTGGGGTCTACTGAAGCGGACGGACGGTTGATGCAGATCGATGCCTCCGGAAAAACCGTCCGGAACATATCGCTCTCAGCCCTGATTCGTGCCGGAGATTACGGCTTCATTCCCCGGGCGTATCTGGCCGGGTATGACGAACGCGACCTGGACGGGGACGGTTTACCGGAAGTGTTGACGAGTGTTGTTCACGCCAGGGGCATGTTTCCCGGCGCCCTGCTGCTGCTGGCCAAAGGACGTCTGTTCCAGGTGACTGCTCCCGGCCATATTGGAAACTGGTCGGTTGTTCCGGAACAGGATCGGGCCTGGCTTCTTACCATAGAGGGCCAAGGCAACCGCATGGCGCATCTCAAATTCGTTGCGCGCCTGCGACTTCGCTATAGCGGTGACGGTAGCGGTTTTTTGGTCAAGTTGATTCCACATCTGGACGACAAGCGTATGGGCAGCGACATGCAGGTGTCATGGCTGATTTATGTGCCCCGGAATGCCCGTTTTCCGGAAGGCAGATCGCTTGCGGCCACGGGTTCCATTGAGCTGGTGACTGGATCAGGCGACCGGTTGCGTATTGAGGACAACGGTACCGTGCGCTTGCAGGATGGTGACCGGCAGCAGGTGTTTCCCGATTCGCCGCAAACGCTGGCAAAAGCCTATAAGGAGATCCATCTGGCTCTTCAGGCCCGGGACCTGCGTTACGATCTGGAGGAAGCCGCTGTGCGCCTTGAAAGCGCCGAAAACACGGGATTGGAAAACCCCTGGTTGAAATCGGCGGTTGCTTTTTTGCGCGGAGACGTGGAAGTGCGCCGCGGCAGGTATGCCAACGGGCGCCGCCTGTTGCGCCGTGCCCTGGACCTGTATCCCGAGAACAACGATGCCGCCCACAGGTTGCTGGAAGCCGTTTTTATCGAAAGCGGCCCTGAGAAAGCGCTCTCCCTGATGGACGGGGAGCTTGAAAAATACGGATATTTCTGGGGTTTGGCTTTTGGACGGGAGTTTTTCCGGGGCTTATGCCTGTTGCAGAAGGGAGACTTTGCATCCGCCCGGCTGTTCTCCGGGCGCGTGCAACAGGAAGAGCCCCGAAATGCCGAATTGTTGCGTTCCCTGATCGGACTCATGCGCGGCGAACCCATTGCCGGGAAATTGCCGAGAAACAACAGAGACATGTCCCTGCTGTACACCTGGGAGGAATACCGCTTGCTGGAGGGACGGGCCCATCTGCTTGCCGGTGACACAAACGGGCGGGGCGAGTTCTGTTTTCTTGACGTACACAACAATTCGCGCTTACGGCGCCACCTGGCAGCCATGTCCATGGCCTGGTATATACTGAAAGACAATCGCGCAGACGAGGCGGAGCGCATGGCCCGCAGCGCGTTCGCGAACTTGCAGGAACGGATTCGAGGTGACTTGGAAACCCGTTTCTGGTGGTTTTACGACGCCTGGGTGTTTGGGCGCATTATGGATGAGTTGGGCCAGTTCAAAGAGGCCCTGCGGGGATACCGGGCCTGCATTACCGCCAATCCCCATACATACCTGGCCGACGCCGCCCGGCGTCGTATGACCGAATTACAGGTAGCCAAGGGTTTTTAAATCACGTTTTTCCTTTTCCGTCAATTCAGGGGCGGGCGGTTTGTGTTTGCTGTTCATATAACCGTGACGGGAAAAATACGCTTTGTACTCCCTGGACAATGAGTCGGCCAGATTGCTGAAGCCGGCAATGAGGTTTTCTTTTTCATACGGGTCTTTAAGGATATTGAATATGTACCCCGGTTCCAATCCCAACTGGCGTTGCAGTTGGGGAAGGACTTCAATGTAGTGGAAATGACCGGCCACCATGCCGAACGTGCCCAATTGTCCATAGAGTTTGAGGCGACGTTGGGTACGATCCGTAAACAGATTGCGTCCCTGGACAGGATATTTGGGTGCGGGAATGTCCAGGGCATCAAACAGGGTGGGCGTGATGTCCATAATGCTGACGACCCGGCGTACCCGCCTTGGCGGTTTTCCCGGCCAGCGGATTATGAGGGGTACCCGGGACGCGGCGTTAAAGGTAAGGGGCCCATGGTTAAAGTAAAAGTTACGCTCGCCCAGGTCTTCTCCATGATCGGCGCTGATGATAATGATGGAGTTTTCAAGCAGGCCGCTTTTTTCGATGTGATCCAGGATACGTCCGATCTGGCTGTCTACGTAGTGGATGGAGCCATCGTAGAGGGAAGTGAAATGACCTTCATTGAAATGGCCTTTCTGGTTCATTTCGCGTTGCATGCCGGCGATCAACCTGGGTTTGACTTCGCGGATATCGCGTCCCTGTGGTCGTGGTTGAACATGTTCAGCCGGTGGAATGTAGGGAGTATGGGGATCGATATAATTGGCCCAGATCAAAAAGGGTTTTTTGGGGGGGTGTTTCAGGAAATCGATCACTTTTGCGGTGATAAAAGGGGCGGACTCCTCTTTGGTTTCGATCCGGTTCCAGACTTCAGTGTAATTGTCAAATCCCTGGTCAAACTGGAAAACCTTGGCCAGATTGGCATTGGCGACCACGGCTTCGGTCTGGTAGCCTTTGGAACCCAGGGCCTCAGCCAGCGTGGTCAGTCTTTTATTTACGGTGCCGCGGTTGGGAGCGCATTTGTGGATAAAGGGATGAAGGCCGGTTAACATGGAACAGAATGCGGCCGAGGTTTTGGGAATGGGAGTATACGTGTATTCAAACAGAGTTGATTGCGAGGCGAAACGGTCGATGTTGGGAGATGTCTCGTATTCATATCCATAGCAATGCAGGTGGTCGGCCCGCAGCGTGTCGACGGTGAGCAGGATGATATTGGGAAGCGCGTTATTGGAGGAGCGGCTTCCGCAACCCCAAAGCAACGTTGACAAGGCAATCACAATCAGGGCTTTTTTCATGCTTTGAATTATACCACGCCCGGTTCAGGCCCAGCAAGCGATACAGGTCATTAACCGTCTTTCAATCGTTCCACCTGGCGGCGCTCTTTCTTGGTGGGGCGCCCGCTGCCCGGGGGGCGCCTTGCCACAATAAAACCCACGGGATCCCGGCGGAAGTCGGCCATCTTCTGCAGTTCTTCGTCCGCGGTGATCTCTTCAGCCAATTCGGCAACCAGTCGCGCGGACACCCTTTTGACGGCCGGGGCCAGGACCCGCCAGCTGCGGGTAATCGGTGGCATGCGCACGTCTATTTCATCACCTTGATTCACGGGTTGACTGGCTTTGGCCGTGCGCTTGTTGACCAGCACGCGGCCGCTGCGGCAGGCGCGCGTGGCCTGGGAACGCGACTTGAAAATGCGCACGGCCCAGAGCCAGCGGTCGATTCTGGCTTCACTCACCTGGGGGGTGGACTCAGACATGAAAACAGTATACCATAACCTGCTTGCTGCCGGTCTTGGGGGCGCCTCCAATTTTCATCACAGTGCTCATAAGCGCATCATCACAGTTCGGACAGGCATTCTGATCTAAGCTGCCTGGCCGGATTCCTCATCACTAAAACTCCTTGGTGTATAAGGTGGCAGGAGGCAGGGGGCACTAAGTGAAAAGTTGAGCAGCAATGAAAAGCGACAGCCTGTAAATGCTGTTTTCTACCTTCTACTTTCTACTGGGCGGCCACGGGGGGCCGCCCCTACGCCTGCCCATTACCTCTGGCCATCAGCCTCCGGCCTTTTTCACTTTTCACTTTTCACTTCTCTCTTTTCACTATTCACTGCCTTTGGTTCAGAACCCCTGGTGCTCGGTGCGACGGATGATTTCGTCCTGCAGGTCACGGCCCAGATCGTTGAAATAGTCACTGTATCCGGCCACACGCACAATGAGGTCACGGTGCTTTTCCGGTTCTTTCTGCGCATCGCGCAGGGTTTTCGCGTCCACTACGTTGAACTGGACATGATGCCCTCCCAGTCGAAAATAGGCACGCACCAGACTGAGGACTTTTCCCAGGCTCTCGGGGCTCTGCAACAGGTCCGGGGAAAATTTCTGGTTCAGGAGGGTGCCGCCGGTGCGCTGGTGATCGATGCGCGCGGCCGACAGGATTACCGCCGTGGGGCCGTTGCGGTCGGTTCCCTGCACGGGAGAGATGCCTTCGGACAGGGGCGTTCCGGCCCTGCGCCCGTCGGCGCTGGCCCCGGTCACGCTGCCGAAGTAGACATGCGAGGTGGTGGGCAGAAGGTTGATACGGTGAACTCCGCCCCTGGTGTTGGGGCGACCGTCAACAGCAGAGAAAAAGATTTCAAATACTTCGGCCGCCAACCCGTCGGCCGCTTCTTCGTCGTTGCCCCAGCGCGGTGTATCGTTCCACAGGCATTTCCGCCATTGCTCGGCATCATTGAAATCGCGGTCCAGCATGGCAACCAACGCTTCGAGGGAGATGGCGCCGGTTTCGAATACATGACGCTTTATCGCGGACAGGGAATCCGTGACGGAGCCAAGGCCCACGCCCTGAATATAGGAGGTGTTGTAACGTGCGCCTCCGCAGTGGTAATCACGGCCGGCGGATACGCAATCTTCAATCACCAGAGACAGAAACGGCGCGGGCATATTACGTGCGTAAATCTGTTCAATCAGGTTGTTTCCCTGAATTTTCAGATCTGCGAAAAACGCCACCTGCTGCGCGAAAGCCTGCAACAACTGCGTGAAGTCTTTGAAATCAGCAACCTCACCCGTGTGCGGGCCGAGCTGGATTCCGGTGCGCGGATCTTTGCCGTTGTGCAGTGTCAGTTCAAGGATTTTGGGAAGGTTGAAATATCCTGTCAGAAAGTAAGCCTCCCGGCCGAAGGCGCCGGTCTCCACGCAGCCGCTGGCGCCGCCTTCACGGGCGTCTTTCAGGGTTTTCCCCTGGCGCAGCAGTTCAGTGATAATGGCTTCAGTGTTAAACATTGAGGGCTGGCCGAATCCGGTGGCCACAATCTCCAGAGCCCTTTTTACAAACCGATCCGGGTTCTTGCAACTGATCTGTACCATGGAGCTGGGCTGAAGGATGCGCATCTCTTCGATCACGTCCAGGATCATGTAGGTCAGTTCATTGACCCCATCTTTGCCGTCACGATCCACCCCGCCCAGGTTGATCAAACAAAAGTCGGTGTAGGTGTTGCTTTCCTGGGCGGTAACGCCGACTTTGGGGGGGGCGGGCTGGTTGTTGAACTTGATCCAGAAAGCGCACAGCAATTCCTTGGCGCGTTCCGGGGTCAGGCGTCGCTCCGCGAGGTCACGGCGGTAAAAGGGAAGCAGGTGTTGATCCAGGCGGCCGGGATTAAAAGAATCCCAGGTGTTGAACTCCGTGATCACCCCGAGGTGTACAAACCAGTAGTGTTGCAGCGCTTCCCAGAAAGTCCGCGGTGCATGTTCGGGAACCCGGGAACAGATATCTGCCATTGTTTCCAATTCGTTGCGGCGCGATAAATTGTTTTCCTTTCGGGCCTGTTCTCTTATGAGGTCGGCGTAGCGGTGCCCAAGGGCTATGATTCCCAGCGCGGCCTGTTCCATTCCCTGCAGGTTTTCGCGGGTTTCCAGGGCGTGTGGGTCTGTGGCGAAGTCCAGTTCCTGCATTTGCGAGCGGATCTCACAAAGTATATCCAGAAAACCTTTTTCGAATATGCGACTGCCGCCGGCGGTGTGTCCCGGCGCGCGCTGCTCCTGGAACTCCGTAAAAACACCGGCTTCGTAAGCCCGGCGCCATTCAGGTGAAAGCTCCTTAAACATGTATTCGCGCAATGAACGTCCCGTCCAGAAGGGGATGATCTGTTGATCGTACACGCGCCGGGTTTCACTATCCACTGTAAACGAAACCTTGGGTCGGGAATGCAATACCTCAAGGTCTTCAAGAGAATGCAGGCAGATTTCGGGATAAGTGGGGGTGGCCCGGGGAGATGGACCGCGTTCGCCCACAATCAGTTCATCCGGGTCAAGAAAAAGGGTTTTGTTTTCCATGATATGGCGAAAGACGGACCCGCGCAATACCGGGGCCGGCATGGCCGCATGCGCCGGATCCGCGCAAAACTGCGTGAGCAGAAGGGCGCGTTCCGTGGAGATGCCGGGGTGGGTGTTGTTGCTTTTCTCGCGCAGGCGACGGATGCGTTCATTCATGTCAACCTCCAATGTGTATATCCGGGTGAATAGCTTGCAGCCGTTTCGCCAAGGCCAGGGCGATTGTCTCGGGTACTTGGGGAACTTGCCGCATGGGATTCCTGATTTGCAGGCGCCGGTATTTGTGGGCCGCCGCCGGGTGAAAGGGTAAGATGGAAACACGCTCGATGCGATCGCGCCATTCGCGGACCCGTTCTTCAAAGGCGTTTAGGTTATCGGGCGTGTCCGTGTAACCGGGGATCAGGGGAAATCTCAGCCACAAGCGGGGGCCATCGGTCAGCAATTGCTCCAGGTTACTGAAAATGTAGCGGTTTGTTGCACCGCAGTGGCGGAGCAGTTCGCGGGATAGAAAAAACTTGACATCAAAAAGGACCAGGTCGGCGTGTCGCAAGAGGGGCCGTGCCGTTTGCGGGGAGGCATGTCCGCAGGTGTCCAGGGCGGTCTGAAGTTTTTTTTCACGGCAAGCAGTCAACAGAGCCTCGAGGAAGCGGGGCTGAGAAAGGGGTTCGCCGCCTGAAAAGGTGACTCCGCCTCCGGACTCTTCGTAAAAAACCCGGTCCCTTTCCACGCGGCTGATCAGTTCGGCAACCGTCACCTGTCGAGCTCCGGGCGGTACAGGCCGGCCGGAGCGGGCAAAGGGCATCGACTCCGGATTGTGGCACCAGGGGCAATGCAGGGGACAACCCTGAAAAAAAACCGTGGTACGAATCCCGGGACCGTCGTGGACGGCAAAGCGTTTTGTGTCGAATATCCATCCGCTTACGGGCGCCATGCTGATATCTGATATATCAGTTGCAAGCCAAACTGTCAAGGGAAAGCCAGTTGAGGAAGTCGAGGGTGGCAAGTGAAAAGTAATGCCGGCTAATGGCTGACGGCAAGAGGCGAGGGGCAGGAGGCTAAGTCGAAAGTCTAAAGTTGAAAGTCGAAAGGGAAAACCAAGCGGCAAGGAACTATCTCAACGTTTCTAATCCAGGTCGGGTTTACACCTGCCACTACATTCTCAACTTCTTCTCAACTCTCCAACTCTTCAACTTTCCAACTCTCCAACTCTTCAACTTTCATTATTCCTGGGCTTTGGGAACTACAATCCGTTGGCTGCGGGATACGGAAAGTCCGGTGTGCCGGTCTTCGGCTGAAAAGTAAACACGGTACGGGCCGGGTCGGGGAAATTTCAATGACATGGATACATCAAGGAAAGGGTCTGGTACGGAAAAATGCCGCTGAAATTCCATGGTTTCTCCCCGCGGGGTTTCCGCGGTAAGCCAGACCTGGACAGAGGAATGAAGCGCGCCATTTTGCAGCCGCACTGAGTATCCTGAGAGAACAAAATTCAAGTGATCGGGACGGCATTGAAAATCCACCAGTTTGATTTCGTCGATTTCGCTGAGCAGGAGACGTTCCTGGTGAAATACTTCCAGCGTTTTGTTCCGGGCGCGCACGTTGACACGCCTGAGGTCACGGACCTTTTCCGTTTCCACGCGTTGGGGGGCATACGTAATCCGGTAGTGGACATCTTCTGCGTTTACCAGTCGCGCCAGGGCGCGATCAGCCTGGTTGTCGGTGACAATCCGCCCTCCGGTGGCCCGTGTGATGCGTTGGAAAGCCCACTTCCAGTCTGAAAACACGTCGCGCATGACCAGGTATTGGGAGTGATCAGTGGGAAGGGAGCGTGAATCCAGTTGCACCAATTGGTAAGTGGCCCCGGCCTGGATGAACGCCTGCTCAATATCGGCCAACTGCGTGGCGGTATTGCGGGGGCTGTTCAAATCACGGATCATTTTTTGGGCGAATCCCCGTAACTGGTTAATGTAATCCGGGTTCTCAAAACGCATCATCAGGTTCGCATAGGGGTGCAGAGCCGGAAAAACCGGTTGTTGGAAAAAGACCAGCGCCCACTTTTCGTTTTTCATCGATTTCAGGGCAGTGGCTAGGTTGCGCAATCTGCGCTGGCCGGCTTCCAGGTGGCGTTGCTGAAAGCTGCGCCATTCCATCTCAATGCGGCTTCTGAATTCGTTGAAGACTCGTTGAAAGGTCAGCGATTCCGGTTCGTCTGAGCCTTGTCGGCTGCGGAATTTCGGTACGAAGTCATCGCACAGAACGCTGAAATGGCGGGCCGTGCTTGTGATATCCTGTTCCATGCGCTGGGTCCATTTCACAACATGTTGATTGAATGCATACAGGGCCGGTGCCACTTCATCCCGTTTGTAAATAACTCGTGAAAAGGTTGGCAGCATCAGTATGACTGTGTCCCCGTCCCGGTATACGCGCTCAAACAGGTAATTCAATGACCGGGTCAGTGAGTCGTTTTGCTGCCAGACCCAGAAGTAGACCAGAATTACACGGGGGACTTTTCCACCAATTGCATTGTTGCCGGACAGATCGACTGTACCCAGGCGGCGCCGGATTTCCGTGCAACTGGTCACGGGAACGGGTTTATCGTATTCAAAAACCATGAAATCGTCCGCTGTCAGGCCCGCTCTGGGGATTCCGTCCGGGGTCAGGGCACGGACAATCAACTCCATCTGGCTGACACGAACGTATTCTTTAATCTGGTCAATGTCCGCCTCAGCTGTGGTTCCCGCTGAAATCATTATCAGCATGGCCAACAGGGTAAAAGCGCGGATAACCGTCAAGGGCTTTCATCTCCTGAAGGTTGGACGGCGGAATGGCTCGGCAGGATGACCTGGATTACCTGACTCTCTTCCACGCTGCGGCCGGTAAATCGGTCTTCCGCGTGGAAATTGAGCCGGTAATGACCGGAGCGGGGAAAATGGATAGCCATGGAAACCTGGAGAAAAGGCTCGGCGGTGTCGAAATGGCGGGTGAAGGTCTGGAGTTCCTTCTGGGCGGATTCAGCGGTGATGCGAACCTGGACGTCTGATTGCAGACGCTCGCCTTCCAGTCGCACTGCATATCCGGTCAGAATGAATTTGAGCCGTGTGGCATCGCAGTGGAATTCCGCCAGGCGGATTTCTTCCACTTCGCTCAAACGCATGCTGCGCACATGGTAGATACGAGCTCGGGGACGGTTGGAAGTAATGACCAGGCGGCGTTGGTCCGCGGAATTTTCTTTTTTCTCCAGGGCGGGGCGGTAGGTCAGGCGATAGTATACATCCTCGGCATCAGCCACCCGCTGAAGGCCGCGGTCAGGAATATTGTCGCTGATGCTTTTGCCGCCGGTGGCCTGAACCAGGCGTTGAAATGTCCATTGCCGATCCGAGAAAACCTCGCGCAAGGTCAGATCCGGATAAGCGTCCACCTCATCGTTTGCGGTGTCCATGCGTATCAGGTGAAAAGTGGTGTTGCAGCCGATAAAAGCCTGTTCAATGCCCTGCAGCTGGACTTCCGGTTCATGGGGAGAGTTCATGGTACGGATCATTTCGTTGGAGAAATTTCTCAATTGTTCCGCCTGGCCGGGGTCTTCAAACCGTGTCCAGATGAGTGCATTGGGATGAACTGTGGGGAATGTGGGAGGCTGAATAAAAACGATGGCCCATTTCTGATGCTTGATGCCGCGCATCAATTCGGCCAATCGTTTGAAATTGCGATTGGGGATATCCAGAAAACTGCTGCGGAAAAATTGCCAATCGCTCAGAACCGAGCTTCTGAATGTTTCGAAAGCACGCCTGAACCCCCAATCGTTGTCCGCAGTCCGCATAAGCCTTTCATTATCGATTAAATCGCGCAGCAGGCGGTTCAGGTTGGCGACAATGCTGTTCAGGCTTTGTGAGCGTTGCCGGGTCCATTCCTGCAGATCATATTCGAACTCCCCGCGAATTTTCGGAATATCTTCCCGGTGCTGGATAACGCGGGTTGCGTTGGGCAGAGAAAGCACCACCGTATCTCCCTCGCGATAGATCCGGGTAAAGATGTAATCCAAGGCCTTGGCATACACTTGATTGTCCTGCCAGACCCAGAAGTAGATGAGAAAGAAGCGGGGCGTTTCCGGTAAACGGCTGGATGAGGCTGAATCGCTGTTGATGCGGCGCTTGACTTCCACACAACTGGTAATGGGGACAGGGAGACCGTTCTCCGTTACGACAAAGTCCTTTTCCGTCAATCCGGAAAGGGGGATTCCTTGTGGATCAATCACCCGCACGATCAATTCCACCTGTTTGACCTGCACATATTCGCGGATCTGCTCCTGGGGAAAAGCGGTTTGGGGAGTGATCAGCAGAATGAGAACCGGAAACAACAGTTTTCCGATCCGGCGGTTCCGACATATTGTGCTCATGGTACCTCTCTTGTGCGGGATTCCCGGATTTTCTTTCATGGCTGATCTGCGGTCTTCTGGCCTGATGAATCAGCTCCGGGCAAACGGCTCAGTCGTTGCAGCCAGTATCTGGCTTTGGCCCTCACCATGGAATCCGGGTCCGTCTGAGCAACGCGGTTGAGTTCGGCAATAGCGCGATTGGCGGGGAAACGGGTGATCAGAATCAACAAATCCCCGCGCAGTTTCGCCGACTGGGTAGCGGCAAGCTCCCGCAGCAAGGAGTCCCAGGCAAACTGTGGCTTGATGGGGATAAGGATCTCAATAGCCGCACGGCGGACGCGCGCATCGCTTTCTTTTTCGGAATCAGTTGCGTGTAACAGTGGTTTCAAATCCTTGCGATCACCGGCTCGCAGTTGATCGCACCACAGATCCAGGCGAAGCACGCGGGCGTCATCCGACCAGGGTCCTTCGGCGTATTTTTCCAGCAGGTGGCTGATCATCATCAGGGCCTTTCTGCGCATGGCAGGCGCATCACCCCCATGATTTCGAGATCTGCGGAAACAGGCATAAGCATTCCAGAACAAGGCTTCTTCCAGCATCGGACTTTCAATGAAATTCGTGGTGAAAAAATCAAGCGCCCGTTGTGCCGACTCCCATTCGTGGTTGTAAAGGTGGGCTTTGCCTTCAGCCAGGATATCATGTGCCTTGATCTCCAGTTTCAGAATGACCGGCATCAACTCTCGATTATCTTGTCGCCAGGATATGGTCAGGTGGTAAATCTCGGACAGGGCGTTGGGATTCAGGGCCTGGATTTTCCACTTGCCTGGTTTGACCTGGCGAAACAACCATTCTCCCTGGGAGTCCGACCGGGTCTGGCGGGGGGCTTTGGCCGGACCGGAGGCATTCAGCAATATGACCCGGGCTCCGCTCACAGCCACGCCGTTCATATCTTCCACCCGGCCGCGAAGATCAAACGCAACCCGCTGTTCTGTGGTTAATGGTCCCGCATCGGCGGCTGCCAGCAAAGATCCGCATAAAAAAGAGATGGCAATGAAACTAGATAACCGGTGCACGTTCAGCCTCCAAGCGGGAATCAGCCATATCTCCCGAAAGCAACAAGCGAATGCGCTCCAACATGCGTCGCTCGGCAATGATTCGCGGCAGCCATTCCGGGTCCTGCCGGGATGCATCGGAGCGGTTGCGGATTTCCTGCAACAACAGGGCTGTTTCTTCCAATAGGCGGTGCGCTTCCGGGGAATTCAGTTCGGCTCGACTCAGGCAGCGGTTTTGAAACAAAAGGCGATCAAGGGTTTGTTCTCCGGGAGCGGTAGCCGCAGAGACGGGCAAACCATTGTTTCCCGCATCCAGAAGCAGGAGTTCCAGGTCGCCGAGGTACTGGTTCCACTCGCTTCGAGTCACAATCAGCCGGGGCGATGTGGTCAGTGAAGGATCAGTCTGGCTGCGGTTCAACCAGAGTCCGGCTCCGAGGCCGATGGCGAAAATCAGTAAAGCCGCCGCCAATCGCAGCAAGTGTGCGGTCCGGGCTCCCGGCGGCGGTTCCAGTCTTGCCTGGATCCGTCGCCAGGTGACGTCTTCGCTGACGGCGCGGGGTTCCATGACCGCCTGGGTCAGATCAAGCATCATGCTTTCCATGCGCGAGTACTCGCCGGCGCATTGCGCACAATGGCGCAGATGTTCACTGATTTGTTCTCTCTCGTTGAGAGTAAGCTCACGGTAGTAGAACAGATGCATTTTGCGGCGGACGGCATTACACTTCATCGGCTTCTCCCGGAGTAGCAATCTCCCGGCGCAGGCGGCGGACGGCGCGGTAAAGGTGGCGTTTGACCGTTCCTTCCGTGCATTTCATGACTTCGGCGATTTCACGGATGGATAAGCCATCAAAGTGTTTGAGTACCAGGGCCATGCGCTGCTTAGCCGGAAGTCGGGTCAAAGCTACCCGCAAAAGTTTCCGCCTCTGCTCCGTATCGGCCAGGGATTCCGGTGAAGTGAAACGCGCGGATGCCTGTTCGACGTCCAGCAAGTAGAACTCTTCCATATGGGTGCGACGGGTTTTGCGGCGGCGCATGGAATCCAGGCACGCGTTGGAGGCAATGCGGTACAACCATGTTCGGAATGAAGCCCGTTCCGCGCGGAAAGAGGATATGTTGCGGAAAGCCCGCAAAAATGAGTCCTGGATTAAGTCTTCAGTTTCTCCACCACCGCCGGTGAAACGCCAGATCAAGGCCTGAAGCATTGGTCGGTGGAGACGGTACAATTGTCCCATGGCTTGTTGATTTCCGGCTTTGGCAAGACGGACCAATGCGGCAACCTCCTCTGTGTTGTGATCATAGTTTGGACGTGAAGAAGGGTCACCGGGTTGACTTTTTCCGGGGGGATTGTTTTTTCCGGATGAATTCATGCGCGATGCTCTCCGCATGGGCATTCCGGTAGGATTGAAAGTAATTGCTTGATGCGCATCCTCAAGTCGTGGTGGCTCATGGAGCGTCTTCTCCTTGATCCGGTGTCGCATCAGGCTGCAATCGAAGCAACTCACGTTCGAGTTCCGTTATGCGCCGTTTCAAAGCCTGAAAAAAGGGCAGGGCTTGGGGGCCTGCTTTTTTCAAAGTGTGGATGTAAATTTTCAGGGCCGCGCGGGGTTTACCTGCTTCTTCCAGAGCCTGGGCGGCGAAAAGGGCGGGGATCGGGTCATCTGGAACCAGTTTAGCCCCAGCCTGGTACTCCCGTATGGCCGATTCCATTTCGCCGGCAATCAGATGAGTGTTGGCCAGGGAGAGGTGATAGGCGGCTTCTTCCGGAACCAGGTTAACGGCTTGCAGAAACTCCTTTTTCGCGGCCGCCGTATGGCCGGACACCAGCAGCACGATACCGCGGAAATGACCGGCTTCATGATGGTCCGGCTGAATCTCCAACACGCGGTTGAATTGAGCCAGGGCCAACCGGTTATTCCCAGCCAGGAAGTGGGTCAATCCCAATTGAAAAACCGGTTCGGGCAATTGCGGTGACAGTTCAGCTGCTTTGCGGATGTGAATTACCGCGACTTCATATTGATCCATCCAGCGATGAATCAACCCACTGATCATCCAGTAATGAGGGTTGTCCGGATCGCGGGCCAGGGCGTGTTTCAAGTCGGACACCGCTTCCGGAAAACGTTCCTGCATGGCATAAGCCAGGGCCCGTCCCGCCCAGGCCTGGACTTTTTCCGGGTTTAACGCCAGGGCGCGGGCAAAATCTTTTTCAGCGGATTCAGGTTCACTGGCTTCCAGAAAAACCTTTCCTCGCATGATATAGGGGTCCGTTTTAAGCGGCAGGCGTTTGATCAAAAGGGTAAAGTCGCGCAGAGCCCGCGCAAGGTCCCCGATGCGAAAAAGAGCCCGCCCGCGATCTGCCAATGCGGCTGAATCATTTGGATCGGTCTTGAGAATTCGGTTGTACTCTTGCGCGGCCCGGGAAAAATCCCGGTCAAGATAGAAGGCCGCCGCCAGTTGATGGCGGGAATCGCTTCTCCGGGGCTGACGGGCCAGCGCGCGGCTAAAAGCGCGGATGGCCATAAAGAGGTTACCCCTTCGGGCATGAACCACTCCGAGATCGTGCAACGCACTTGACCAGGCGGGTTTCAGTCGTACGGCACGGGTCAAGTCCCTTTGCGCCAGGGTCAGGTTGTTGTCATGAAAATGGCAGACACCCCTAAAATACCAGGCATCAGCTGCTCCGGGTTCGTCTCGGATGGTACGGGTGAAGAAGCGTATCGCCGGGCCCCACTTTTCCTGCATCATTGCGCACGCGCCTTGATTGAACAGTGAATCAACATGGTCCGGATCCCGATTCAGTGCCGCTGCGAAGGATTGAACGGCGGCATCGATTTTTCCGTTACCCGCAAGAATGATTCCACGGTTGCATAACGGTTCCGGCCAGGCACGATCGAGTTCCCGGGCCTGATCCAGATATCGAAGGGCTGCGACATGATCTTTTTGCAAAGCGGCTACAAGGCTTTGTTGGTTCCAGGCTTCCGCCAGTTGCGGGGCCCGGGAAACCGCCTCATTGGTGTCGGCTATTGCTTGAGGAAGTTGTGCCAATGACAACAACGCATTGCCGCGGAAAAGCGTGATTAAGCCGTTGCGAGAAGACGGCGAATGCCTCAATGCCGTGTTCCATTCCAGAACGGCTCGGCGTGGGCGTTGCTGCAAAAAATGACAGAGTCCGCTCGTAAAGAGTGCCAGGTCACGACATTGTTGTTCCCAGTTGGATTGCAGGGTGAAACGTCCCGGAAGAGGGCATGCGGCCGGGCGCAATTGTTTGTGTAACAGCTGCTTTGTTCCGGCCACACGAACCGTGTTTCCGGCAATGCGTACGTGCATGCCCACGACGACTGCATCCGCTGTGTCCCCATACCATCCCCAGATCACCAAATCCGCCCGGTGCCGTTTCATCAGGAGCCGGGCTGAATCGCTGTCCAGGTTTTCCGCAATTGGTTTGTCGAGTTGGATGAGGCGAATATTCGGCTGGCCGAGAGTTTCCCGCCTGATGTGATCAACCAGTGTGGTGGTTACCGGGAAGAGTGCGGGGCTGGGT
Source organism: Candidatus Aminicenantota bacterium (assembly GCA_016926835.1). Classification (GTDB taxonomy): domain Bacteria; phylum Acidobacteriota; class Aminicenantia; order UBA2199; family UBA2199; genus UBA876. The sequence continues at coordinate 13,865 of JAFGNX010000164.1, read as the reverse complement.
CCTGAAAATCCCGCCACCACGATGCGAAAATCGGCGCTGGCACTGTGTGGCAGTGCACGATAGAACTGGAAGCCGGTTGGAATCAACAGGGCGAAAATCAGTATCAAGGCGGGAGCCCCCATCCACGGATCTGGGGGTTGGGTGGAGAGAAAGCCGGAATGACGGATCACAGGAGATTCCACATCCACCATTATGGCAAACAGCCAGCAGGCGCAGACGAGAAGAAACTGCAGGACAAAACGCCAGGCGCCGAGCGGGGCAAGAGCCATGGGAATCGCCGCTGCCAGTCCCGAGACAAACAAAAGCGTGGAGATGATCCGTAGAAAAGCCGAGCGGCGCAACCCTGCGTATCTGCGCAACATAACAATCCGCTGGAGAAATAGGTGGTTGCTCATTGGTTCGGCCCCTGGCATTTTAGTCCAGGCTGCCTGGGGATTGCAATAACAAGCAAAAAAGGTGTCGGAATTCACACTGGTTTAACCGGATGTTCATGGAAATTTCATTTGGTCGCCGTACACTTGAAGTGCGAGGCAAAACATGAGCGATTATGCAGCCAATCTCGAAGACGGTTTACCCGCGGAATACTACACCGGACTGGAAAAGCATCTGGAGGGTCGCCACTTACCCCTGGACCTGGATGAGTTCCTGGAACTTGAGTTCCGGTACTTTTTAGAATGGAGTCACAGCCAGATCTCCATGGAGACCCAACGCGCCGGGTGAATCATTCAACCGGAATTTGAAACCGCTTTCACGTAGCCGGAATCGTTTGAGAAAAGCCCGTTTTCCCACCGGCATTGATTTTTTCAAAAGGAATTGCTATAACGTGGGCTTTGAGGCGGCGAAAAATTTCCAAACCCGTCGTGGGAGGTTGTATGAAATGGATTCGTGGCGGTGCGATCGGGTGGACTGCCGCGGTGTTCTTATTGGTTGCCGGTTGTCGCAATTCCACCCTGGACGTGGCCCGGGTGGAGAATTTGCTGGAAGATCAGAGCATCCTGATTCAGAAATACATCGATGGCATCCAGATGGCCGGCAAGCTCGAGGATGTGACGGCCCGCATGCAAGAGTATTTAGACGGTATTCATCGCCTGACCCCGGATATCAACCTCCACCTTGATACGGCTCGACGGTCCGGAAACACATTGACGGATCCACAGAAAAACGCCCTGGCCCGAATGATCAGCCTTCTGAGGCTCATGGATTTCCTTGTCCAGATGGATCTGCAACGCTTTGGGAACCATTCGCGCATCGCGGAAATGCAGACCGGCCTGGTGGAAGCCTATCAGCAGATCGACGTCTCCAATCTACCGGTTGAGGAAGAACGGATTCGCCAGGCCTATAACGATTTGCTGGAGGGGAGAATCCGGGGCGACGGGGCGATGGCGAACCTTTCCCGCCATATGGGCCGGGCCAGCCTGACATCCAAGTTGAAAATCACCATGCGTACCATCATGCAGCTGGGAGAAGCGGTTGACCAATATGTCGCGGAGTACGGTGTCGCCCCTGAAGTTGAGTCCATCAACGATCTCCACCTCTACCCGCGTTTTGCCGCCTATTTTCGGGACCTGATACTCAAGGACGCCTGGGGGAATGATTTTTACTATCGGGCCGACGGCGCACGCTTCTGGATTGCTTCAGCCGGAAGTGACGGGGAATTCCAGGGTTTTGATCAGGAAGGCGTATATCGGGATTATTCCGGCCGCGACCTGATTTTTTCCGGCAAGCGATTCGTTTTCTGGCCGGATTTTCGCCGTTCCTGACCTTTCAATCCGATTATACCGGTCCTTGCAGGCGGGCGATGACCTCAATGTGATCTGATTGGGGAAAATTGTCGATTAACGCGCATTCCACCAGGGAAAAATCCCGCTTCAGCAGAAATGCCAGGTCTCGGCTGAAAGTGGCCGAGTCGCATGAGAATAAGACCATTTCCACGGGTGGGGCGCTTGCAAGCGCAGAGAGCACTCGCGCTGGCATGCCTTTGCGGGGGGGGTCCGCCAGAATGAAGTCCGCTTGCGGCCAATGTCGTCCGGAAATTTTTCGCTGCAGCGGCAGGACGTGATCGAGCCCATTGGCCGCCAGATTGTGCCGCAACATTTCCAGGTTGCCGGGATCGGACTCAACAGCCCAAACTTTGCGGTTGCAGGCGCGCGCCAGTGAAAGGGTCAGGAATCCAGCTCCGGCATACAGGTCCACACCTTGATGGATACGTGCGGACCTGGGATGCGCGTAGGCCTGCATGGAGGCCATGGTGAAACGGTTGGCCTGCACAAAATTGTGGGGATTCACACAAAAGCTCCCATCAGGAAGGTGAAACACAATTCGCCCAGGTTCATCCAGATCTTGCCATTCCCTGCCGTCCGCTACAGAGGCGGCCACTTCCTCGCCGTTGCTCAAGAGCACCAGCTGTCCGTCCTCGATATTCCGGATTTGCGAATACTGGCAGAGTTCACGCAATCGCTCTTGCATGACTGAGGGCATGAGCGGACAGGAATTAACCGGGATGACCCGATGGCTGTTTCGCTGAAAGAATCCCGCGCGCCCGTTTTGTATTTTCAACACCATGCGGGTACGGTAGTGAAAGGGCGGTGATGCTGAAATGGCAATCGGCGGCGGGTCAATGATGTGGGCGATGCGCCGCAGGTTCCGTCTCAGGATACCGGACTTGATCTCAACCTGGTGTTCGGGTGAGGCGTGTTGCAGGTTGCATCCGCCGCATTCAAGGTAAAGGGGACACGGAGGGGAGACCCTGTGGGCAGAGGGATGGATTATCTCAATCGCTTCACCCCAGTACACGTTGTGGCTGTGTCGCTGGATGCGAAAACGGACTGTTTCACCGGCCAGGACGTGTGGGATCATGACCGGGCCGTCCGGTCCTGATGCCACACCGAAGCCGCCCCGGCCCACATCACGGATTTTGGCAATCATGGTTTGTTTTAGATTTTACCTGGAAGCGAAGCGAAAGGGAAAAGTGAAACGGGCAAGAGGCCAGAGGCTAGTGGCGATCGGCAAGTGGCAAGAGGACTGTTTCCTGTCTACTGCCACCTTCTTTTCAAGTACGGGCGACCGGCCGGTCGCCCCTAAACCCAATTCTCCAACTTTATTTAAATAACTCCTTTCTCCCTCAGGTGGTCCAGGATGAGGTTGACTTCCGCATCGACGTCCAGGGACTCGGTCTCCAGGATGATTTCCGGATGCAAAGGAGCTTCGTAGGGAGCGGAGATGCCGGTGAATTCCGGAATTACGCCATTTCTGGCTTTCTTGTACAATCCTTTGGGATCACGTTCCTCACAGGTTTCCACTGAAGTCTTGACATACACCTCAAAAAACCGCCCCGGACCCAGCAACTGGCGGCAGAAATCCCGGTCTTTACGGTAGGGAGATACAAAAGCCGTGGTGGTGATAGCGCCGGAATCGGCAAAAAGCGCGGCTACCTCGGAAATGCGGCGGATATTTTCCTCACGGTCCTGAGGTGAAAATCCCAGGTCCTTGTTTAACCCGTGCCGCACGTTGTCTCCGTCCAGGACGTAACAGAGCCTTCCCTCCTGGTGCAATCGCCGGGCCAAGGCATTGGCCACGGTGGATTTTCCGCTCGAGGGCAGGCCGGTGAACCACAGGACCACTCCCTTCTGTTTCAACAGTTGTTCCCGTTCTTCTCGTTTCACCGTATGTTCATGCCAGACCACGTTCGTGGCTTTCTGTTCCGTCATGGGGCCTCCTCGGTTCGGTATCGTTGTTGTTGCGATTGGGCCGGGTGCGAAGTCACCGATCTGCCAGGTCCGTCCCGTGAGCGCAGACCGTGAATATACCCTATTTTCCGGAGGGATGCAACCTGTGGCGAGCGAAGAGCAGTTTCCATCCTTTGATGGCCATCAATACCGCCAGCAATGTCAGAACAATGGACAGCATACCCAGAACGGGTTGAGGGTTGGTTGAAAACAGGTGTTTCCGGGCCGGGAGCGCCGACGTATCCAGGCTGTTCATTCTGGACTCCTGCGCCTGTAGGTGATCCGGAAAAATTTTGCGGCAGTCAGGTGCCCGAAGGCGTATACTACTCCCCCAATAAGGGCAAATCAATCTCAAATCCCCCTGATTGTGCTTGACAAGGTTCCAGATGATCCGCTACACTGGGGCATTCCAGACTGGGTTGAGGTGTATGCATGAAGCGAATCCTGGTGACCGGCTCTTCCGGCCAGATTGGAACCGAGTTAAAGCGACTTTTGATCAAACGTTGCGGAAGTGAAAACGTCGTGGGCGGTGACCTGAAGGCGCCTCCTGACGAGTTCATGCGCGAAGGCCCGTTTGAGCGTCTGGATGTCACTTGTGTCAAAGACATGGAGCAGGTGATTCAAAAGTACCGGATCGATACGGTGTTTCACTTGGCTGCGATTCTATCAGCTGTGGGCGAGCGCAAACCGCAATTGGCCTGGAAAGTCAACATGGACGGCTTGTTCAATGTGTTGGAATTGGCAAGGAGTCACGGTTGCGCGGTTTTTGTGCCCAGCTCGATCGCCGCCTTCGGTCCGGAAACCCCCAAACTGGACACCCCGCAGGATACGCTTCAACGTCCCACGAGTATTTACGGTGTGACCAAGGTGGCCGGTGAGCTTTTGTGTGATTACTACCACGAACGCTTCGGAGTGGATGTCCGCGGTGTGCGTTATCCGGGGATCGTCTCCAACGAAACGCTCCCCGGCGGCGGTACCACGGACTACGCGGTGGAGATCTTTTACGAGGCCATCCGCAAAGGCCGATATACATGCTTCCTGAAACCCGATACGGCGTTGGATATGATGTACATGCCCGATGCCCTGAATGCCGCGGTCAAGATCATGGAGGCTCCGAGTGATAAACTGATCCATCGCAACGCGTTTAACGTTACGGCGATGAGTATTACTCCAGCCGATTTGGCACAGGAGATCCGCCGACACATTCCCGGCTTTGAGATTCAGTACGAAGTCGATCCCATGCGCCAGGCGATCGCCGATTCATGGCCGGATCGCATGGATGACAGCGCGGCCCGGCGGGAATGGGGGTGGGCTCCGGAGTTCGACCTGGAAACCATGACCGCGGACATGATTCAAACCTTGACACCCAGGTTAAAGTTGAAGAGTTGAAAAGTTGAAGAGTTGAAAAGAAGGTAACAGGTATCAGGACTTGACACAGGAAAAATCAGTGAAAAGGTAAAAGTCGAAAGTTGAAAGTAAAAGCCGAATAAAGCACCAAAAATACTTTGCGATTCCGCTCTTTTCCTGTTTTTTTATTCATTCTTCCTTATTCTTTATTCAGAGTTTTGTCCTACCTCCCAGGCCTCTCGCCAATGGCCCCTCGCCACTTGCCAATCGCCTGTAGTGCAATCTTGACTTGATTGCCCCCGGCGGGTATAGTGGATGCAAATGGTGAAGCATCGCTCTACAAAGGGGCCGGAACCGGAACTGACACTGCGCAATGAGGTCCTGGGAATCATTTTTCTGTTCTTATCCGTATTCCTGATTTTTTCCGTTTTCAGTTATTCTCCGGTTGACCCCAGTTTCTTTCATTCCACCATGCGCGAGTCGATTTCCAATTACGGTGGGCGCCTGGGAGCCCAACTCGCCGCCGTGTTGTTTAACCTGCTGGGATATGCTGCCTATGGGGTGGTGTTTTACCTGCTGATGGTGACGGTTCATTTTTTTCTGAACCGGGGAATCGCCCGCATGGGCACCAAAAGCGCCGGGTACCTGCTTCTTGTACTGGCCGCATCGGGCTTTGTTACCTGTTTGCATCCCCAGACAGTTATTGACGGCATGCCCATCCATACGGGCGGGATGATCGGCTTTTTCCTTAACCGCTTTTTCCGCGTGGAATTGAAACCCTTTTTCGCCTGCGGACTTTTTTTGGTCTTCATGCTTGTGGCTTTGGTGGTGATCGCCAAGGTGTCTTTGCGACGGTTGCTGCAGTCGGTTTGGGAGTTGCTGAAGGTATTTGGAAAATGGTTGCGGGAGGCCTGGAAGGTATTTCAGAAACGCCGGAGCGCACGCAGGGTCCAGGCCAAGTACCGCCGGGAGACTCAGGTGCCTTCGGGAAGAGCAAAGGTCCCATCCAGTAAGGAAAAGGCCGGCCCCGCTCCAAAAGCGGCGGAAACCAGGCGCATTGCCAGGGAGCCCAGCCGTCTTCCGGAAGAGAGCTTTCTGTTTGCGGATGAAGAAACCGGTTTGATGCAGAGCTCGGCCTATACCGCTCCACCATTGACCTACCTGGACGCTGTGACGGAACAGAGCCAGATCGACTTCAAGGAACTGGATCGCAAGCGGGATGAATTGACCGCGGCTTTGGAAGAGTTCCGTATCCAGGGAAATATCCGCGAATACACGCCTGGACCGGTAATTACCACCTATGAGTTTGAACCGGATAGCGGTGTGAAAGTCAAGGACGTCACCAACCTGTCCGAGGACCTGGCACTGGCGGTAAAAGCGCAGTACGTTCGCATCGAACGCATCCTCGGTAAGCGGGCCATCGGTATCGAAATTCCCAACCGCAAGCGGGAAATCATTCATTTGCGTGAAATCCTTGAATCCGAGGAATACCGGCGTTCCAGTTCACCGCTCACACTGGCATTGGGCAAAACCAAAAGCGGAGAAATCTTTATCACGGATTTGCGCGAGATGCCGCACTTGATTGTGGCCGGCGCCACGGGGAGCGGCAAGAGTGTGGCCATCCACTCCATTATTCTCAGCATCCTCTACAAGGCGCCTCCCACGGATGTCAAATTCGTGCTCATCGATCCCAAGCGGGTGGAATTGGCCATTTACAACCGCTTGCCCCACTTGTTGACTCCGGTAGTGGTCAACAATAAATTGGCGAAGAACGCTTTGGATTGGGCGGTATGGGAGATGGAGCAACGTTATCAGAAGATCGCCAAACTCCAGGTTCGCAATATCGATCAATACAACAAGAAACTGGATCTTTTAATCCAGAGCGGTGACGAACTGCTCGAACGTCTCGAAGATACGGAACGCATTCCTTACGTGGTAATCATTATAGACGAGTTTGCCGACCTCATGCTGGAAAGCTCGCGGGAAATCGAGGATGACGTGGCCCGGATCGCCCAGAAAGCCAGGGCGGTGGGGATTCACCTGATCCTGGCGACGCAACGGCCCTCCACGGACGTAATCACCGGTACGATAAAGAACAATTTCCCTTCCCGGATCGCCATGGCCGTTCCTTCCAAATTCGATTCGCGAACCATTGTCGACGTCATGGGAGCGGAAAAACTGCTCGGAAACGGCGACATGTTGTTTCTTCCCCCCAAGACGGCCAGCCTGATCCGCCTTCACGGTGCCTATGTTTCCGAAGAGGAAGCCATGCGGGTTATCAATTTCCTGGCCAAGAAAGAGAAACCCAGATATGACACCCAGGTGATCAAGCCGCGTTCCGCCACTACCGGCGGTGCTGGAGAAGGTGATCTGGACGAATTGTTTAATGAAGCCGCGGCCATAGTGATTGAAACCGGCCAGGCCTCCGCTTCATTCCTGCAGCGGCGCATGCGCATCGGGTATGCCCGTGCCGGTCGGTTGATCGATCAACTGGAGGCAAAAGAAGTGGTTTCACCGCCAAACAGCCGCAGCCAGCGGGATGTGTTGATGAGCATGAGCGATTTGGAAAACCTGAACGTTACGGAGGACGATCTGGAAGATTGATCTGCGTAGATAACGTGGTTTGTTAATCAAGTCTTTTTCCTGAATCTCCTTTGTGGTAGAATGGCGGCATGCAACGCGGGTTTTCCGTTGGGAATCTGGACATCACGGCAAACCCCCCGTTTTTCATCCTGGGCCCATGTGTAATCGAAGGGCGCTCGGAAACCATCGGAATCGCCCGGCAACTCCGCAAATTGGCGGATGAGTTGAACCTGGGCATAGTATTTAAAGCATCGTTTGACAAGGCCAATCGATCCTCTCTGGCATCTTTTCGTGGCCCCGGTTTAAGGGAAGGTCTCGAGGTGTTGCGCGCGGTCCGGGAAGAAACCGGATTGCCGGTGATTTCAGATGTCCATGAACCCGCCCAGGCCGAATCGGCCGGCAAAGTGTTGGATGCCTTGCAGATTCCCGCTTTTCTTTGCCGCCAGACCGACCTGCTTCTGGCCGCCGGCGATACAGGGTTGCCCGTGAATGTAAAAAAAGGGCAATTCATGGCTCCCGGGGACATGGCCCGGGTAGTGGAAAAGATTCATTCCACGGGCAATCGGCGCGTGATGTTGACCGAACGGGGCTCTTTTTTCGGCTACCATGACCTGGTGGTGGATTTCCGCTCCATTCCCATCATGAAGTCCCTGGAGGTGCCCGTCATCATCGACGCCACCCACGCGGTGCAACGCCCGGCGGAAGGCAACGTGTCCGGCGGGAAGCCCCAATTTATTCCCCATATCGCGGCCGCAGGCGTGGTGTGCGGGGCGGACGGCGTGTTCCTGGAGGTCCATCCACGGCCGGAAAAGGCTCTCTCTGATGGAGCCAATTCACTTCCTCTCGAGCAATTGAGAAAGCTGCTGATTCGCCTGCGCAAGTTGCATGGGGTGACTTGATGGACTGTTTGGAAATCGCCCGTCATGTACTTCGGACCGAATCCAGGGCCATTGAGTTGGCGGTGCAGCGATTGGATGCGCAGTTTACCATGGCCGTTGACCTGGTGTTCGAAACCCGCGGGCGCGTGGTGGTTACTGGAATGGGAAAATCCGGGTTGATCGGCAAGAAAATCGCGGCAACACTGACCTCCACGGGAACACCGGCGGTGTTTCTCCACCCTTCCGAGGCTTTGCACGGGGATATCGGCATTATCATGGAAGATGACGTTGTCGTGGCGCTCTCAACCAGCGGAGAAACCCTGGAAGTAGTGCGCCTGATCAATTTGATCCGCCGTATCGGGGTGAAACTCATCGCCCTGGTTGGGCGTGAAGGTTCCACCCTGGCACGAGAGAGCGATTGCCATATCGATTGCAGTGTGGAAAGCGAAGCCTGTCCCATCGGGCTGGTTCCCACCACGTCAACGACCCTGACGTTGGCCATGGGTGACGCCCTGGCAATTGCCTTGATGGAGAAAAAGGGTTTTCGGGAAGAAAACTTCCGTTTTAACCACCCCGGGGGAACAATCGGCAAGAAGCTGCTCAAGGTGGTTCACCTCATGCATTCGGGAGAAGCCGTGCCGCGGGTACGGCCGGATGACCCCATGGACACGGTGATCCGGGAAATCGATCAAAAGCGCTTCGGTGTGGCCGTGGTGGCGGACGCGGACGAGGTGGTGGTGGGTGTGATTACGGACGGTGATTTGCGGCGCAACCTGTTGCGGGATCCCGGGCTGCTGCAGCGCCGGGCTGTTGATTGCATGACCCCAAATCCCTTACAGGTAACGGAAGATCGGCTGGCGGTGGAAGCCCTCAAAGAAATGGAAGACCACCGCATTACTTCCCTTGTCGTAACCCGGGGCGGACGCCTTGCGGGATTGCTGCATCTGCATGACTTGTGGCGTACGGAGATGTTTTAATATGAACATGGATCAAAAGGAATTGGCCAGGCGGATCAGGATGATCGTGATTGATGTGGACGGGACGTTGTCGGACGGCCGTTTTTTTGTGCTTCCCGATGGGCAGCAGGTCAAGTCCTTTGACGTCAAGGACGGCACCGGCATCGTGTTTGCGGGCTTGGCTGGAATCATTACGGCCATTATAACGGGTAAATGCAGCGAGGCCGTGCGTCGCCGTGCGGAGGAACTGGGCATCAACGAATACTACGAAGGCGTCCACAACAAAACCATACCTTTCAACGAACTGCTGGAAAAGTACGACTTGTCAAAGGAAGAGGTGGCCTATATCGGTGACGATATTGGTGATGCGGAAGTAATGGGCATGGTGGGGTTCTCCGCGGCGGTTGGAGATGCCCATCCCCTGATCAAGCGCATTTCCCATTTTATCGCCAAGCGTTACGGCGGGCGGGGGGCGGTGCGTGAAGTGATCGATTTCATCCTGGACGCGCAGGAGCGCTGGCCGGAAATTTTTGTCAAGCTCAACAGCCAGGAGAACGCAGAGGAAACCCTGCGCAAGATCAACGGCTGATTGGCTGCTTCATTGACTTCGGGGAAGTGATTCGCCTACAATCAGGCGATGGCGCCCATCTACCTGGTATCCGACATTCATGCCGGTGATCCTGCCGGCGAAGCGGGTCGGCGTGATTTCCTGGATTTTCTCTGTTTTCTGGAGAACCAGAAAGGTGAGTTGTTTATTCTGGGAGACCTGTTCGACTTCTGGTTTGAATGGCGCCATGTTGTGCCCAAGGGGGTTTTTGACATTCTCTATCAGTTGCGCCGTCTGGTTGATGCCGGCTGGCGGGTGGTGTTTTTGCCGGGAAACCATGACTTCGCCCCCGGCGCTTTTCTTTCTCAAGAGGTGGGCATTGAGCTTCCCGGTGAGAGCATGGTCCTGGAAGTGGAGGACAAGCGGTATTTTCTCAGCCATGGTGACGGCCTGGCCGCCAGGGATCGCGGCTACCGGGTTCTGAAAAAGATTCTGCATAGCCCCTTGTCGCAATGGCTTTTCCGCCATTTCCTGCATCCCGATTGGGGCATGGGGTTGGCTCGCCTCAGTTCACATGGAAGCCGTCGCTATCGCCGTATCGATCGTGAGGCATGGGCAAAAGATTACCTGGAGGCCGCGCGAAGGTATTTTTTAAACGGTTTTGACGGGGTGGTGCTGGGTCATGTGCATGAACCGGTGATGTTGCGTGAAGGCGATCGGGTGTATGCCAACTGCGGCGACTGGCTGGAGCATCGCTCCTGTATCGTGGGGGAGGCGGGAAAGCTTTGCATCGCGGATTGGGACCCTCAAAGAAAGCATTTACAAAAGCGTTCGCCTGACGTAGAATAGGGCGGAAATCAATACCGGGAGGAGCGAATGAACCACAAAAAAATTGAAACGATTTTTCCGGACCTGCATAAAATTTCGAAAAAGGAACTGCGCGAGAAAGTGGTCCAGACCTGGGCCGAATCGATCCGCAAGGGAGGCTGGGAAGTCGAGCAACTCAAGGATGTCCCTTTCACCCTGCTGATTGCGGACACAAAGATCGACCTGATTCAACACACCAACAACGTCACCCGCACCGCCCTGGTGATTGCCAAAGAGTTGGATGGATACTATGACGGGCTGAAAATCGACATGGACGTCCTGCTGGCCGGAGCCCTGCTGCATGATGTGGCCAAACTGATGGAGTACGATCGGCGTGACGGCAAGGTGGTCAAGAGCGAGATGGGCCAGTATTTGCGCCATCCCATCAGCGGCGCGGCCATGGCGGCCAAGCATGGCCTGCCGGATGAGGTGGTGCACATTATCGGTTCCCATTCCAAGGAAGGCAATTTCGCCAAGCGCACGGTGGAAGCCATTATCGTCCACCATGCGGATTTCCTCAATTTCGAACCTTTCCACCAGTAATCCGGACCGGTACCCCCGGATTATTCGGAGTCATCCGGGTTCAATTCCTCTACGCTGCTCTCGACCTCGAAGTAACGGTAGTCTTTGTATTCCTGGGTCAGGCGGTAAAATTCCACCTGGCGATGCCGGGTTTCCAGATAGGGGATGACCACGGTCGTGGCCCTTCCGCCATGGGTCTCGCTCGCGTAAGGGATAAGCGCGCGGCGTGTGCCCACCTGTTTGTCGAATATGTAACTCTCTGAGAATTCCGTCATGGAAGGGAAGCGGAGCCCATGGCGTTCTTCCAGATACCAATGGGTCACGTTCAGGTCCAGTTTGGCGGACATCTTCTCCGCCGCCTCTTCAAGGGCCTCGCTGCCATGCACGCCACGCGGATACATCTCGATTTTGAGTACCGCTCCGTTATCCACATTCACCCAGACCCGTCCCTGGGCCAGCGGCCCCTGTTTCGCGTTTTTGGGCGTCACCTCCACCACGGCACAATTTTGTTTTTGCAGGCGTTCGCTGCCGATCAAACGGTAATTGTATGCCGGTCGATTCAATGTTCCCAGGAGCGTGACGGGCATGAACACGGAGTATTGCGAGGCAAAACGCGTGCCCAGTCTGGCGTTCGGGATATTGACCCGTTTGTGTCCTTCGCGAATCAAGCGGCGCTGTTCGGAAACAGCACCTTCTCCAACCACCTGGTAGTCGTACTGCCAATGGCGGTCGACTTTTTCAACCCGCCGGCTGAGGGGATTCTTTTCCAGGGCGGTTTCACTGACCCACTCGGTGCAGGTAAAACGGAAAGCCGCGCCATGGAGCCGCCTGCAATAATTCGCGACTTTGTCCATCACCACTTTCAGTTGCGGGTCCATGGGCTTTTCCAGGGCAACCTCTGCTGGTTCCGGTTGCGGTGACTTGATGTGGACCCGGGTGTGGCCCCGGGTGCTGTTTCCCGACAGGCGATCCCGGACCGCTACGGTAACGAGGTATTCGCCCGGTTCGGGAAAGTTCATCTTAATCTCCACCATGGCCGCCTCACCATGGGGAGACAGGATTTTTGTGTACTCCAGGGGCTGTCCGGCGCTTATTTCGGCGCGAACGGTGATATGGACATCTCCTTTGAGTTCGCCGGATTCTGTTGTTTCCTGAAGATAGCCGGCGAGTTCAAAGCGCAGTTGACCGTTATTGAAAACGGGGTCGGAGATCTTCAGGGGCCGAATCTCCCGGGCCATCAGTTTGCGGGCATAGACCGCCTCCAGGCCGGGTTGGGCCAACTGGATTTTCACTTCGGGTTTGCGGGAAGGAACAGCCGGTTTGTAGGTCAGTACGTAGTAGATGTCCGGCGTGGATGCCGCTTTTTCCAGCGCGGTTCTCAAATGAGTGGTATTTTGCACTTCCCCGCCGGTGTCTGAGGCGATTTCGCGGAAAGTGGACTCCCATGATGAAAACACGGGCATCCAGCGCAACTGCGTGGTATCCGGACTTTCATTGCCGGCATCACTGAGAAAGAGATGGAAAGTCGCCCCGGCGCCGATGAACAGCGACCTCAGGTCCCGAGCCTGAGCGGCCATGTCCGTGGCCATGCGCATCTTTTTGTCACAGTCATCGACGAAGCGCTTCAGTTCCGCCGAGGTTTCATGGCTCATGGGCGCGTCCAGAAAGAGGCGGCTCTTGGTATGGATCATGGGCAGGCGTTCGTTCTGCATGAAAAGCAGGGCCCACTTTTCCCCTTCCACTGCCCGCAATGCCGTGGCCAGGCGCTGCAACATGGCGGGTTGTGCGCGCAAACGGGTCAGGCGGTAGTCGTCCAGGATGCCGTTGTAGCGGTTCTTGAATTCATTGCGCAATGCCTGTTCCGGAGTTTTGAATGCCGCCTTTTTTTCCGCGTTCTCCAGCAGGGCTTCATGAAAGTTTTTCACACTCTGTTCCAACATGGAAGCCAAATGGATTTTATCAACTTTTTTCTGCTTCAGATCACTGGACAGGTCGTGAAAAAAAGCGGTCAGTTTTTCTTTCTGCTTTTCCGGAGAATTGATCTGAATCGCGTAACGGTCACTGCTGAGAATAACCTGGTCTCCGGGACGGAAAATGTGGTCAACAAAATATGTCCAGGTCTCCGGCCAATTGCGGCTTTCCTCGTTCCACCACAAGAGAAAGAGAAAAAGCCGCCCCCGCTTGCCGCTTGCTGTTTCCGGCCTGAATTTCATTTCCGGCGAAAGGGCGCGGCGGACTTCGCGAAAACTGGTGATGGGGACCGACCGTCCGTCTTCAAATACGGAAAAGTCCTTGCGCGTCAGCCCGGAGACCGGGTCACCGCCGGCAAACACGCGTACCACCAACTCACGGTTTAAAATCTCAACCCGTTCAACCACTTCGTCTTGAGCCCGAAGGTTACAGAAAAAAACCGCCGCCACCAGGCTGACTGTAAGTCCGA
>JAFGNX010000163.1 GCA_016926835.1 Candidatus Aminicenantota bacterium | reverse complement strand
TCGAATAAAAACGAAAGTCCCTGAGAGCGAAAGCCCCATGGTGGCCGGTGGGCCAGGTGTCGAGACGCAATTCCTCTCCCCATCCGGGCTGCCGGCGCCACTCCAGGACAACCCGTGACAACACCCAGAAACGGCCGTCACGAGCCAGGTGAGAATAGCCGAATCCCATCGATTCCGCATGACGCCAGGCACTCTCCTGCATCATGGCGCACAGGGCTCCGGGGCGGGCGCGCTGGAACCGGTCCACATCACGGCTGTCCACCCGCAAATGATCTCGTTGATACAGCGTTGTCTGTGCGAATTCTTTCACTTATGTGCCCGGATCAAATCACCCGCAGGATCGATAAGAGCAAGAAAAACACAAATAAATAAAGCCCAACAGCCGCCGCAACAAAGCCTCCTGTTCACAAATACACCACACCGGGAAACTGAAATCAAGACCGTCCAACCTTGGGCCGCTACCATGCCGTCAGTCGCTTGAATTGATTTCCCGTTAACGGAACTGTAGTATGGAAAAAAGGAGAGACGCACGCCATGAAACGCATAGCAATTTTCGCATTCAGCGGCGACATGACCGCATTTGCCCACGCCCTGCTCAATTCCGTGGAGTTGCTGGACCGGGGCTTTGACGCGCGCCTGATTGTAGAGGGGGCCGCCACCGGTTTGCTGACCAAACTGGAAAGAGACGAATCCAACTGGGGAGGGCTGTTTCGCCGCGCCCTTGAAGCGGGGGTGATTTTCGGCGTCTGCCGCGCCTGCGCCGCCAAAACAGGGGGACTGGCCTCGGCGGAACGAATCGGACTGCCCATCCTGGATGAAATGTCGGGTCACCCCTCTTTTGCCACCCAGTTGGAGGAAGGGTACGACATCATTTCGATCTGATTCCCACGAAGACGGGGTCAACCCGCATATTCGGCCAGGCGCTCCCAGATATCCGCAGGGTCGTCTCTGAGCGTACGGACTCCCCGGCGTCCGGACGCGAATTCCGCTTCCCTTCGCCGATACAGAAAATCCCTGGCCACCATGGGGAACAGTTCCAGCAGCAGGCGTTCGCGTTCCGTATCGGCCAGCCTAAGGCCGCCAAGCTCCTCCAGGATCGGGTTATCCGGCGGAGAGTATTCTTCCGGGCGGAAAGGCTTCTCTTCGGGAAATCCACAGATGAGCCGCCGGAATTCCGGGACAATCGCAACCGGTGTGCGGCCGTAGCCTCCCTTGACCAGGTTGGTGAATTGAGACGAGGTCTTGGAATAAGCGGGTTCGCCGCGTGACTCGTTGATCAGGCAGTTTACCGCTTGAACCCCGACGATCTGGCTGGTCGGAGTCACCAGGGGTACGCAGCCGGCATCCCAGCGAACCCTCGGAACCCGCTGCAGCGCCCGATCAAACAAATGCCCCAGTTTCAGGGACTCGAGCTGGGCGGCCATGTTGGAATACATGCCGCCGGGAATCTGGGCTCGGCGTACAGCTTCATCCGGGGATGGGAAACCGCACTCTTTCTCGAGTTCGCGCGCGGCCTGCAAAAGGAGGGGAAAATCTTCCTGAACGGCTGCGCTTGCGGCCCGGTCCAGGAGCGCGGTTACCGCTGCAGGCAGTGCGTCTCCAGTGAGGTCCGGAGATGAAGGTGGAGTCGCGCCACCATCAAACTGGGCGAGTTCTTTTCTCACTTCACGCAACTCTTTGTCCAGGTCTGCCAGCACTTTGCGGTTGACCCCGGTTTCCACCCCCATGCGTTCCGCCAGTAGCAGAACCAATTCGACGGCCGGCGCTGCAGGTCCACCGGCGAAACTCCAAATGGCCGTGTCAACGATATCCACACCCGCAACCATGGCTGCTGTTACAGAAGCCAGGCCATAGCCGGGAGTGCAGTGCGTATGAAGGTTCACCGGTACGGAGAGTTCCGCTTTCAGGCGCTGAACCAAGCGGAATGCGGTTTCCGGGTCAATCAAACCCGCCATGTCCTTAATGGTGATGATATCGGCCCCCATGGCTTCCAGTTCCCGGGCCTTGGCGGCAAAATAGTCTTCGGTAAAGATCCGTCCGGGTGGACGCCGACCGCGCAGGAGGAACCGCAATCGATCCCGAAGGCTCCAGTTTGGATCAACCGTGAAGCAAACCGCGCAGTCCGCTTTGCCGCCGCTTTCCCGCACATAGCGGATCGTGGACTCCATGTTGGCGGTATCATTCAGGGCATCAAAGATGCGCATGATATCGATTCCGCCGCAAACCGACTGGCGACAGAAGCCCTCGATAGGGCCTTCCGGGTAGGGGTTGTACCCGAACAGGTTGCGCCCACGCGAGAGCGCTGTCAGGCGAACGTCCTTTCCCAATGTCGCGCGAATGCTTTCGAGCCGTTCCCAGGGATCCTCTGCGAGGAAACGCATGGCCGCATCGGGGACAGCGCCGCCCCACACCTCCAGGGCATAGAACCCGGCATCACGGAAGTGGGGCAATACCCGCGCGATCTGGGCTCCGGTCATGCGTGTCGCAAAACGCGACTGTTGGCCATCACGCAAGGTTACGTCACGAATCTGCAGTAATCTGGTCATGAATGTTTTCCCGGACATTCCCCTCCCGGCGGAATCATCTGCAAACAATCGGCGGTCATAGAGGGGCCCTGAAGGTTCAGAAATTTCATTATAACCCAACCCCGGTAAAAATCAAACACCCGTTTTGATGCCGCCGTTCGATCTCGAATGCCATTGGACGCACGGATCGAAACCTTCGGGGAACACCCGGAGTTGATCTCCAGCCGCGATTGCCGTATAGTTTCGGGATGGAACCCTGGCAGCTCCGACTGTACCGCCACAGCCTGATGAAAAAGGACAAGGTCCGATTGGTCTCTTCGCAGGTCGATTTTTCGGGTTGCCGCGTTCTTGATATCGGTTGCTCGAACGGCGCGGTCTCTTGTTTCCTGAAAAAAGAAGGAGGAGAGTGGGTTCATGCCGACCTGGACCTGGAGAACCTGCGAACGGCCCGACCGGTGCTGGGCCTGGAGCTTTTCCAGATGGGTGAATCCCGGCTGCCTCTCGGCGACAACAGCATGGACCTAATCATGGCCCTGGACATTCTCGAACACCTGGAACATGACCGGGCCATGGTGGGCGAAATCTTCCGGATCCTGCGGCCGGGCGGCAGCGCAGTTGTTTCCACCCCCATCAGCGGCGGGTTTTTCCTGATCAACTACCTCAAACGCCTGGCGGGCATGGGTCCCGAAATTTACGGTCATGTCCGTGAGGGCTACTCCCTGGCGGAGTTGACGACCCTGTTGAACTCATACGGATTCTCGGTGATTCGCGCCACTACCTACGCCAAGTTTTTTACCGAGTTGTTTGAATTCCTGCTCAACCTCGGGTTCACGCGCCTGAACCGGGTAAAAAAAAGCCAATTGCGCTCCGGGGCCATCTCTCCATCTTCCTCGCGCGACCTGGACAAACACGGCGGCCTCTATCGCCTTTACACCCGGGTCTTTTATCCCCTGGTGCGTCTGGTTTCCCGCCTGGATCTTTTGCTGCCTTTCAAAACCGGCTACGCCACGCTGGTGATTGTGTGCAAGCCCCATAATTAAAACCGGAAGGGTTGAG
>JAFGNX010000022.1 GCA_016926835.1 Candidatus Aminicenantota bacterium | reverse complement strand
ATGGTTTTCCGATCAAATGCGGTTTTCTGTTTCACCACATCCAGCAGTTCCATTTTCTGTTCACGCGAAAGCATGGGTGTAACCAGTCCGGCACGGAACTTCTCGCTGCTGGTTAAGAGGCGTTGAAATTCATGCAACCGGGATTTAACGGCCGTATATTCCTTTTCGGACTTGACGGCCTTGATCAGGCCCGAAGCATAACGCTTGGACAAACTACTTCCGGGCAATGACGTCTCCACTGATCTCGATATTCTTTTCCATGATGCGTCGATGCCGGTCGCTATCCAGTTGATCCTGGATATCCTCCCGGAAACGCTGGATGGCCATTTCAGCCACACGCGCCTTTAAACGCCGTACCGCGGCATCCACGCGATTGCGGATCTCTTCCTCCGTCAGCTTCGCAATGCGTTCCGCTTCAGCCTGCCCTTCCGCTTCGATGCGCGTTCGCTCCCGTTTTCCATTCTCTTCCGCCTGGCGGGTGATTTCAGCGATTTCGGCTTCCAGGCTCTCCAGGCGTTTCTTCAGGGACTGGTAGTCGCCGGAGGAAGCCTGGATGGATTCGCGGCGATCCTCGATCTCCACGCGCACATTTCGCGACTGGTCGCTCAGCAAGCGGATCAACGGTTTGCGCATCAGGTAAATCAATCCGCCGAAAAGAACAGTCGAGTTAAAGACTTTGCCCAGAAATCCGGTCCAGTTAAAACCATGACCTTCGCCTTCAGCGCCCCAGACCATCATGCTAAGCAAAAGGAAGAGAGCAAGAAAAGCCGTTCTACGGGTATTCATTGAAATATCTCGTTGATTTTGGCACTGAATTCACCTGCCTGCTCTTGAAGGCGGGTCTGTGCGGCTTGGATCTCTTTCTCCAGGCGCGACATCTCTTTTTCCATGGTTGCGCGGGCATGCATGCGGGCATCGGCAATCAATTCTTCCCTGGCGGATTCGCCCCGGGCGATCAATTCTTCGCGCAATTTCAAGGACTGCTGCCGTGCCTGGCTCAATGATGACTCAAGGCGCCGGGTTCCTTTCTCGATATTGGTTCTGAGTTCCTCCAGTCTGCGCTCATCTTCCTTTACCATCGCTTCACGCCGATCGATGATACCGCCTATCGGAGAGAAGAACACCCGGTCCAGAATGAGCATGAGGATCCAGACCAAAATGAGAATAGCCAGAAAAGAAAGATCCAAATCAAGCATATCATTTTTTACCATAGAAACCACATCGAATCAAGACCGTCGGTTTTGCCCGATCCCCGTTGTGGAGAGGACAAAAATTGTGGTATAGTGCGCCCAGACAGGTAAGAATGGACACGGAAAAAATCAAGGCCGAGATTCAGGACATAAAAAAGGACGTATCCATCTGGTACCGCTCCGCAGCCGGCGTGGCGGACCTGGCGGGCGAAATCATTGACCGGTACTACCCGGTTGATCTCTGGGAAATGTCGGACCGGGAGTTGAGCGCCTGGATGGGGGATCAACTTTCCATCCTCAACGACGCCATCGATCCCCGCCCCGTTCCCTCGGAGATCACATCACACCGCCGCTTACTGGGGCCGATCATCGTGCGCGGGAAACGTTTGATCATGAAAGTACTCAACCTGTATACCCACTCCATCCTGGAACGACAGCGCCGTTTCAACACCGATTGCGTGGCCCTGCAACTGGCGTCTTATATCCGCTTGCGCCGCGTGCAATCCAGTCTGGACCAGATCACGCGACAGCTGGCGGAAAAACGTGAACTGGAATCCCTGCAGAGAGAAAAAACGGAGTATGACGGGGAGTTGCGGTCATGACCGCCGCCGCGCGTGAAAACCAACTGACCGGCGCCCTGCTTTCCCGTATGCCCCGGGGAAGTGAGCTGGACCGATTGCTGCAGCCTTTGCCTAGGCACAGCCAGAGGGATTACTTACTGAAAGCCCTAAAGAACCTGGCGTCCGAAGATGACCAGGGAGGATTCCCGCGTGCGCTGCGCGCTGCCGCCCAGTGGCTGCGTACCCGTCAGGGGCCCGCCCGGGCCATGAGCCTGCTCTTGCGCATGGAAACAGCCCTGGGACTGCGCCCCCCTACCCTGGCCCTGTACGACCACACCCTGCACATTATCGGCGGCGGGCAGAAATACGGGCTCACCATGCTGGATGCCTTGAAAGGAGATTTCGATATCACCATCCTGACCCACCGCCCCATGGAACCGGCGGCCATACGAGACTGGTATGGCCTGGACCTATCATCCTGCCGTTACCAGACCATTGAAATTCCCGAATTCGCGGATGCCGGCGCCCACATCGATCCCGCCCGCATCACCCGGCGCATGGCCAACCCTTTTCACCGGGTCAGCCGTCTTAGCGGTGGATTTGATATTTTCATCAACAACAGCATGAACGAAATGGTGTTTCCGTTATCGGGAATATCCGCCATGGTGTGTCATTTTCCGGAGCGCCGTCCCGGCGCCTATTTCTACGCGGATCGCTACGACACCGTAATCTTTAACAGTTTGTACACAGCCGAATGGATTGAAAAAAAATGGAAATTCACTCCCCATGTCCACATCTACCCGCCGGTGGACATGCCTCCCCCTGAAAAGCCGGAAGAAAAAGACCCCATCATCCTCTCAGTAGCCCGATTCGAACAAGGGGGAAGCAAGCGTCAGAAAGAAATGGTTGAAGCGTTTCTTTCCCTGCGCCGCCGCTTCCCGGAGGAAACCCGTGACTGGCATCTGGTTCTGGCGGGGGGGAGCCCGGAAAACAATCCCTACCTGGAAGATTTGAAACATAAAATCCGCGCCACAGGTGACACTCATATCCGCTTGCGGGTCAACATCACCTCAGATGAATTGCACGCTTTGTACCTGCGGGCTTCAGTGTTCTGGCACCTTTGCGGCCTGCACCAGACGGACCCGGCATTGGTGGAACACTTCGGCATGACCATTGGCGAAGCCATGCAGAATGGGTTGGTTCCGATTGTATTCGACGGTGGAGGCCAGCGAGAGATCGTGGAACCCGGGGTGACGGGATTTCGCGTCCGCACCCTCGAGGAGTTGATCCGCCACACCCGCCGCCTGATCAACGATACTGAACTGAGGCAACGTTGCGGCCGCGCGGCCCTGGAATCCAGCCGGCGCTTTGACCGCCCCCGCTTCACTCGGGAAGTGCGGGAATTCTTTAACCAACGACTCAAACACTACACCGATCCGCAGACATCATGAATCCTTTACTTTCCATCATCATCCTGACCCGTAACTCCATGAACGTCATCCAGCGACTGGTTGCCGCGCTGGAACGACAGGATTTTTCCTATCCGGTTGAGTATATCTTTATGGACAACGCGTCAACCGACGGAACCCGCGAATACCTGGAATCACTGAAACTGGCTCCGCGTCGCGTGGAACATGTTCCGATAGGTGAATTCAGCCACAGCGGCACGCGCATGCGCGCCGCCTCACTGGCCACCGGCACTATGTTGGCTTTCTTTACGGATGACATCATCCCCCAGGGAGCCGGCTTCCTGTCGGCATTGACCCTGCCCGTGCGCGAAGGCCGGGCACCGGCGGCATACGGAGTCTGGCAGATCGACCCTGGGACTTCCGATCCGGTTGACGCCTGGCTTCACAACGGCTGGTACCGGGACGTGATCCAACTGGTGGAACCGGTGTCGCGTTTCTGCTGGGACTTTTTTACTCCCGAACTGCGCCGGCGTTTATGCAACTTCGACAACTGCGCCTCCTGTATCCGCCGCGACCTACTGTTACAGGTCCGCTTCCCCGATGTCCCTTACGGCGAAGACATGCTTTTCGCCAAGCGACTGGTTCTGGGAGGCCACCGCATAGCGCTGGCTGCGGAGGCACGCTTCATCCACTGGCACAAGGTGAGTTTCACCTACATGATGAAGCGCATGTGCATTGACCAGTATCTGAGTATCCCCGAGTTCGAAATCTATTACGTGCGACGCAAACTGGGCGTGATCAAGGCCGTTACCGTGCGCGCAATCCACCGCACCTGGATCGCTTTTATCAAAGTAAAAATGCCCTTTCTGCGGAAATTCTACTGGAGCGCGTACAATTTCAAGATCCTGTGCGCGGATTTCATCGGCAAGTACATCGGGGTACTGAACGAGGATTCCGCGCGGGGCTTCTCGCCCATCAACCGCCGCCTGCTGCGCCTGCAGAAAAAGATCGTCAAGGGAATTGAATCGCGCAGCATTCTTCGCTACTGATCACCCGCCTCTGAACCGATGTGTCTTCCGGTGCCGAATGCGGCGTTGTTGATGCTCTGCGCGGCATCCGAGGCGGTAACCTTGGATAAAGCAAGGCGCCAGGCGGCTTCCGGGATGCGGTTCAAAGGATCCAGCGTGGAAAGGAGTCCCAACATCACCACGTTGGCGCTGCGGCCCGTTTCATCTCCCGATTGGCGGGCGGCATCATGCGCATCCAGTTCCACCACGCGGTATTTTTTTAAAGCGGAGCGAATGGCATCGAGCCCGGGATAATCCTGCGGTTTCATCGCCGGGGGAACCACGCGGAAACGATTCAGCACCACGGTTCCACCCGGTTTCAGTAAATCCAGGAAACCCGGGCGCAACACTTCTCCCATCTCCATTGCGGCCAGCACATCTACAGTGCCCGGCGCCGGCACGGGAGAGTGCACGTCACCACAAGCAAAAGTCGAAATAACAGCGCCGCCCAATTGCGCCATGCCGTGGGTGTCTCCCTTGACCACGCGGGTACGCGCGTAAGGGGTTTCCATGGCCAATTGTGATAGAACACGCCCGAAAAAGAGGTTGCCCTGGCCACCCACGCCGCGCACAGCCACACGTAGGGAACGAGGCAGGCCGGCGGAGTCTGTTTCCGGCTTCTCATACTCCCGGGGCTTTCCATCCTGAGGTGCAAAAACAGTTTGCCGTTCTTCTTCCCGAATCATCTCGATGGCGCCGAAGGGGCAACGTTGCATGCATACCGGGGTTGAACCCCCGCAATTGGTACACAAGGCGGTAAAATGCGGAACCTTGTTTGCGGCCAACTCAATACCGGGGCAGATGTCGCACTGCCCACACCTGCGACACTTGTCCACATCGATGCGCACACGGCGGCGCCGTGACTCGCGGGAAACCTGTTGTACGCAGGCGCCTTCCAGGATCAGGCAGGAAAAATCACCTGCTTCAGCCCGCTCCAACGCCCGTTTCAGGGCCTCCTTTACGCCCTTGAGGTTGTACGCATCAACAGTTTTGGTGTTGGGCGTTTCCGCCGACACCACCGCGCGCAGAGAGAAGGAAACGTCGTTTCCGGCCAGGTTCACGCCGCTGCTGGGTGCAGGCTGACCGCCGGTCATGGCGGTGATGCGGTTGTCCAGGATCACCTTGACACCGGGAGTGCCGCGAAACACGGCGTTGCGGGTGGAATCCAGGCCGGAGTGGCATTCACAGGAATCCCCCAACACACTGATGAATCGGGCGGCCTGTTCGGGCCGTGACAACACCATGCCCTGGCGCATGGAATCCGACGCACCCATGCACATGCAGGTGTCCAGGGCGTCCATGAAATAAAGCAGGGTCGAACACCCGATATCACCGAAAACCGCGGTCAAACGATCTTTTTTACGCGCTTCCGCCACGGCCAGGCCGAAAGCGCGATAGGGACAGCCGGGGCAGATGCCGGGCGGACGGGGTACCGGGGCTACGGTCCCTTTCTGTCGCGCAGGCAGCGGGGCGATATGACCGCGGTCCGCCAGAAATGAGAGGATGTCGCCCGGAGTCCACTCCGTGCGTGAAGAGTGGACCGGCTTGCCCGACACATTGATTCCCGCCAAACGACAACGTTCTTCCACCCAGCGGTCCCCTTCCTCGAACACGTAGATGGGACCTTTGATATCCGCGGCAAAGCGAAGCACCGCCTCTTTGGGAAATGGAACGGTTCCCGCCAGGAACATTCGCGCGGGTTTCAGGCCGCATATGGCCAGCGCCTCGCGAACCTGCAGGCTGCTTTCACCGCTAGCCAGGATGCCCCAGGATGGATCTCCGGATTCAAACCGCGCCAGGGGTTCCCGGTTGAAAAACGCCTCAACCGCGGGCATGCGTTCCTTTGTGGCATGATCGTAATTTTTCCGTGCCAGGTTGGGCAGGCCCATCCAGCCGCGGAAATTCTCTGGCAACTCACGTTTCGGCACCACGCGTGGTTCCGCGGTGCGTACCATTCCCTCGGAATGACAGAGGATGCCGTTGGCCAGGATCACGACCGGCGAATTGATTCTGCGGCTGAGGTCCGCCGCCAGGCGGGGAAAATCGTAAAAATCCTGGTGATCGCGGGGCTCCAGCACGGGCAAGCGCGAAGAGTAGAAAAAGTAACGCAAGTCAATCACATGCTGGGTGCTGGAGGGAATGTAATCCGTGGCGATGTAATAGACCAGGGCGCCGGCGGGGGCATGGTAGAACGCGGCCGTGGTGATTGCGTCTCCGGCCTGGAATGCCCCCGGGGTTTTCATGGTGACCACTGTATCCGACCCGGCCGCGGAGTGGCCCACGCCCACTGCTACGGCAACGGCCTCGTTGACGTCCCAACCCACGACCATGCGATCCTGTACCCGCGAGAGGCAATCATGGATCACTTCCGTGCTCGGTGTGCCGGGATAGCCATCCGCGGCGTGAAAACCGGCGTGTACCACCCCCAGGGCGAAAGCTTCGTTGCCCTGCAACACCAATTTCGTTCCCGCCGGCGACTTTACCCGTTCAACAAATCCACTCATCTGCATTCTCCATTCAGACCCGCCGGAAACAGCGGGGAGTCTATCTTACCGCAAGGTTTGAAGCGTGGCAACCGCCGAGGTGGTTGACAGGTCCGCGGTGTTCTGGTAACTATCCTGGATGCTGAAGGATCGTCTCAATCACCTGTTTTTTTCCCATCGTTTCTACAAAGCGTTTATCCGCCCCTTGGACCGCATCCTCTTCCCGATCGTGGCACTGGAATCACTGCAAAAAGAACGGAGGCACAATCCGGTGCCTCTCAACAAGATTCCCCAGGTTTCCGACCTGGAAAACAGTGAATGGAGTGCCGTATTGGACGACATGGCGCCCATCTTCACCATGGACATGGAAAGTTTTCACCGCAAACACTGGGAGTTTGTCCAACTTGTCTACATGCTGGCCCGCGACCGCCGACTGCATCCGCAAGCCGCCTGCCTGGCCGTGGGCGCGGGACGTGAGCCCGTGGTCTACTACTTGACACACAAGGTTCGCCGGGTGACGGGCGTCGACCTCTATGCCGGCACCTACCTGGGCGGCGAAGACGAGCCCGATATCCCGGATCATCCGGCCAAGTACGCGCCTTTTGTCTGCCCTCCGCAAAGCCCCGACCTGCGGCGCATGGACGC
Organism: Candidatus Aminicenantota bacterium; assembly: GCA_016926835.1. Lineage (GTDB taxonomy): Bacteria > Acidobacteriota > Aminicenantia > UBA2199 > UBA2199 > UBA876. The sequence continues at coordinate 15,051 of JAFGNX010000022.1, read as the reverse complement.
ACGCAACCTGGATTTCAAAGACAACAGCTATGATTTCGTTTTTTCCGCATCATCCATCGAACACTTCGGCGACATGCGAGAAATCCGCCGTTCCCTGGAAGAGATGTACCGGGTCCTCAAACCCGGCGGCGCCGCGGCCATCACCACGGAAATACGCCTGAACCGCCTGGGACGATCAATCCCCAACACCCGGATTTTCCATCTTGACACCCTGCTCAACCTGTGTCGCGGAGCGGGCTTCACCCTGGATGTTGATTCCATGGACATGCGCATCGAAGCTCCTTTCCATCAGGATCCAGTCAAGCTTCCTGAGCAGGTGTTGCGGCGCCCCCACGTGATTCTGCGTTATTTTTCCACCTGGTTTTCCTCTCTGTCTCTGCTGCTCTGCAAGCCCGGAACCGGGGCTTTGCGGGGGGAATGGCGCGCCAATCCCTCCATCACGCCCCTGGATTACAATGCCCGGATAACAGCCGAGGCGCAGACATCCATGCTGTCCCGAGGTGCCCGGATGCAACTGCAGATGAAACTGGAAAACACAGGCAATTTCGACTGGTATACCGGCGGCGGCAGCCACCGTATCGCCGTAGGAGTGCAATTGCGTGACCGCAGCGACGGGCTGATCGACCGCGATTTTCACCAGTTCACCATTCCCCGTGACCTGCCCCGGGGTGACTCTCTCTCATTTGTGGGGAGCGTCCCCCTGGCCCTGGCACCGGGAAAATACCGCTTGTGGGTAACCCTCAAGCGTGAATTCATCACCTGGTTTCCCGAATCCAGTTGCCCGCCGGCCCGGGTGGATTTTCAGGTTTCCTGAGCGCGCGTATCACCCCCCCACTTAATGATGTCGGAGATGACTGTCCTCAGCACTATTCACTGAGGGGGGGGCACCTGGATCATACAAGTCACCTTCGGGATGAATAACCATAACCAGACGATCCGGAGGGGATGCGGTATCCAGGATTCCCCCCATCTCCAACACCCGTTTCCATTCACCTGCAGGCGCGTTGAAATGCAGGACGATGGATCGATCCGCACGGGCATGAGATCCCCGGGAACGATCTGCAACGGACATGTCGGGAAGAAGGGGATTCTTCTTTCGCTGCAAGGGGGAATGGTTGCGCATCAGGTAAGTCAGCAACGCCTCGATTCGTTGTGAAATATTCAAAGACATCTCCATGCCGCACACCACCATGCACTGGGACATGGGCAGGCGCACCCCACTCTCGGGCCGTGCAGCAAAGAACTCGTCAAAGGCGCGTTGCACTCCTTCCGCCTGGGCATAATCGTGTGAAAGAATGATGCCCCCGGGATTCATGCGCGGGTAAAAGAACTCCAAGCAGTCGCGCGTACTGGCATAAAGGTCTACATCCAGATGAACAAAGGCGAAATGATGATTGCGCAGATGGACGCCGCTGGCGGGAAAGATCCCCGGAACAATGGTGACATCCGCATAATTCTGCAAACGCCGGCTGACCGCCTGCACTGAGGCCGCGAATTGTTTCTGCCGGAAGCGACCGTCCCTCCGGCCGGGCAGCGGCAGGCCGCCGAATGTATCAAACAAAAAAAGGGATTTGTCGCCCTTGGCCGTGGCAATGACCTTGGCGGAAGTCCCACGGAAGACCCCCACCTCCGCGAAGTCTCCAGAAATGGAACGACAAGCCGAAGCCAGGGAATAAACAATCGCCAACTCACTGGGGCGGAACAGGAAACGGCCGTCTTCGCGCCGCAGGCTTCTGATCAAGCGCAGTAATTCCGGCTGCGCGTAATACCCGATGACACGCATTTCAAATGCGCCGACCAAATGATTGAGGATTTGACCGATCCATGTGTTGGCCAACTTGTGCATTGCCATTTGCTTACCCCGATTGAAAAATAATTAAGGAAAACACAAAAACTTCATTACCACCAACTTTTTAGCAGGTCAACGGGTAAAGTCAAAAAAAAAAAATGGCAGTTGTGCTATATTTCTGGCAGCATCATGAATGGCAGCGACCTCTTCTCGCGAGAACTTTTAGAGGCCGCTGAGGACTATGTCGGCTTCCTGGAACGGGGATATCCGGGAAAGCCCCTGTTGCAGCTGGTCGGGAATCGCTACAACCTGAACCGCCGCCAGCGGCATATCCTGTTTCGCGGCATTTCCACACGTAACGCATCAGAACGACGCCGGGCCCGCCTGATCGAGAAAGTATGTGGAAAAAAGGTTCTCCTGGATGCCTATAACGTGCTTTTCACGGTGATGAACCACCTGCTGGGCAATCCCCTGTTTCTTTCCTCAGACGGCATCCTGCGGGACGTGGGCGATACCCGCGGCCGCATCCACGATCATGAACGTTTCCAACGCGCGATGGAACTGGTCTGCGACTGGCTGACCGCCCAGTTCCCGCAGGCGGTTGTGGCGGTTTTTGACTCGCCCGTTTCCCACAGCGCCGAACACGCCATGGCCATGAAAGCTTACATGCAAGAACGGAACCTTGGGGGCGATGCGGATTTGGCGCGTTCGGCTGACCACGTCATCAAACAATGCGACGGGGATGTGATCGCCACCTCAGATTCAATCATTATCGACGCCACGGACCTTCCGGTAGTGGACATCCCCCGCCTGGTCCTCGAATCCGCTTTTCACCCTGGATTTCAAGACCTTTCCCGACATGAGGGGGATGTATATTAGGCCATTAACGGGTTTCGCTCTAAATCAGCCCCTTGCGACTTCCGCCTGCCTGCGGCCCTCGCGCAGAACAGCCAGGTTCTTGTTCACCACTTCCTCGCCTTTGCGGGCGAATATGGCGCGTACGCCCGCTTCCATCTTGTCAAACGGGATGTCGATAAACAGTGAAGCCGCACCTGTAATGGCCATGTTCATGCCGCGGGGATTACCCGCTTCCCTGGCAATGCTGTCTGCGTCGATGGCCACTTTTCGGGGAAGGGCCTCCAGAGATTCGCTTAATTCATCCTCCTGCGGATAATCCGGGATGTTGACAAAGGGCGTTGTATTGGTTACCACCCAGCCCTCCGGACCCAGCCAGGGCAGGTAACGCAGGGCCTCCATGGGTTCCACCGATATCACCAGATCCGCTCCCCCGAGCGCCACCAGGTCTGAATGGATAACGCCATCGGCAATGCGCAGATGGGACTGTACGGCGCCGCCGCGTTGGGACATGCCGTGAACTTCCGCCTGTTTCAGAGTCAGACCTGATTCGATGGCCGCGTAACCCAGTACCGTGGCAATGGACAGGATCCCCTGTCCGCCGACACCGGCCAGGATGATATCGCATTTCATTGTCTGCCTCCTTGCTTTTCCGCAGGCGAAACAGTGGATTTTCCACGTGAGCGCTTCTTCAGGGTCTGAATGCATTCCCGGGTGGGAATGATGACTGAGACACCTTCATAATCAAGTTCCCGACGGATCAACGCAGTGAAATCGTTATGGTTTTTCGGCACCGGGTTGATCAGGTGGAGATGATCTCTTTCCACTCCCAGGCCCATGCAGATTTTTTCCAGGCGCCCGAAGGCATGGGAATCCTGGCCGCCGGTCATGGCGGTTGCCGAATTGTCCAGGATCATCACCAGGATGGGTGTATTCTCGATTACCGCGTCCAGCAGGCCCGTCATGCCGCTATGGCAAAAAGTGGAGTCGCCGATTACGGCAATTGCGGGTCGCATCCCGGCATCCGCCGCTCCCTTGGCCATGGTAATGGATGCGCCCATGTCCACGCAGGAATTGACGGCTTCAAAAGGCGGCAGTGCGCCCAGCGTATAGCAACCGATGTCGGAAAACACGTGGCCGTCACCATAGACATTTTTGACAACTTCGTTGAGCGCTTTATAGGTGTCCGCGTGTGAACAGCCGCGACACAGGGCCGGAGGGCGCATGCGCACGATATCCGGAACCGGTTCACCGCCGCGGCTGTTCATGCCCAGGGCCACCCGCACATGGTTGGGAGTCAATTCACCGTCCGGCGGCAATGTGCCGTCCATGCGTCCCCGCACATCCACGCACCGGTTCAAGCTTCCCCGCAATGCCTCTTCCACAAAAGGCATGCCTTCCTCCACAACCAGGATGCGACCGCATTCATCCGCCATGCGTGCCAACTGGTTCACGGGAATGGGGTATTGACCAATCTTTAACAGGGGATGCGGCGGGCGTCCATCTGGAAAGCTTTCACGCACGTAATTTATTCCCAAACCGCAAACCACTATTCCCATGGAGCGATCCGGACCGTCTTCGTAAAAATTAAATGGAGATTCCTGCGCCGCTTGCATCAGCAAGGGCTGCAATTCAATCAGCCGTCGGTACCGTCTGCGGGCAATGGCGGGAAGCAGGACAAACTGGCGCATATCCTCAGGCAATCGCAGGGGCAGCTCGGAAAGCGCCGCCCGCGGTTTCACTCCGGAACGACTGTGGGCCAGGCGGGTGGTGATACGCAGCAACACCGGCAATTTGACGGCTTCCGACAAGTCGAAGCCGTGACGACACATGTCGTAGGCTTCCTGCTGGTTGGATGGTTCCAGCATGGGCAGCAGGGCAAATTTTCCGTAAAAGCGCGAATCCTGCTCGTTCTGGGAAGAGTGCATGGATGGATCATCCGCCACGGTGATGATCAGACCCCCATTGACACCTGTGATGGCCGAATTGATAAAGGGGTCGGCCGCCACGTTCAGGCCCACATGCTTCATGCAGGCCATGGCACGTTTGCCCGCGTAAGACATTCCCAGAGCGCTTTCAACCGCCGTTTTTTCATTGGCCGACCATGCCCGGTGGACATCGCGCTCCGCCGCTTGCCTGGAACGCTGGACGTATTCCATGATCTCGGTGGATGGTGTTCCCGGATACGCGTAAAAGCCTGAAATGCCGGCATCCAGGGCACCCTGGGCAATGGCTTCATCCCCCAGCAGCAACTTCGCTTCGTTTTTCAAACCCGCCTCCTTCTCAGCCGCGCGGCAAGTGATTGCCGGTCAGGACGGCCCTTGATTGAAATCCATTGTAAACCAAAGCTCCCGGGGGATGCAAATGAGGAGAGTTGGAAAGAAGGTGGCAGGCGACAGGAGGCAGGTGACGGGCGGCAGGAAGACAGGTGTAGGGGCGGCGCCCTGTGGTCGCCCGTGATCCAAACAGAAATTCAAACCACGGAAACACGGAATACACGGAAAAAAGCAAATCTGAAATTCGAAGAACGAAATGCGAAACAAATTCAAATTTCCAATGTCTAAAATTCAAAACAAAAGCAATTCCAGTCATTGGAAAAAACTTGTCATTAACTCGCTTCGCAAGCGACATTCTAGGCACCTATCATCACAGCGCTTAAAAGCGCATCATCACAGCTCGGCCAGGCAATTTTAAGCTTAAAAACTGCCTGGCCGCATTCCTCATCACCAGCACTCCTTGGTGCCATCACAGGGCTTGTCTTTCGACTTTATACTTTCGACTTTCGACTGATTTTTTCCTGTCTCCTGCCTATTGCCAATCGCCCATCGCCAAGGTCTTTCCTGCCGCTTGCCGCTTGCCACCAGCCGAGTTTATTACTTTCGACTTTTCATTGTAGACTGCCGCCTTGCGCTTCAAACGGGTAAGCGATAAAATTCTGCCATGGAAACACGGCGTTACACCGTGACCGGGCGGGTCCAGGGCGTTGGATTTCGCTTTTCGGCCCGTCAAACCGCCTGGAAACTGGGAATCAGAGGCTGGGTTCGCAACAATCCGGATGGAAGCGTGACGATAATGGCAAAAGCGGACCCGGGTCAACTGCAGGTTTTTGAATCCTTTCTGCAACGGGGTCCGTACGGAGCGCGGGTGGATACGCTTGCGATGGAAATCGCGGACAATGCCGATGTGGGAGAAGAATTTCATGTACGCCATTGATTGGAACCGTGTTGCATAGATTCAATCAATAATTATTTATCTAAACTGGAAGGAGCGGTTGACATCGCATAAATGAATGTGATATAGAAATATGAGTTAAGGACGATCAACATGCCGATCTACGAATACCGATGTGCGAAGTGTGGCCATACATTTGAAGTGCTGCAGCGGATGAACGAAGAACCCCTCCAACACTGCATCCACTGTGGCGGAAAAGTAGAGAAATTGATCTCGGCCACCTCGTTCCAGTTTAAAGGATCGGGATGGTATGTTACGGACTACAGTCGCCGCAAAAACAACTCGGGCAACGATTCCAGCGAAAAAAAAGAAAAAAAAGAGCCAAGCCCTGCCAAAGACAGCAAATCGGGTACTGAGAATGTCAATAAAAAATAGCCTTTCCATCTCTCCCCCCTTAACATAATTACATATCTCCCACCTCCACCTAACAGGTCCCCCGCTACATGGGGGACCCCTGCCTTTCAAAAAAAGTTGAAAAGTTGAAGAATTGAAAAGTTGAAGTACCCTTTCGGGCATAAAAGGGAAGAAGTTAAAAAAGCAAATCCGAAGCACGAAATCCCAAATCAAAATGCTCAAAACGAAAAAATCCAGTCATTCGGACTTATAAGTTCTTGTCATTTGTGGTCATTAGCTTGCTTCGCAAGCGTCATTCTAGGCATCTATCATCACAGCGCTTAAAAGCGCATCATCACAGCTCGGCCAGGCAATTCTTAGCTGAACTGCCTGGCCGCATTCCTCATCACCAGCACTCCTTGATGCCATCACAGGGGCTTGTCTTTCGACTTTAGACTTTAGACTTTAGACTTTCGACTTTCGACTCACTCTCCCCTGACGCATATTGACATTTTTTGCCGAATTCAATACCATGGCTTCATGATCGTCGGCTTCAACACGGACATCAAGTACCGCAACGAGGTCTTTCACATCCAGACCGAAGACAAGGGAGAAAACAACCCGGTGGTGGAGACCCTTGTCTACCACAGCGGAGAAATCCTGCTTTCCCGCCGCCTTTCTTACGGTCACCTGATCCACAAGACCAATCGCCGGGAAATCATCAAGAACATGATGAAAACCCAGCATGACCAGATTATCAGCGAATTAAAGGACGGCAAGTATCTTCACCTTCTGAGCCTGGACACCCAGATTATCGAGGACAAAACCCTTGACGACCTGGTGATCGACTACCTGGCCGCTGAATTCGGCTGAGGTCGTGCGCATGGGCGCTCCTTTTCTTTTATTCGACGGCATGTACCTGATTTTTTCCGCGTTCTACACCCACCGCCAGATGCGCACCCTCAAAGGAGAACCCACCGGGGCTGTGTACGGTTTTGTGACCAGCGTGGAAAGCCTGCTGAAAGAGATGGCTCCCGCGCGCGTGGCGGTGGCGCTGGATTCCCCCGGGCCAACCTTCCGGCACCGCCTTTATCCCCGATACAAAGAGAAACGGGAAGCCGCACCGGAAGAACTGGTGGCCCAAATCCCGCTGGTGAAGACGTATCTTGAATACCGGGGGATTCCCATGCTGGAGCGACCCGGGTTTGAAGCCGACGATATCATCGCCGCTTTCTGCCATCAAAAAAGCGATTCAGATGAAACCCTGATCCTGGTTTCAGCCGACAAGGATCTGTTTCAACTGGTCAACCGCGACATTTGTTTATACCATCCACGCTTGAAGCGGATTCTGGACAGCGAAGCCATCCATTCGCACTTCGGCGTACCACCCGAACGCATCGTGGATTACCTGGCCATGGTGGGTGACACCTCGGACAACATTCCCGGAGTCCCCGGAATCGGCGACAAGAGCGCCCGCGCCCTGTTGGACAAATACCACGATCTGGAATCGATCCTGGACCATCTGGACGAACTCACCCCCTCCCAACGCAATCGCTTCATTGAAAACCGCCACTTGCTTGACTTGTCCCGCAAACTGGTGGACCTGTCCCGAATACCGGAAATGGAACCCCCGGAACCCCCGCCGCCGTTTCAAGGCGGAAATGAGCAGCAACTGGTGGAATTCTTTGCCCGGCTTTCGTTCTCAAGCCTGCTCAAAAACCGGCAATCCGATCAGACAGGTGACGAGTTGAGCATCCCCGTTCAAGTGATCACGCTTGAAAAAGACCTGGTTGACCTGACCGAACGGATTCGAACAGCGGGCGCCGTGGCCCTGGATGTGGAAACCACTGCCCTCGAATTCACTCAAGCGGAGTTGGTCGGAATCTCTTTCGCACTTGATAATACGGGATACTACGTCCCCTTCAAGGCTCCGGCGGGGAATACATGTGATTTGGATACATTCCGCCGCCTCATGGGAGACATCCTTGCCGACCCGGACATCGGCAAGACCGGTCACAACCTGAAATTCGACATTCTTCACCTGCGCCATCACGGCATGGACGTGAAGGGGATTGCTGACGACACCATGGTCATGTCCTACCTACTCTATCCCAACCGCCGCTCACACAAACTCAAAGAACTCAGCGCCGAATTCCTCAATTTTCGCCAGACCACCTGGGATGAACTTGTGGGCACCGGTCGATCCCAGGTTTCCATTGCTCTGATTCCCATCGAGCGGGTGGCGGCTTACTGCGTGGCCGATTCCCACCTGTCGTTGCGCCTGGCCGCTAAACTGCGGCAGAAACTGCAATCGATGCACTTGGATAAGCTTTACCGCGACCTGGAAATCCCCCTGATCAACGCTTTGGTCGACATGGAGTCCCGTGGAGTCCGGATCGACCGGGATTTCATCCACCAGGCCGCGGAAAAGATGGAAAAACGCATAGACGCCCTGGCCGAAGAGATCTTCGACCTGGCGAAAGTCCGCATCAACCTGAACTCTCCCCAGCAATTGGGCGAACTGCTGTTTGAAAAGATGAACCTGCCGGTGGTCAAGCGCACCCGCAAAACCCGTTCCTATTCAACCGACAGCGATGTGTTGACCGAATTGCGCGGATACCCGGTAGTGGATCGCGTCCTTGAATACCGCACCCTTCAGAAACTCCATTCCACCTACCTGCGGGGATTGCTGGACCACCTGGACAGCCTGGACCGCATCCACTCATCATTCAACCAGACAGTAACGGCCACAGGGCGCCTTTCTTCTTCCGCGCCCAACCTGCAGAATATACCTGTGGGCGAGATGGGCGGCGTCAATGTGCGTCGCGCCTTCAGCGGTGATCAGGGAACCCGTTTGATGTCGGCGGATTACTCGCAGGTGGAGTTGCGCGTGATGGCCCATTTTTCCGAGGATCCCGAACTGGTCAAAGCTTTCCGCTCCGGAACGGACATTCACGCCCATACCGCTGAAAGGGTGTTCTCCAGACGTTTGGACCTGGATGCCGCGGAACGCAGGAGACGGGCCAAGATCATCAACTTTTCCGTCCTGTACGGCAGCGGAGCCTACAGCCTTTCCAAAGAGTTGGGTGTAAGTTTTTCCGAGGCCAGGCATTTTATCGATGAGTATTTTGACCACTTTGCCGGAGTCCGGAAGTTCATTGACAACATCCTGGAAAAAACCCGTGAAGAACTTCGGGTGTACACCCTTATGGGGCGTATGCGCCCGATCCCGGAGATTGCCAGCGCCAATCGCAATGTACGCGAGAACGGTCAGCGCATGGCTGTCAACACCATGATCCAGGGCAGCGCCGCCGACATCATCAAGCAAGCCATGGTCGGGCTGCAAACCCGGCTTGAAAAATTTTCCGCCCACATGGTTATGCAGGTCCATGACGAACTCGTGTTCGAGTACATGCCGGATGCGGAAAATGCCCTGGCCGAACTGGTAAAACGGGAAATGGAAAAAGCGGCAAAACTGCGCGTCCCGCTGGAGGTCACCATCAAAACCGGCCCCAACTGGGGCGACCTGATTCCGCTCCGGTACTGAGTTCTTGACTCCGGAACCCTGATCGGCTATAAAGAAACATGCCCTTTCGACCCGGCCCGGCATCATGAAATCGTTGCGCACCCGCTGTCTGGACCTGTACAATCGCTTCAGGCAAACCGACCAGCTGTTCCTGGTGGTAATCCCCATTTTTATCGGCCTGGCGGGAGGGTTGGGCGCGGCCGCTCTTCGCTTTCTCATCCACCTCTTTGAAAAATGGTTCTGGGGACCTTGGGGAGATTCGTTGGCCTGGGGGCGCACGATCCTGGTACCCACGGCCGGCGCGTTTATCGTGGGATTGATCGTCTACTATTTTTCCCGCGAAGCCAAGGGCCACGGCGTTCCCGAAGTCATGGAGGCCATCAGCCTGAGAAGCGGCGTCATCCGCCCCCGGGTAGTGGTGAGCAAGGCGGTGGCTTCCGCCATCACCATCGCATCGGGCGGCTCTGTTGGCAGAGAAGGACCGATTGTCCAGATCGGTTCAGCCATCGGTTCCTCTTTCGGACAGTTGTTCCGCTGTTCCCGCAAGCGCATGCAGACACTAGTGGGATGCGGTGCGGCCGCCGGCATCGCCGCGGCGTTCAACGCGCCCATCGCCGGGGCCATGTTTTCAGTTGAAATCCTGCTCGGTGATTTCGCAGTGGCCCAGTTCACTCCCATCGTGATCTCATCTGTTTCCGCCACGGTGGTTTCGCGCGCCTTTTACGGCAACACCCCCGCATTCCAGGTTCCCAAGTACGAACTGGTCCACCCCCTGGAACTGATCCCATATGCCATACTCGGCCTGCTATGTGGACTGGTTGCCCTGCTGTTCATCAAGGCACTCTACGCATTGGAAGATCGCTTCGACGAATTAAAGCGTCCCGATTACGTCAAGACCGCCATGGGCGGCGTGATAATCGGCATTTACGGCATCTCCTTCCCCCAGGTCTTCGGCGTGGGCTACGAGGCCATGGATCAGGCTCTGCTGGGACACATGCCGGTGATACTCTTGTTGACCCTGGTATTCGTAAAAATCCTGATTACTTCCGTAACCCTCGGATCCGGCAGCTCTGGAGGGATTTTTGCTCCCTCCCTGTTCATGGGCGCCATGACCGGAGGGTTCTTCGGACATATCCTGCACCGACTGCTGCCCGCGGTCACGGCCGGTTCCGGCGCCTACGCCCTGGTGGCCATGAGCGCCGTGGTCGGCGCCACCACCCATGCGCCCATCACCGCGATCCTGATCATTTTCGAAATGACCAGCGACTACAAGATCATACTACCCCTGATGATCGCCACCACCATCAGCAGTCTGATGTCGACCCGTTTGCACCGCGGATCGATCTACACGCTGAAACTGATGCGCCGCGGCATCCACCTGGAGAAAGGACGAGAGATCAATGTATTGCGCTCACTGAAAGTGGCCGACGTCATGCGTCCGGATATTGAAATCGCACCACCGAATTCCTCGCTCAAAGAAATCGTGCAACGCTTCATCGGTTCCGGGCATTCTCACATCTATCTGACCGATGGCGATGGTCTCATCAACGAGCAGATTTCGCAGGAAGAGCTCAGCGCAATCGCTCCCGATTTTGAGCATCTGCGCGATCTGGCAGTGGCCGCAGACATCGCCTCACCCCAGGCAGTGTTCCTCTATCCTGATGATAACCTGGACACCGTTATGCGTGCCTTCGGCCGCCATAATGTAAGCGAAATCCCGGTGGTGGAAAAAGACAGTCCCGCCACGATCCGCGGTACCGTTCAGCGCATCGACGTGATCTCCGCGTACAACAAGGAAATACTGCGCCGCGACCTTGCCGGCGAGATTTCCTCGTTCATGGGGGATTTCACCCGCCTGAATATGGTGGAGATGCGTGACGGGCTGTTCCTGCTCGAAATCGCGACGCCGCGTGAATTCGTCGGCCGCCGCATCCGTGACCTGGACATACGCAACCGCTGCCAAGTGGAAGTGGTGATGGTCAAACGCGCCACGACCGGAAAAGAGACCCGCCTGATCACCCCCTCCGCCAACACGGTGCTGCGCGCAGACGATACCGTGCTGATCCTGGGCGACCGCCACCACGTGGAAGCCTTTTCAAGGCTGTAATCGGTGGCAGTAGGGGCGAAAAATTTTTCGCCCCTACATCCCAATATGGTTTCATCTCTATATTGGGCGGCTCACGAACCGCCCCTACATTTGGGTGTATGCCATACGCCCCTACGCCTGCCTCCTGTCACCTCTATCTGATAACCCCTGCCGCCACTACCCGTTTCTTCTGGTAAAACACCCCCAGCTGCCCCGGTGTCAGAGCCTGCACCGGGACGTGGAAACGGGCCTCAAGCAACGCGGCATCGGCGCGGGTGATTACGGCGCGGGCAGGCGGGGAAGCGTAGCGGATACGCACAGCCACTGCGTCTCCAACCGCCAGGGGGCGCCAGAAGTTGGGGCTTGTCACCAAGATCTCCTGTTTTTCAAGTTCGCCCGCATCACCCAAGATCACGGCGTTGCGTGAAGCATCCTTGGCTACAACGTACAGCGGTTTCCCGCCCGCGTACCCCAGACCCCGGCGCTGCCCGATGGTAACCGCGGCCACGCCCAGATGGGAACCGATCTCTTCCCCCCGGGCATCCATGATGGGACCGGGCTGGAATGCGTCGGGAATCAGTCCGCGCAGGTAGGTTTCCAGGGCTTGTTTGCCCAGAAAGCATATATCCTGACTGGATTTTTCTCCAGCCAGCGGCAGTTTCCGGGTTAGGGTCCGCACCTGGTCCAGGGTAACGTCATGCAGGGGGAAACACACACGTTGCATACGTGCGGGCTCCACCATGGCAAGAAAATAGATCTGGGATTTCTTTTTTTCCCGGGGTTCGGAGAGAAAAAGATGTGATCCTTTCTGCTCCAGACGGGCGTAATGGCCGGTGGCAAAGCAATCGGCGCCACCCTCGAGCGCGGTGTCCACGAGAAATTCGAACTTGATTCGGGCGTTGCATGTCACACAGGGATTGGGGGTGATACCCGCAGCATAGGCCTCCAGGAAAGGGTTGATCACCCGACGCGCGAATTCATTGCGCGCATCCACTACCCGGTGCGGAACCCCGATCATTTCAGCCAGGCGCGCCGACGCAATCAAGCGCTCGTCTTCTTCGGGAACGCCCAGGCGCAATGTGACTGTTTCCACGACATGACCCTGATTTTTAAGCAGGATCGCGGCCGCGGTTGAATCCCGCCCCCCTGAGAATGCCACGGCCACGCGCATGGTTATCACGTTTGCGCCGCGCCGTGACCGTTGATGAGGCGGTCCGCCAGCGCCAGCAGGTTGCGCGCCCCTTGCGCGTACGTGGTTGCCGTGTAAATCGCCTGACGGTAACGCCGGCTCATGTGCCGGCCGCTGACCAGGAAGCGGGTCAGTGCTTTCAGCCGGCCCAATCGCATGGGTTCGGGATAGTGCGTTTCAATCAACTCCAGCAAGCGGGGAATCACCCTCTCTTCCAGATCAACCGAACCGTTACCGCCGGCCAGGCGATGAAAAATCAGGGGATCCATGATGGCCCCCCGGCCGATCATGACGCCGTCCACTTGGGCAAGACGCATACGCGCGTCCGCCTCGGTCATCACGTCACCGTTTCCCACCAGGGGCACACGGGCGATGTGCCGCAGGGACCCGGCGTGACTCCAGTCAGCGGGAACCCGGTAACGATGGCATTGCAGGCGAAAGTGCACGATAACGGCATCCACTCCTTCCGCCTGGATCGCTTCCAGGAACACGGGAGCATTGACCCGGTCGAACCCCAGCCGCATTTTCACGGTAAGGGGAAGATCCGGCGCGGCGTGGCGCGCCGCGGCCACGATTTTTGCCGCCTTGGCCGGGTCCTTCATCAACGCGGCTCCCGCGCCCTTGCGAATCACTTTGCCGGCCGGACAGCCCATGTTGATGTCAATGCCATCGAAACCGGTTTCCGCCGCCACCATGCGTGCGGCTTCCGCCATGGCATCCGGATTCTCTCCGAACAACTGTATGAAAACCGGCGTGGTATCGTTTGAATTTCGGATCATCTCCATGGTTCTCTGGTTGCGGCGCAACAGCCCCTCAGCGGAAATCATCTCCGTAATCAGAAGGCCCACACCGCCCATTTCACTGACCAGGCAGCGGAAGGCCACGTCGGTCAACGACGCCATTGGCGCCAGCACATAGGGACTGGCAAGAGATAGCGAGCCGATCTGCAGTGTCACCCGGGAATTATACCATTCCCCTCTATCGGCTCCAAGTTGACGGCTTCTCAATATGACCGCGAACCCGGGCCAGTTCGCGGGCTTCCATAGCGCTTTTTTCCTTGTCTTTGACTTCCAGCATGAGATCGAAATCCAGTCCTTGCGTCTCTTCCAAAAAAAAGGCAAAATCCCCTGCGTCAAGGTGCTCCACATGGCGCCCAGGTCTCCCCCCGGGATATTGCGATGAATAATCGACCATGGGTGGACCGGTCGCGATACTCCAGGTGCGGGCCGCCGCTTCCATGACCCGCCGCAGTGATTCCCCGTGATTGAGCAGGGAGTGGTGCAGGTTATCACAGATCACCGGGATTCCCGTATGCTCATGAATCCAGAGGCAATCACGCACAGTGAAACGACGGTCATCATTTTCCACTGCCAGCCGCCTGCGTATCGCTTCAGGGAGGCTGTGATATTCTTCGACAAAACGGCGCAGGGCAGCTTTCCTGTCATTGTACACCCCCCCCACATGAATCTGGATGCGCGCATCCTGCGGCAGCCCCAGGCCATCCAGAAACGCGGCATGGTACGCCAGCTCACGGATCGATGCGTCCACAATGTCTCTTTTTTCCGCGTTGATCAGCACGAACTGGTCCGGATGCATGGAGATGCGCATACCGGCTTTTGTAATCATCTCTCCCAATGCGGCCAACTCTGTTGAGAATTCCCGCGCCCAATCCACTTCACAGACCGGGTGGGAAGCAAAAGGTACGGTGTCGGAACTGATACGGAAAAACAGCAGTTCCTCGCGGCGATTGAATTCCACGATACGTTCAAGACAGGAAAGGTTCTCTTTTACTACCGTGCGCAAGCGCTCGGGAGAGTATCCGGCCAGGCGGAAGGTGCGTCCGGCGGAACAGCCGATACCGCGGTTAATGCAGGGATAGCCGAGGCGGATCAAGCGTCGGTCCCGGAAATTTCCGGTTGAAAAAGCGGGCGGCGCTCAAGGTGAAGCGTATGCCTGCAACCATCGCGTTCCACCACCATATCCACTTCGCGAACCTTCGGGTCTTCCAGGCGGTTGAGAACATCTGGGAAATTATCGTAATT
>JAFGNX010000162.1 GCA_016926835.1 Candidatus Aminicenantota bacterium | reverse complement strand
GGCAGATCCTTCTACTCCGCCGGCGTCGCGGCCCACTCTCCGCCGTTGCCGTTCTGTAAATATTCGTGAATGTCGGTAGCGGCTTTGCGTGCCGCACCCATGGCCTGGATCACGGTGGCGGATCCGGTTACGATATCTCCTCCGGACCACACGCCGGCGATGTTGCAGCGCCCTGATCCATTGCACGTATCGATATAGCCCCGGGACGTGGTTTTCAGTTCGGGGCAGCCGGAGAAGAGTACGGGGTTGGGCCCGGCGCCCACCGCGATCAGGGCCATATCTGTGTCGAGCAGGAAATTTGAGCCCGCCGCGGGGATGGGACGGGGTCGGCCGGAGGGGTCAGGATCTCCCAGCTTCATTTGAACGCACTCCACCTGGCGCAACCAGTTGCGTTCGTCGCCAATAAAGCGGACCGGACTGGTGAGGTAACGGAAGCGGATGCCCTCCTCTTCGGCGTGATGGATCTCTTCTTCCCTGGCGGGCATCTGCTCCCGGGTGCGGCGGTAGAGGACCGTAACTTCACGTGAACCCATGCGCAATGCCGTGCGCGCGCAATCCATGGCCACATTGCCGCCGCCGATCACCACCACCTGGCGGCCCAGGGGCGCCGGGGTGTCGTATTCCGGGAACGCGTAGGCCTTCATCAGGTTGATGCGGGTGAGGTACTCATTGGCTGAGAGGATGTTGCACAGGTTTTCTCCGGGGAGTTGGGTGAACACGGGCAGGCCCGCTCCAGTGCCCACGAATACGGCGTCGAACCCGTTTTCAAACAGTTCCTGGATGGTGAACAGACGCCCGATAATGGTATTGAGTTCAATTTTCACACCCAGGCGGCGCAGGTAGTCGATTTCGGAGGCTACGATGGCTTTGGGCAAGCGGAATTCGGGAATGCCGTATACCAGTACCCCGCCGGCTTTGTGAAGGGCTTCGTAAACGGTTACGTCATGGCCCCGTACGCACATGTCCGCCGCCAGCGTCAGTCCGGCCGGACCGCTGCCCACTATGGCGACACGTTTTCCCGTGGGCCTGGGACGCTTGGGCATCTGAATCGAATCGGTTTCCCGCTCGAAGTCCGCCGCGAAGCGCTCCAGGTTGCCGATGGCGACGGGTTCGCCTTTGATGCCCAGAATGCACGCCTTTTCGCATTGATCTTCCTGGGGGCAAACCCGCCCACAGATGGCCGGCAACGCGTTTTTCTCTTTGATTTTGCGCGCCGCACCCAGGAAATCCCCTTTTCGCACCAGGCGAATAAATGCCGGAATATCGATTCCCACGGGGCAGCCCTCTACACAACGCGGCTTTTTGCAGTCCAGGCAGCGGTTGGCTTCCGCAATGGCCAGTTCCCGGTTAAAGCCGTAAGAAACTTCATGAAAGTTGTGGATCCGCAGCAATGCGTCCTGCTCGGGTTTTTTCTGCCTTTCCAGGGTGGGCCGGATTTTCTGTTCGTCTGCGCGGTTGATGCCGAACCAGTTGCATTCGGGGTTCACACAGACAAAAAGGCGTACCACGCGCTGGCGGATGGCGGCGTGAATGCCCAGGACCAGGCCGTCGCATCTTGGGCATGCCTGTTCCGTGTCCAACAGGGATCGGTCGCAATGGGGACAGTTGATGTCGCGAATGGAATCCCGGGCAGGCGGCGCGTGATCCGGATGCGGCTTGAACAACGGCACCTGGGGTGACAGTTCCATGACCCCTTCAGTGTGACTGGTCGTGGTTTTCAGACGCATCCAGATCCGGCGCGTGCCCGGGTCGAAGCAATTCAGTCCCTGGTGGCACAACGGGCAAAAAACCGAGATTTCCGTTCCTTCGGCAATGCCCTCCACGCTCACATCATTGGTATTGTTTGTGTTCTTTTTCATATCAACGCCCTCACATTCGGATCCGCTTGGGAATCAGGCCTTTATGGAAGAGAGCAGCGATTGCTTTTCATCCCGCTGGTACATGGTGTTGCGTTGCATCAGTTCATCAAAATCCACGGCATGGCCGTCAAAATGCGGTCCATCCACGCAGGCGAAGCGGGTTTTGTTGCCCACTGTGACACGGCATCCGCCACACATGCCCGTGGCATCGATCATAATGGGGTTGAGGCTGACCATGGTGGGAATCTTGTACAGGCGTGTCATTTCGCATACCGCCCGCATCATGATCAGGGGTCCCACGGCCATGACCAGGTCGATATGCACTTGTTCTTCCACCAGTTTTTTGATGGCGTCGGTGACCAGCCCGTGCATGCCGTAGCTGCCGTCATCGGTGGTGACCATCAGCCGGCTGCACAACCGTTCCATCTCATCTTCCAGAATCAGCATTTCACGGTCCCGGGCCCCGATAATGCCGATCAGGTTGTTGCCGGCTGCGGCGTATCCCTCCATGAGGTGGTGAAGCACGGCGATGCCCGAACCGCCGCCTATTCCCACTACGGTTCCGACTTTTTCAAAGTGCTCCGTGCAACCAAGCGGTCCCACCAGGTCTTTGATGGCATCTCCGGTTTTCAGGGAAGCCAGCATGGCCGTGGATTTTCCCACTACCTGAAAGATGATGGTAATGCTGCCGTGGGCCAGGTTTTTGTAGGCCACGGTCAGGGGAACGCGTTCACCGGTTTCGTTGATACGCAGCACGACAAATTGGCCGGGCCGGATTTTGCGTGCGATTTCCGGGGCGTTCACCGTGAGGGATACCATGTTGCCTCTGGCCAGTTCGCGACGGTCGATAATCGAATACATGCTACCACTCCGCGCTGTCTTCGAGAGCGATGAGGTGCGTGTCTTCCCCGGACACCCCATGCCAGCAGCAACCCTTTTTCATGCAGATAAAAAAGGTGATGAACTTGTGCATGGCGGATACGCTGATGCCGGCAATGCGGGATCCGCAATCTTCACATTGCTTCGTGGGAATCATCAGGGAGTGGCTGCAGTGGGGGCAGCGCAAATCGGCCACTTCCTGACTGTCCGGAATCTCAACAGTCGATTCGTGGGTAAACACGTTGAGATAGGGGCTGAGAAGCAGGTCTCCCTCGGAGTGATCGCGGTTTTGGACGTGCAGTTGTATGCCGCGTTGCGTAATCAGGCTCTGACGGCAGTGGGGGCAATAGGAGTCCAGGAATGCGCCGTTGCGGATCACTTTGCGCTTTGCCTCCTCCAGGTCGGGATGGAGGTCGCGGTCATGCCAGGGGGCTGGAGGCAGGTTGGAGCCTCCGATTGAATTCACATCGTACAGGCGGCTCAACGCCATGACTCCGCTCTGAAACTCAAGAAAGTGCTTTTTGCAGCCCCGCCGGGAGCAGATGTTGATCTGTCCGCCGCTGCTGAGGCGAAACGTGACCAGCGGCGCGTTGCAGAGTTCGCAGGTGGTTTCCCCGGAGAGCGGCGAACCGCAATCCGGACAAATAAACTCGGCCACCGCGCCATGAGGAATTTCCAGATCGCTTTCAATGGCGTAACTGCCATATACCGATGACAAACGCAGCCATCCGCGGTGGCCATCCACCTGAATTGTCGCGTGCACACTCGGCGCGCGGTCGATGAGGTGAGCCGGATCCATGAGGCTGGTGTGACATTCCGGGCAAGCCACATCCAATTGCAGTGTTCCCGACATGGTTATCTCCTTCCACTGTCAAGCAGTGGGCGTCCATTCATAAGGATTGTGTAGAAATGTTTGACTTTTGTTTGGAAATCTTTTAAATATTGCAAAAAAGGCAAATCGTTTGTTCCCGTTGCCGAGTTTGTCGAGCATATGGTTGAAAAGGGAAGTGAACCGTTCTACTGTAGAAGGTGTTTGAAAAGGAGTAATCATGCCGCCGCGTGTCCTGCTGGTTGAAGACGATCAAACCCTGATGCGCAGCCTGGCCTACATCCTGGAACAGGATGGTTTTACGGTGCGCATGTCTGGCAGTGGAGAGGAGGCGTTGGAAACAGCGCGTGAATTCATGCCCGATCTTATCTTGTTGGATGTGAAACTTCCGGGTATCAGCGGCTATGACGTCAGCCGCATCCTGAGGCAGGATTATCGCACTTCTGGAATCTTTATCGTGATGCTGACCGGCCGCACCCTGACCGCGGATATCATTCGCGGTCTGGAGAGTTTCGCCGACGATTACATTACCAAACCCTTTGATCCCCAGGTGTTGACCGCCAGGATCCGCGCCGTTCTGCGCCGCAAGGCCAAGATCGATGATCCCCCTCCCGCCGTCCTCAAGCGCGGCCTGGTCACCGTCAACCTGGAATCTCATGAGGTGACCGTCGGCATCCGACCGGTTCCGTTGACCAAAACGGAATTTGATATGCTGGTATGCTTAACGCGGCGGCCCAATATCGTGCTTTCCCGCAGCCAGATTCTCAGTGCCATCCGTGAAGACGATTACGCCATCACGGAACGCATTGTCGATTACCAGATCTCGGGATTGCGACGCAAATTGAGAGAAGCCGGCGAGTGCATCGAGACAATCCGTGGCGTTGGTTACAAGTTCAGGGCCTGAACCCTCCAGGCGGGTTCGATTCGGTTTGCAGAACCGGGTTTCCATCCGCAACCTGCTGATTGCCACCTTTCTTTTTTCGGGTTTGATCCCGTTGCTCATGGTTTCCATCGTGGGCATGAACACGGTGCGCACGCAATTGAAACAACAGGTCTTTCGCCACCTGGAATCGATTCGTGAATTGAAAGCGGTTCAAATCCGCCAGTTCTACGCGGAAAGAGAAGCGGATATCGCCATCCTTGCCCGCAGTCCCAGCACCATCCAGGCTTGTTCAGAGTTTATGGACGCGTTTTACGCGGCCCGGGACCAGTCACAGGAGCGCATTCGCGGAACGCGGAAAGGCGGTTTTACGGCACCCCCCGCGTATGGTCGTGTTCATGAGCGTCATTTTTCTTACCTGAAGCAGTGGGCGGATTTAAACCAGTACTACGACATCTTTCTGCTCGATCCGCGCTGGGGTGACGTGGTCTTTTCCGTGCGCAAGGAAGCCGATTTCGGCCTGCGCCTGGGAGAGGAAAACTCTTCTCTGGCCGATGCGTGGCAGCGTGCCCGTACCGGCGTGGTCGCGTTGTCCGATACCCGGCCGTATTCGCCGTCGGGAAATCGGCCCGCCCAGTTCCTGGCCGCGCCCGTATTCAGCGGGGAACGCCTGATTGGCGTGGTGGCCGTGCAGATTTCCAATTCAGCCGTGGCCGCCATCATGTCGGAGCGCTCGGGAATGTGGCCCACCGGGGAGACGTACCTGGTCGGGCGGGACTTCAAAATGCGTTCGGATTCCTTTATGAGTCCGCAAAGCCATTCCCTGCTGGCATCTTTTTTCGGGTCGGTCGCGGAAAACGGTGTGGATACGGTTCCGGCGCGGCGGGCGCTGGCGGGCCGCATCGGGGTGGAGGAGAGCCGCAACTACGATGGCATTGAAGTGATTTCCGCTTATGCGCCTTTGCGCATCAAGGGACTGCACTGGGTGATCCTCGCGGAAGTGCGCGGCACTGAAATCCGCGGCATCATCGCGGCCGCGTTGAACACCCGGGTGTTGCCCCTCATTCTGGCCGCGTTGGCCGCGCTGGCCGGATTGGCCCTGGTGGTATCGTTATGGATCGGTCGCAACATCCACCGGGTCAGCGGCCAGTTCGAGCACATGATCAACCAGGCCCTGGAAGGCGATGTGTCCATGCGTGGCGATCCCCGCCGGGTCGGTCCCGATTTCGCCCCGGTTGTGGAGAGCGTGAATCGCCTCTTGGATACTTTCTGCCAGGAAGTTGAAGAACGGCGCCTGCTCGAGGAGCATATGCAGTACACCCAGAGAATGATGGCCATCGGTTCCCTGGCCGGAGGCATTGCCCATGATTTCAATAATCTTCTGGCAACCCTGTTTGTGAATCTGGAAATCATCCGCAATGAACTTCCCGCGGATTCTCCCGCGCGGATGAGATTGCCGGAGATACGGGCCGCGCTGCAACGCGGGGCCGCTCTGGTGCACCAGATCCTGACTTTCAGCCGCCCCGGCGAACGCCCGAGTGTTCCCGTGGAAATCAAGGAAGCGGTGCGGGAAGCCCTTGAAATGCTTCGGGCCACCACGTCCCGGAATGTTCGCATGGAAGCCTCCTGCGTGACGCCGAATGTCTGGGTTAAAGCGGATCCCACTCAGATTCACCAGATTCTGGTCAACCTCTGCAGCAACGCGTCACAGGCAATGGGAACCAGAGGCGGGCGCGTGGATAT
>JAFGNX010000161.1 GCA_016926835.1 Candidatus Aminicenantota bacterium | reverse complement strand
TGGCCTGGATGCCCAGCGGTCGGAACATGAGCCAGTAGACGGGAACCACACACAGCCAGATGGCAAAAGAGGACAGCGTCAGCTTGACAAAGTCCGGGGTTCGCAGACGCAACCGCAGTCCTTGAACGAAATGCAGGACGGAGTCAGCCGTCCGTTCGCGTCGATTTGCCGGCAGTACCATCACCAGGCGCGCGATCCGTTTGGCTGTCCAGGCCACCCCTTCCGGCTTGTTGAGGAAGTAGAACAGGACAAAGGCGGTCAGGACCAAGGGCAGCATCGCCCATGCCGCCCAACGCAGTTTCCCGAGGAAGGCGAAAGTCGATTGCTTGAGAAACAACAGGGATACCAGAAAGATAAAGATCACCACCAGCGCGTCGATGAGTCTCTCCAGTACGACGGACGCCAGGCCATGCGCGCTGTTGATGCCCTCTTTGCGCGCCACCAGAATGCCCCGGGCGGGTTCGCCGATCCGCCCTGGAAGCAAAGTGTTGATCAGGAATCCGATCAGGGTGAAGTTGACCAGCGTCGACACACGGATCGCGGCCTTACGCGGTCGCAGTAGAATGGACCAGCGATATCCGCGCAGAACCTGCTGAAAAAGAAGTCCCGCGGAAAACAGCAACAGATAGCCGGGATGAACCCGGCGTATGATTCCCCACACCTGGTTGAAGTGGATATTGCGAAAGAACAGGTACAGCAAACCCGCAGTGAGCAGAGTGATTGCGACTGCGCGCAGAAATTTCATGTCGTCATGGTAGTCCCTTTTGCGCATAGTGTCAACTTGAGAGACTTTTCAGGCTTATCTGCGCTTTCCGGGCCGGATGAGTTCCGGCCTGAGCGAGGGATTGCGGGAGCGGGGAAAACCCGTTATCATACCCGAGGAATGCGCACGGCCAGACAGACCGGTCCCTTTATTCGCCACTGCCCCTGCTCGCCGGATACCGTTTCCTGCGGGTATTACAACATCGATTTGTTGCAGGGATGTCCCTTCGACTGCAGCTACTGCATTCTTCAGGCTTATCTTCAGGATCCGGAACCGCTGCTTTTCGACAACCTGGATGATCTGCGATCTGAACTTGAAGGCTACCGCGATCAGGCATATATGCGGCTGGGCACCGGCGAACTCGCCGACTCGCTGGCGTTCGACCCCCGGACCGGGCAATCTCTCCATATTTTGCAATTGTTCAAGGATTTTCCGGGGATGGTGTTTGAATTCAAAACCAAATCCACGGCAGTGGACCATCTGTTGAACGTGTCTACCGTTCCGCGAAACGTGGTGGTGAGCTGGTCATTGAATCCCGATCCCCTGTGCCGCCGGGAAGAGCATGGAGCCCCGGAACTTTCCGCTCGGCTGAATGCCATGGCGGCCGTGGCGGAAAGGGGCTACCGGGTGGGCATCCATTTTGATCCCATGATCGCGGTTCCCGCCTGGAAAGCGTGGTACCCGGCCCTGGTGGACGAGATCCTGGACCGCATTCCCGAAAACCGGCTGGCATGGTGGAGCCTGGGAACGTTGCGGTTTCCTCCTTCCCTGAGAGAAATTATCCTGTCGCGTTCCGGATCGTGTTTGTTTTCCGGTGAACTGATCCGGGGATATGACGGCAAGTACCGCTATTTCCGTCCTTTGCGCCGTCAAATGTATCGGACTGTCCTGGATGGTATCCGCAGGCGCGTATCAGATGCGGTGCCGGTTTACCTCTGCATGGAGGATCATCGCATGTGGGCGGATGTGTTCCCCGGCGAAACCGTCACGGAAGCCGGCATCAATGAAGCGCTGCATCGTGCCGCCATGCGGTGATCAGCGGTAGCGCGCCCAGCGCAGGATTTCGCGCAAAGAGGGCTTTTTCCCGTACATGAGCAGGCCGGTGCGAAAGATTTTCGCGCCCAGCCAGGCCAGGAACCAGATGGTTGCCAGAGACAGGGCCACGGACGACAAGACCTGGGCAAGGGGCGGCATGGATACGCTGATGCGCATGAACATCAGGGTCGGCGAGAACAGGGGGATGAGTGACGCGATGATAACGGGCACGGAATCGGGACTCTGGGTCACCATGATGCCGAGGATAAACGGGATCACCAGCAACCAGGTTATCGGGGCGGCGAACTGCTGGGCTTCCTCGTCCGTGTTGACCGCGGCCCCGACAATGGAAAACAGGATGGCAAAAATGAAATATCCCAGGACAAAGAACAGGGCGAACCAGCCGGCCAGGCTCAGGGTAAAAAAGGCGCGAATCCCCTGACTGACGGGAATGGAGGACTGCAAGATAAAGATCGCACCGATGATAATCCACAAAGCGACCTGGGTGAGGCCGGCCAGGCCGATGCCCAGGATCTTGCCCGAGAATACAGTGGTGGCGCGGGTGGAAGAGATGAGGATCTCCACGATGCGGCTGCTTTTCTCTTCCAGTACGCCCCGCATGATCAATTGGCCATAGGCCATGATAATGGAAAACAAAATGGTCAGCATCACCATGGACATGGCATAGTCCATTCCCGAGCTGGAGCGCGAAACGCCTTCATGCTTTACTTTGAATGTGTCCAGTTCAATCGCGCGGGTGGCGTCCCGGATTACATCGGGATCGATTTTCTGTTCATCGAGGATGTGACGAGTAATAACTGCTCCCACCGCTTCCGCCAGATAGCGGTTGGTTTCGAAATCTGAAATGTTGCGGCCGTAGTAGCGCACCTGCCGGCTGGAACGGACATCGCGGGGAATCAGCAGTACCCCGTCGACCTCTTTCTCCAGAATGCGCGCGCGGTAGTTGTCGATGGCGGTATCAAAGGCGGTATCAGCCGTTGAAGCCGGATAAAGATGAAGAGTGGGGGAATTCTTTCGGCTGTCTTGAACCAGGGCTTCCGCCACGACCCGGGAGTAGTCCAGGATGTGGATGGTTTTTTCTCCACGCGCCATGCGGGTAAAGAGCATGGGAAGAAAGATCAGCGCCGCCATCAACGCCGGGGTGAGCAGGGTGGAAATCAGAAAGGAGCGCTTTTTAACGATCATGCGGTATTCGCGAAATATGATCGGCAGGATTTTCATTCGCGGCCGCCCACTTCCAGGTCGTCCAGGGATTTGATTTCCGCCTTGCGCAAAAAGACGCTGTGCAGTGAAGGATCGGACATTTCAAAATGGTGGATATCCAGGTGAGTCACAAGGTCCCGTAACAGGCGTTGCCGGTGGTCATCGCTGGCCAGTTCGATTTCCATTTCCCTTCCATAGTCGGATACGGCATGAACGTAGTCCAGGTTGGTCACAAAAGCGCCGTCTCCGTCATAGACAATGCGCGCAAGGCGGCGACCATGTTGCGCACGGATAAAGGAAAGACTTCCGTCGAGCACTTTATGTCCCTGATGGATCATGACCACCGTGTCCACGATTTTCTCCGCGTACGCCATCAGGTGGGTGGAAAAGATAATGGACACGTTATGGCGTTTCTGTTCCAGGATGCAGTCTTTTACTTTTTCGATATTGACCGGATCGAGGCCGGAAAAGGGTTCGTCCAGGATCAGCAGGTCCGGAGAATGAAGAATGGAGATGATGAACTGGAGCTTCTGGCTCATGCCCTTGGACAATTCCTCCATGCGACGTTCACGGTGACGGATCAGGTCGAACTCCCTAAGCAGTTCGTCTCCCCTTGAAGTGATTTTTTTTTTGTCCATGCCTTTCAAGCGGCCGAAAAAATCCAGATTCTCCCGGATCGTCATTTTGCGATACAGCCCGCGTTCTTCAGGAAGGTAACCGATGCGGTCCTTGAGTGTCTCCGAAAACCGCTCTCCCATGATACGGATTTCTCCGGAATCAGGAGCGATAATGTTCATGATCATGCGGATGGTAGTGGTTTTTCCGGCTCCATTGGGGCCCAGCAATCCCAGGATCTGGCCACGCTGCAGGGAGAAGGACACCCGGTCAACGGCACGCTTGGTATCGAAATCCTTGACCAGGTTGTCCAATTCCAGCATTGGGTGACTTGGTGTTGTCATGGGATTCAGCGGTACTGCTCGGTGTCCGGAACGAAATCCATTGTTTCCCGCAGGGTCAGCAGGCGGCCGATGTGACCCAACTCTTCGTTGATTATCAGGCTCAACTGTTCATGGTGGCGGGAATCGATATGTTTGCGGATACTGGAATACAGCACAACGGTATCCTTTTCAAATTGAATGGCTTGCGCGACTGCTTCCTGGAGGGAGTTGACGGCTTCAATGGTTTGATCAAACGTATCGCGATCAGCGAAGGCGAACGAGTTGAGAAAATCGCCGCGAAAGATTTCATAGGCATCCGTTAAAGTGGGGCTGGGAGTAAAATCGGGTTGTTGAAGCATCAGGCTGCGAAAATAGTGTTCGTGTTTCAATTCCTCTTCAGCCAGGAAGTGAAAGAGTTGCACGGTTTTCAGTCCGGAAAACTTCTTGGCGGTTTCGGTGTAGAACTTGTATCCATTGGTTTCAATGGCAATGGCGAATTCAAGGATGTCTCGAACCTTTATTTCATTTTCCATGAGGGCCTCCCGGGCATGATCATCGGACGTCAAGATGCAATGTCCGTTGGAATGGATGGGGGCAAATACCCGTATTATATTAACAGAGGGTTGCAGAGAGAGTCAAGGCGTTTATGCTTGCAAGGCCCAGGGTCACGGCGTACAATTCGCAAAGTGAAACATCGCATCGCTTTGGCACGTCGGCCCTTGTTGGCGGGATGGCGGACGCGTATCGTCGAGGGTCGGTCGCATCATGACATCGCAGCCAACTGATTTAAGGGGGTTTGTCCAGATCAGTCCCGGCCGCTGGTTTCTCCACCGGGACCGCCGCAGGGGTATGCGGGTGGATGTTGAAATCTTTGCCTCCGAGGCCGTTTTGCGCCAGGCGTTGGCGGATGGTTCCGTTGATCAAGTGCGCAATGTCGCCTGCCTTACCGGGATCCGGTATCGATCTTTGGCCATGCCGGATATCCACAGCGGGTATGGTTTCTCGATCGGCGGAGTGGCCGCCTTTGATGCCGCCTCGGGAGTTGTCCTGCCCGGAGGGGTGGGTTATGACATCAACTGCGGGGTTCGGGCCCTGGTAACCGGGCTCAGTCACCGTGAGTTGGCACCGGAACTGGATGCCATCGGTAACGCCATGCTGCAGGGCGTCCCCACTGGAATGTCCCGTCATGGCCTGGTTTCCCCCTCAATAAAGGAGTTCATGCAGGTGTTGCAATGCGGAGCGGTTGCGGCTGTAGAGTTGTTCGGCGGCAGAAAAGCGGACCTTGAGTGCGTTGAGTCCGGCGGCGTGCTGCCCGTACAGACCCCGATCCCGGTCAGCGAACGGGCCGTTGCCAGGGGAATCGATCAATTGGGCTCACTGGGGTCGGGCAATCATTTTATTGAGTTCCAGGTGGTGGAGCGTGTGTTTGACGCGCCCATCGCCGAAGTGTTCGGCCTGGAACCGGGCAAAGTGGTAGTAATGATTCACACGGGCTCACGCGGATTCGGCCATCAAGTCGCGACCGATGCCATTGACCGCTTTCGACGTCGCTTTCTCAAACGCATCCGTGTTCCGGATCCCCAGCTGGTTTGCGCCCCGATTGATTCCGTGCCCGGCAAAGAGTATCTGCAAGCCCTTAATGCGGCCGGCAACTTTGCCTGGGCCAACCGGCAGATTCTCATGGAAACCGTGATCCGTTTGCTGGAAACGCAATTCAAAGCCGGGCGCGATGCGCTGGGAATCAAGCTGCTATACGACCAAGCCCACAATATCGCCAAATTCGAGGAGCATAAGCTGGACGGTATTGACACGCAATTGCTGGTTCATCGCAAAGGCGCGACGCGCGCGTTTCCTCCGGGACATGCGGATTTGCCGCCAAAGTACCGCCGGACAGGACAGCCGGTTCTGATTCCCGGCAGCATGGGCACGGCCAGTTATATCATGCGCGGAGTACCTTCCGCCATGCAATTGAGTTTTGGATCCGCCTCACATGGGGCTGGCAGAAAACTCAGCCGCAATCAATCGTTGCGCGTCATGAAGGGAAGGGATATCCATGCTGAGTTGTTTCGGCGGGGAATCCGAGTATTCTCTCACTCGTTGCGGGGATTACTGGAAGAAGCGCCTGAGGCCTACAAGGATGTGGATGAGGTGGTAAAGGTCAGCCGGGCCGCGGGCCTTGCGGATCCGGTGGCCCGATTGCGACCGCTGCTGGTCTTGAAAGGGTAAACCGGTTCCCGGCATTGACAAAAACCCGCACTTGGGGTATATTGCTCTCTTTATTG
>JAFGNX010000160.1 GCA_016926835.1 Candidatus Aminicenantota bacterium | reverse complement strand
TTCTCCGGCGGCGGCGGCAGCTTTGGCGGCGGCGGCGCGTCGGGGGGCTGGTAACCCGATTTTTTGTCATTTTTCACCTTGACATGCCCGATGCGCAACACTAGAATATCATTGCTCTGTGCGTGCAAAGACCTGTGATGGATTTCGGGTGAGAACGCTGCCAACACCAATCCGATGCGGCGGGTTAACCGGAAATTCATCTTGTTGCGCGACAATCGCAGCGGAAAACCGGGGCTACCAAGGACCCCGGATGACTTCATAAATTTGTTTCGGATCCTACAGGAGGTAGTTCGCATGAACAAACGCATGGTTACTGGATTCATGCTGGCCCTGTTGATTCCCGCCCTGGCGTGCGCCCAGGGGGTGGTCAGCGGAGCATTCACCGGACACGTTACCGACAGCGAGGGCACTCCGCTGCCGGGCGTGGAGATTCAGGCCGTTCACTTGCCCACTGGTACGGTCTTTTCCACGGTAACGCGTTCGGACGGCCGGTTCTTTATTCCCGCCGTCAAAGTGGGTGGCCCTTACCAAATCACCGCCACCCTTGAAGGGTTTTCAGTTGAAAAGCAGACCGACATCCGCATTAAACTGGGTGAAACCAAGGATCTGACTTTTTCAATGAAACTGGAAACCATCGACGCCGGCGAGATCATCGTCACCGCGTCCGACCCCATCATCAACCCTTCCCGCACCGGCGCCTCTCAGAACGTGACCGAAGAGTTGATCGAGTCGCTGCCCACCATTTCGCGTCAGATCTCCGATTTTACCCGCATGGCGCCGCAGTTTACCAGCGCGGACGAAGTGGACGGCGCGTTCAATGCCGCCGGACGCAGCAGCCGTTACAACAACATCCAGATCGACGGCGCCCAGAATAACGACCTGTTCGGCCTCGGTGACACCGGCGCCCCCGGCGGCCAGGCCCTGACCACACCCATCAGCCTGGACGCCATCCAGGAGTTCCAGATCGTGCTGGCGCCTTATGACGTGCGCCAGGGCGTGTTCACCGGCGGCGGCGTCAACGTGATCACCAAGAGCGGCACCAACGAATTCCACGGTTCCGGCTACTGGTACGGGCGCAACGAAAGCCTGGTGGGAAACGGTCCCGACGACGAGGAATTCGCCGAGTTCACGGAAAAGATCATGGGCGCCACTTTCGGCGGCCCCATTGTCAAAGACAAGCTTTTCTTTTTTGCTTCGTTTGAAACCACGAAGAAAACGGTGCCGGAGAACTACTTTATCAGCGGCACCGGGTCCTCCTCCGACTTCGGCTACAAGGCGGAAGCGGATCGCTTCACCTCCATCCTGCAAAGCAAGTACGGCTACGACCCCGGCACTTATGGCGCCGTGGCCAACGAACAGAGCAGTGACAAACTGTTTCTGCGCCTGGACTGGAACATCAACCGCAAGCATCGCCTGACATTGCGCCATAACCTGGTTGATGCCTCCCGTGAAGTGCTCTACCGTTCCAGCCCCTACTCCCTTACTTTCGGCAACGGAGGCTATGACTTCACCTCCAAGACCAACTCCACGGTCCTGCAGCTCCACTCCACGTTCAGCCAGACGGTATTCAACGAGTTGATCGTCAACTACACCACCATCCGCGACAACCGCCACGGCATGGGTGATGATTTTCCCCGCATCAACGTGGACGTGGGCAACGTGTCTTTTGCCGCCGGTACTGAAGAGTACTCCACGCGTAACCAACTCGACCAGGACCTCATTGAACTCACAAACAACCTGACCCTGTCTTCAGGTAACCACACCTTTGTGTTCGGCACCCACAACGAGTTCTTTAAATTCTACAACGTGTTTGTTCAGCGCTCTTTCGGCACTTACTCGTTCGACAGCCTGGATGACCTGGAAGCGGGCAATCCCAGTTACTATGACCGTTACTATTCCACTACGGGCAATCCCAACGCCCCGGCGGAATTTTCCGTATTCCAGCTCGGCCTGTACGCCATGGACACCTGGAACGTCATGCCCAACCTCAACCTCACCATCGGGTTGCGTGCCGATGTGCCCCTCATGCCCGACACCCCGCTTGCCAACCCCGCCGTGGAAGCCGCATTCGGCATTCCCACTGACCAGAACGCGGGCGGCAACCTGCTGTGGTCTCCGCGCCTGGGTTTCAACTGGGACCTCTTTTCCGACCAGCGCACCCAGGTGCGCGGCGGCATCGGCATCTTTTCCGGCCGTACCCCTTACGTGTGGATTTCCAACCAGTACAGCAACACCGGTACCGAACTGGCCCGCTACCGCGACTATTCCCCTGACTTTTTCATCACCGATCCCTACAACCAGCCCACTTCAGCCAGCGCGCGCATCGCATCTGATATCAACCTGATCTCCGATGATTACCGCTTCCCCCAGCTGTGGCGTTTCAACCTCGCCGTGGACCAGAAACTGCCCATGGGCTTTACCGGCACCGTGGAGTTCGTATACTCCAAAAGCATCAACGAGATCCTCTACCAGAACGTCAACATCGCCCCCAACGGCGAATACGCCTTTGACGACCGCCCGCTCTACGGCACTCCCTCCACCGCCTCCTACATCTACGGCCGGGCAGACTATGTGAATCCTGAATTCGGCAACGTCATCTTGCTCACCAACACAAACAAGGGCTACCAGTACGCCCTCAGTTTCCAACTGCAGAAGGAATGGGGCCAGGGGAACAACTTCAACGCCTCTTACACTTACGGCATGGCCAAAGATCTTTTCGGCGGCACTTCCTCCCGGGCCATTTCCAACTGGCAGTACAACATCCATACCGGAGATCCCAACAACCCCGAACTCGCCTATTCCGCCCACGACACCCGCCACCGCTTCGTGGCCTCCGTCACCAAGCGCTTCAACCTGATTCCCAACGCCCCCACCACCGCCACCCTCTTTTACACCGGCCGCTCGGGCAAACCCTATTCCACCCGCTACTACAACGATTTCAACGGTGATGGCGTCAGCAACGATTCGATCTACGTGCCCCAAAGCGCGGACGAACTGATCCTGCTCAAGGGCACCTGGGATGAACTCGACGCTTACATCACAGCCGATCCCGCCCTGAACAGCCACCGCGGCCAGATCCTGCCACGCAACGCCAGCCGCGACCCCTGGTACCACCGCGTTGACCTGAAGTTTGCCCAGGATATCCCCCTGCCCGTGCTCAGAGACACCAAAGTGCAACTCACCCTGGACATCACCAACCTGCTCAACATGTTCAACAACGAATGGGGTGTGTACAAATACGTCCAGTACGACGACGCCCCCCTGACCTACCGCGGCATGGACGAAGCCACCGGCCTGCCGATGTTTGAGTTCTGGGGCAAGACCGCTTCCGACGACGCCCGTTACACCCTTAATCAGATCCTCAGCCGCTGGCAGATGATCCTGGGTGTGCGCGTCAAATTCTGATTCCGTCAGAGATTACCGATATACCCGCCCCCCGGCCGCATGGCCGGGGGGCTTTTTTTTAACAAAGTTGAAGAGTTGAAAAGTTGAAAAGGGAAGAAGTAAATAAGGTTGGCAGAGGTAGGGGCGGTTCGCGAACCGCCCCCTTATTTTTTCTTTGTTTTCCGTTATCCAAAAATCCGTATTTACATGTTTACAAGCACCGTCCCCATACTTGGAGGTTTTTCATGAAAACAAAAAACGGAATCTTTTTGCTGTCGATTCTGGTAACATTTTTACTTGGAGCTGATCTGATGAGCCAGACTTCCCTGCAAGCGGACACCATGGACAATGTTATCCGGGCCGTGACGGATCAATACCCCGGCGCTTCGCTTCAAGCCGTTGAGCGCGGCGTGCGTCACGCGGGCTCCCTGTGGCGGGCCGAGGACGGAGATGACGCCTTTTTCAAAGCATTCTGCCTCAAACACTATATTGCCGACCCCGCGGAACGCTTGCGGGTGTTTCAGAAACTCAACCACTATTTCGAAGCCATCATGGGCCATACCAACGAAATCTACCTGGCCCTGAAGAAACACACCGACGAGCCCACCGGGCCGTTGCACGAAATCGACCGCATGTTTTCGGCCTTCAGCCCGGATGCCCACCTGATGCAGGACCTGTATCAAAGCAGGATCGCCTTTGTGACGGCCCTTAATTTCCCCCGCTTCACCCTGGCTGAAAAGAACAGGCTGGGGCCGGACTGGAGCGCGGAAGAATGGGCCATGGCGCGCCTGGGTGACGTTTTCTCTTCCCGTGTCCCCGCCGAGATCAAGCAGCACGCCGCCCGGGTTTCCAGCCAGGCTGACCTCTACATCTCCGGTTACAACATCCACATGGGCGCCCTGCGTGACAACGACGGCCGCAAACTGTTTCGCGACGACCAGGTGTTGTTGACCCACTGGAACCTGCGTGATGAAATCAAGGCCAACTACGCTGACGGCGAACTGGGCCCCCGGCGTCAACGCATGGTTTACCAGGTCATGAAGCGCATTATCGATCAGACCATTCCCAAGGACGTGATTGATTCGTACGCTTACCAGTGGAATCCTTTTGCGAATGAAACCAGAAAAAACGGGCGCGCGGTTGACCTGGAACGCGAACCCGACATCCGCTACGAGATGCTGCGCCAGGTCTTTCTGGCCCGGAGAGCCATGGATCCATTCCATCCGCATATGCCTACCTGCATCGAACGCAACTTCTCCGGCTCCATGGAGGTTCCCCAGGAACAGGTCGAGGCCCTGTTCCACCAGTTTCTCTCCTCACCCCTGCTGAAAAAAGTAGCACAGGTGGTGGAAAAGCGCCTGGGCCGGAAACTGGCTGCGTATGATATCTGGTACGACGGCTTTAAATCCCGCGGTTCGATCCCCCAGGATCAACTCGACGCGATCACCCGCAAGCGCTTCCCGAATGCCCGTGCTTTTAAAGACGCCATGCCGGAAATACTGCGTGAACTTGGTTTTTCACCAGAAAGCGCTGAATTTTTGGCTGCGAAAATCACGGTGGATCCGGCGCGGGGATCCGGACACGCCTGGGGCGCCGGCATGCGCGACAGCCTCTCCCACCTGCGCACCCGCGTCGGCAAAGACGGCATGGATTACAAGGGATTCAACATCGCCGTGCATGAATTCGGCCACAACGTCGAGCAGACCCTCTCTCTGCACAACGTTCCCTACTTTTTCCTGAACGGAGTCCCCAACACCGCTTTCACCGAAGCCCTGGCCTTCCTTTTTCAGAAGCGCGATCTTGAGATTTTGGACATGGAACCCGGGGATGCCGCGGCCGAAAATCTGGCTGTCCTCGACGCCTGCTGGTCCGCTTTTGAGATCATGGGGGTGTCCATGGTGGACATGAAGGTCTGGAAATGGCTCTATGCCCATCCCGATGCCAGCGCCGCCGAATTGAAAGAAGCGGTTATCACTATTGCCATTGATGTGTGGAACCGATATTTCTCTGAGTCCTTCGGCGTCAGAGATGAACCCGTGCTGGCGATCTATTCCCATATGATCAGCTACCCCCTCTACCTGTCGGCCTACGCATATGGTCAACTCATTGAATTCCAACTCGGGGAATACCTGGAAGACAAACCTTTCGGAGCGGAAGTGGAGCGCATCTGGTCCCTGGGCCGTCTGACCCCCTCGGTCTGGATGATCCGGGCCACCGGTACGGACCTGTCTCCCCAGCCCCTGATCCGGGCCAGCGAACGGGCGCTGAAGAAGCTGAAGTAGACAGACTGGAATTGCCGAAAGTGCTTTTTTCTTTCTACATTCTACAGGGCGGCCACGGGGAGCCGCCCCTACCGCTGGTTTTCCTGTCACCTGATACCTGTCACCTTCTTTTCAAGTACGGGCTACCGGCCGGTCGCCGCTACATTCCAAACTGTTTTTATTCCAGACGGGCGTATGCCATACGCCCCTACCGCTGGTTTTCCTGTCACCTGATACCTGTTACCTGTCACCTTTTTTCAACT
>JAFGNX010000159.1 GCA_016926835.1 Candidatus Aminicenantota bacterium | reverse complement strand
GCTCGACCGTGTTCCTGCAGGGCGGCGGCCAGAATTTCGGAAGCGCTGGCACTGTAACGGTTAATTAGAACCGCCAGTTCTATTTTCGGCCAGAGGGGGTGCTCCCGGGAAGTGAATCCCCTTTCCAGAGACCTTCCTCTCAGAGTGACAATGGGACGTCCCGGATCTAAAAAAAAATCACTCAACTCAATGGCGGCGGCCAGAGAACCGCCGGTATTCCAACGCAGGTCGATGACCAGGCGATGAACGCCCTGTCGGAGTACCAGGGAATCAACGGCTTTCCTGAATTCATCCGCAGTGGTGCGACCAAATGTGCGCAAACCGATGTATCCGGTTCGCTGGTCGTTGGGCTCCACCAGGGCATGAGTTAATGTCGCTAAAGGGATCTCTGTGCGGTTGATCTGAAAAGTAAGCATGTCCGGGTTTCCCGGGCGATCAACCGTTATGGTTACCCGTGTTCCCTTTCGCCCGCGCAGGTATTTCATCGCTTCGTCCAGGGTCATGTCGCGGGTGGGACGTCCGTCAATTGAGGCGATCACGTCTCCAGGCAGAATACCCAAGTGAAAAGCCGGGGTGCCCTCAATCGGGGCGATTACCGTCAGGCGGCCCTCAATCCGTCGGATGCGGGTGCCGATACCGAAATAATTTCCCGCCTGGTCTTCAAACATGGAGCGGAAAGAATCCGCATCCAGAAAGTAAGAATGGGGGTCCAGCCTTGCCAGCAAACCGTGAAGGGATGCATGGACCAGTTCCGTTTCATCTGCAGGCTCCGGGTAGTAGGCCCGGATCTGGTCAAGAATGGCCGTGCATGTGTGAATCCCTTTTTCCCACTCCCCTTGATCAGAGGACAAAAGAGAAAAACAGAAAACCAGCAGCAACAGGCCGATAACGGTCCGTTTCATGGGAGTTGTATAGCAGAATCGCACTGGTGCGTCAATCAGGACACCCTCTATTGAACTGGAGGGCAAAAAATAGTACAATGGCATTCCATTGGGTATCCGATTCCCGAAAACAGGCCGGATTGAGGAGTGAACATGTCGGAAGATAAAGGCAAAGAAGAACAGAAAACCGATCATACAGATGAAGCCCCGGAAGTTTCTCAGAACGAGACCGGACATACCCAAGCGAGCCAGAAACAACCGCGGGTGTTTTCGTCGCATGATTTGTCAGAATACCAGACGCCCAGGGAAGACCTTCCCCGGATTCGTACCGGTGATATCGTTGCTGTCCATTATCGAGTAATTGAAGGGGGCAAGGAACGGATTCAGGTGTTCGAGGGAACGGTGATCGCCCAGAACAACAGGGGGATCTCCCGCACGGTCACGGTTCGCAAGACATCATTCGGCGTATCTGTTGAAAGGATCTTTCCGTTGAACTCCAGACTGGTGCAGGCGATCAAGGTGAACCGCCATTCCCGGGTCCGCAGGGCCAAACTCTATTTCCTGCGCAATCGGCGCGGACGTGCGGCCAGGTTGAAAGAACTGCGGTAATGGCCGATTTTTCCCTGGAAAGGGAGCAATTGGATCGGGGTTGCCGTTTTGTATGTGGCGTAGACGAGGTCGGCCGCGGAGCTCTTTTCGGACCTGTGGTGGCGGGAGCCGTAATCCTTGACCCGTTGAACCTGGATTTTCGTATCCGTGATTCCAAGCGTCTTACGCCGCGAAGACGCCTTGAATTGGCGGCGGTGATTTACGCGATCGCCCCGGCATGGTCAATCGGCTGGTGCTGGAATGACACCATTGACCGCATCAACATTCTGGAGGCCACGCGGGTTGCTATGGCAAGAGCCGTGGCCGGATTGCAAATTCCACCTGATTATGTTCTAATAGATGGCATGAGACCCGATTTTTTGCCGGTTCGGGGAGCCGGTATTCTACGTGGGGATGATTGCAGTTTGTCTATTGCGGCGGCGTCGATTATCGCCAAGGTATTCCGGGACGACCTGATGGTTCAGATGGGGGGCTGGTTCCCTGAATATGAGTTGAGCGCCAATAAGGGGTATCCCAGTGCCCGCCATATCCTGGCCTTACAGAATCATGCGACTACTCCATTCCATCGCCGGAGTTTCAGGAAGGTCCAATGGCAGTAGAAAAACGGTTGACGCTGCAACGGAGCGCACAGAAATGCCTGGGGCAGGGCAAGATCGATGCGGCCATCAAACAATACCGGCGTCTTCTGGAACTGAAGCCGGACGACCTGGAAACCCGGCGCATCCTGGGTGACCTCTTTTTAAAGCAGCATGATGTCAATGCCGCGGTGGAGCACTTTGAATGGATTGCGGATTATTACCTCAAGGAAGGATTCTTCTCGAAAGCCATCGCCATGTACAAGCGCATTACCCGGGTGAGCCCCAATTACGAAGACGTATATTTTAAATTGGCCGATCTTTATACCAAGCAGGGGCTGGTGATCGAAGCCAAGCAGATTTACCTCGACCTGGCGGAGGAGAGCAAGCGTAAGAACAATCACAAACGCGCGCTGGATATGTACAAGCGCATCCTGGAATTCGACCGCAACAATCTCAAAATGCGGCTGTTGTTGGCCGATCACTATTTGCGGGAGGGCGAAGAAGACAGCGCTGTGACGGAATACGTGATTGCGGCTGACCGGTTGATTACAAAAAAGGAATTTGACCGGGCTGAAGAGGTGCTGCGAGAGGTTTTGAAAAAGACCCAGAATCCCAAGCTGGTGGAAAAACTGGTTAACTGCTATACCAACCAGGAACAGGATCAGAAGGCCATCGAATTGCTGACTTCACTGGGATCGACCTTGTTCAAGAGCAGTTCTCTGCTCAAATTACTGGGAGAATTGTATTTTCGCAGCAATCGTTTGGACGAGGCGGAAAAGATATTTCAGAAAATCACCGAGATCAATCCCGAGGAAAAAGAAGTCATCCTCAAGTTGGGCAAAGTCTACCTGCAACGCAGGGAGTACGACAAAACGTTTCAGTTGTTCCTCCCCATCATTGATCAGGCCATTGAAGCACAACGCTTTGAAGAAGCCACTTCCCTGTTGCGTTTTATCATTGCTTCCAATTCCAGTCACATTCCCGCATTGTTAAAACTGGCATCGATTTTCAAGGCCAGCGGCAAAAAGAGCAACCTGATTGCGTTGTATGAATCCCTGATTCCGATTTACGAGGAAGAGGGAATGAAAGTCGAACTGGAAAGTGTGCTGGAAGAGTTGATCCAGTTGTCGGATTCCTCTTTTACATACGAAGAGCACCTGGCCCGCTTACGGGGCAAGCGCTCTGACTCATCATCATCTTCCCGGGAGATGAGTGATGAAGAGAAACAGCAAAGCCAGTTCATTCGTTTCAATATGAAGGTGGTGGATGAAGCCATCAGCGAAGGCGATTCCGCCAAGGCCATCGGAATTCTGCAGAAAACCAAAGAGACTTTTCCTCAGAACATTGAAATCCGTCTCAAGGCTTTTGATGTATATCAGATGCTCAACCAGCTTGAATTGCTTGTTGATGAGGGCATTGAATTACTGGAGATCTACCGGGCCAGTAACAACGTTCCGGAATTCAACCGTCTTCTGGAGACCCTTTCCCTGTTGAAACCCAATGATCCGCGGCTGCTGGAGTACACGCTGAACGAGAAAACCAATATCGAGATCGATTTCACGCAGGAAGAGTTGAATGAACAAATCGAGGAATTGAATACCGGCCGCTTGCACGAAATTGATTTTACCCAGGAAGAAGGAAGTCATGAAGACGATGTTTTTCTGTTAACCGATGAAGATGGAATGGCCACGGACAAGGCGGAAGGCTCGGAACCCGACCGGGAAGCCATTCCTGAATCCGCATTGGCACAGATGCTGACGGAATTGGATGGTTTGCTGGATAACGGCCGTTTGGACCACGCCCGGCAGATGCTCAATGCCTTGCGGCGCCAGATCCCGGACCACCCCGAAGTGAAACAGCGGTTGCTGCGACTGGAGCAACTCAAACAGGGAGAACCCTTTCTTCCCGGCACGCAGCCGGAGGAAACAGGCGCACGCGAAGTGGAGATGGTGACTGAATCGATCCCCATGGATGAGCAGCCCATAACAGTCGATAATGAACCATTGGAACTGGATATCGATCTGGGTGGCTTTGAAATCGAGTCGCATAAGTTGACCGCGGAAAAAGAAAAAAAAACGCCTCCCCCCATTTTTGCGCAGCCTTCTCAGGAATCCATTGAAGATCTTTTCCTGGATCTTGACAATCAGGAAAACGCACAGCCGCAAACGGTTCCAAAAGAAGAAGAGGAAAGTGGCGAAGATTTCGACCTGTTCAATATCCAATCTTCCATTTCCGATGAGTCCTCAGCCCGGCAGGAAGACGAGGATTCGCGGGAGATGCCGCTGGCTGAAACTGGGATTGACATGCCCGCTGAGGAAAAAGTGATGGTGAGCCCGGGATTCGAAGAGATGGAAAACATCTCTTTTGAAATTGATCTGGAAGAACCGGACAAGGAACAGGAATTGCCGGCCCAGGAAATTGATCGCGAGAGCCTGATTGTGGGGCCGGATAGTGCGGGGACATTGCAGGAAGAACGCATGCAGTCTTCCGTTGAAGACCTTCTTGACATCGATGACATCATGATCCGTGAAGAAACCGGCGCGGAAGCGGAATCTCCGTTCGGTGACCTGGGAGAAGAAGCATCTCCATTCGACAGCGATGAAACCCTGCTAAGCGAAGGCGACCTGATGGTGGATGTGGAGGATTTCCTGGAGACAGAGAATTCCGTCGTCGTGGAGAGGGAGGTGATCGCGGCGTGGATGAAAGAGATCGAGCGTCAGCGCACGTCCACCACGGAAAAGAACATGATGGAGATATTCAAGGAGTTCAAAAAGGGCGTGGATGAAAAGATCGGGGAAGGCGACTTTGATACCCGCTACAACCTGGGCATTGCCTACAAGGAGATGGGGTTACTGGAAGAGGCCATCCACGAATTTTTAATCTCCGCCAAGCATCCGGAGAAGTTCTTTGATTCAGCCGGACTGCTGGGCTTGTGTTTCCGTGAGAAAGGCATGTTCGCCGAGGCGATTACATGGCTGCGCAAAGCCCTGGATGTGGAGGGTCGCAGCCAGGGGGAGTACATGGCCATCCGTTATGAACTCGCTTTATGCCATCGGCTGGGCGAAAATCTGCCCGCGGCCCTGGAGATCCTCGGCGAGATGATGACCATTGATCCGGACTATCGTGACGTGGCCAGACTCTTCGAAGAAATCCGGGAGCGAACCGGCTAGCCTGCATTTCTCACAACGATCTGCTGCAATGGCGGATATGGCCGTATTGACGGCGTTATGCTCGGTCACTCTTCTCAGCCATAGCGCTGCTATGCCTTCGAATCATTCCTGTCGCATGCCTTGTCACTACAACCATCTACGCCATTTCGCGACAATCCTTGTGAGAAATGCAGGCTAAGGCCGCCATCACGACTCCACCCGTTTCCATTTTCTGGATTGGCTGGAATCTTTCGACCGGGTGTTTCTGCCAAAGCGGGTTCAAACGGAACCTGATCACAAATACATGGAAAATGATCGTCAGCTGCTTTTGATCGGGGGACGTACCCGGGAGATGATGATCGCGGCCAGCAGGCAGAGGGCTCCGCAAATGGTGAAGGCCAGGGGGAAATTATCCAGGTCGCCGAGTTTGCCTCCCATAATGGGACCGGCGATACCACCGATTCCGTAGGCCAGGAAAACCCACCCGTAATTCTGCCCAACTGACCGGGTACCGAAAGTTTCAGCCGTAATCATGGGGAACAGCGCGAAATTGCCGCCGAAGTTGAATCCGATCATGGCTGCGCCTACATACAACAGTGTTTTTGTGCCGGCCATGAGTGGAAAAACCAAAACCATGATGCCCTGGGCGGCCATCATGGCGGCAATGGAAATACGTACTCCCAGTTTTTCACAGATGGCGCCCCAAACGATGCGTCCCAGTCCGTTTGCCAGAGAAAAGAAAACCGCCATGGCGGTACCGGCGATGGCGCTTGCCGAGGCGGAATCCATACCCCGGGCGGTAAGTGCCACCATGGGGAAGAGTTTCATCAGTCCGATGCTCATCAATCCCGCTCCGGCGCCAAACACAAACGTCAACAGGATCATATAGTACTGGGGGGTGCGCAGCATATTGCGGCTGGTGAATTCACGTTCCCCGTTATTAATGCCGTATGCGGCCGTTTCAGGCGGTTCCCAGCCTTGGGGTTTCCAACTCTCCGGGGGAAAGGCCATGACCAATCCCCCCAAAATGACTGCCGCCAGAAAGACCAATCCATATATGGTAAACGTGGCGCTTAACCCCCGGTCGGCGATCAGATTTCCCCAGGAGCCGGCGATTTTCACCCAGCCGGTGGCTCCGAAGCCGAAGCCGGCCACGGCCAGCCCGGTGATCAGTCCTTTTCGGTCGGGGAACCAGCGCATGCCTACCGCGATAGGAACGACGTAAGCCAGCCCGATGCCGGTGCCGCCGATCAAGCCGATGAAAACCAGCAGGCGCGGAAAATCGGTTCCCCCAAGGGTCCCGGCGAGGATATATCCGGTGCCCAGCACGAAACCGCCCAGTATGGCCAGCCTGCGGGGGCCGATGCGGGGCATGAGTCGACCCGCCAGCACCATGACCACGGCGAAGGCGGCCAGGCCGGCGGAAAATACCCCCTGGGTCTGCGCGCGCGTCCATCCGGCTTCCACCAGGGGTTTGGTAAACACGCTCCAGGCATAGATCGCCCCCAGACAGAGCTGAATCAACACGGCCCCCGCCACCACTATCCAGCGATTCAAGATTCTGCCTTCAGCCATGTCTTCTCCTCCCGGGTGTTCAACGCACTCAGTGCCGAATCCGGATTGAATCGCCTTTCTCATAGCACAGACCGGCAATGTGATCAAGCGGGGTTTGCTGGTTTTTTGGCGGAGTTGTTTTGTAAGCAGAAGGGCGAGGGGGAATGGGCCGCAATTCAACATCCACCGAATCGGAAGTCCCCCGGAGGGCCAGAAAAACTCTGGCGGTTTCAAGGGAGTTCCCGCATTTACGTATGCCCTCGATTTGTGGAATACCCAATTCAGACGCGTTGACAAGCCGGTCGCCGCCATTTGGTACGCAGATTGCTCATTGATTTCGGGGAGGATAATGCTGAACCGATTGCAGGAGTCCGGACCTGAAATCCACAGGGGCGGTGGAAACGGAGCGGATCCGCTGTCACGAATCGTGGGGTGTTCACCGGCAATTCGGCAGTTGAAGCGCCGCATCCAGCGTTTTGGCCGGGTCGATTTCTCGCTGTTGATTGTCGGCGAGAGCGGTACCGGAAAAGAGCTGGTGGCGCGGGCTGTTCATGACTTGAGTCGGCGCGTCTCCAACCTTTTCGTGGCGATAAACTGCGCGGCTTTGCCCGAAACATTGATGGAAGCCGAATTGTTTGGTCATTCGCGGGGAGCCTTTACAGGAGCAACACGGGAGCGTCGGGGACTGATCGAATCCGCGCGTGGAGGCACTCTGTTTTTGGATGAGATCGGCGATCTGTCGTTGCCTTTGCAGGCCAAACTGCTGCGGGTGCTGCAGGAAGGCGAAATCCGACGCCTGGGAGAAAATGAGCCCCGCAGCGTTGATATTCGTCTGATATCCGCCACCCATCAGGATCTGACCGGCATGATCCGCAGGCGTGCATTTCGCCAGGATCTTTTCTACCGCATTCAGGATCTACAGGTTCGGGTTCCGCCGTTGCGGGAGCGTCTGGAAGATATTCCCCTGTTGACCCGGCATTTGCTGAAGCGGCTGGGCGTGAACGTCATCGACGAACAGGATTTTCACAGGCTCATGCCCCATCTCTATGGTCAGGACTGGCCCGGTAACGTGCGTCAACTGGAAGCACGGATCAAGCGCCTGGTAACGTTTTATCCCAATTTCGAAGAAGGCGGATGCAAAACCAGCCGGTCTGCTCCGGGCCTTAAGGAGCAACGTAACGCTTTCGAGCGTTCCATCGTGTTGCGCACATTGCAGCAATACAGTTGGAGCCGGAACCAGGCGGCAGCCAGCCTGCGCATCAGCCGTACCCACTTGTTCAACCTGATGCGCAAACATGGCCTCATGAACGAGAACAAGGAAACGCCCATGTAAAGAATAGATACAGATGTCCGGATCAGGTTTTATTGAATGATCAGTGAATGTGCACCATTGGGTCAGAGTGTATCAAAAATTGACACTCTGTCCTCAAAGGCTGAAATCCACTGATACCAATGACAAACAGGTGTTTTTCCAACTGAAGTGTAACAAAATAATACACTTGCGGGATATGCGGGAATGCCGGAAGCAATGAAAAAGAGCATAATACCGAGTATTATCAATTGTTTTCAGCTACGGATCCGGTGTTGGAATCGTTCATGCTGCGGGAGTTGCGAAGTTTTTTCAAATCGCGTGAACGGCTGCATGCAAAGAAGGTGTGATGATGAAGTCCGATTCGGAGCAGAGAACGGCCGGAAAGGAAAGTGACCTGCAGAAGGTCATGCTGGTTAACATTGCCGAAAAACGGGAGTTGGGCTATTGGGCCCGGGCCATCCGGATTCCTGAGGAAGAACTCATGGAACTCGTGAAAAGGGTCGGGCCGTCTTTGCAGGCGATATTGCGGGAGGTAACTCTGAAAGACATCCGGGATCGCGAGTTCGAAGCCGGAGGCAAGTAGAAATGGCCCGACAGATCCGGACCGCGCAACGTTATTCAGACAGACTGCTGAAACTGATCCCCTCTGAAATCATCGCCGCCTGGGTGGCGGTTCAGGGCATAATCCCGCAGGATTCGGGGCCATGGGCAATCACCGCCGCGGCTATATTGCTGATGGTGTTGACTCCCCTGTATCTGTGCCGCTTTCAGCAGGTAAGACGCCCCGGGCAGTTGGCGGCAAGCACTGTGTCCTTCATTGTATGGGTGTATACGTTGAGAGGGCCGTTTGTTTTTTGGGGGCTTTATCGTTCCTGGTTGGCTTCGGTAATCCTGATACTCTGGACGGTTACGGTTCCCCTTTTTCTGGATGGGGAAGAGAGTGAAATTGTGGAGAGTTGATATTGAATCGGCATTACCCGAGAAGGCTCCGGGATTATCGGACTGGGGTCGCGGAGAAGTCGTGGTGCAATTCAGCGGGATCCGGGGTCCCACGGTAGTGGCTGTAGACAGACTGCGGGCGCGGGCGCCGACTTGTCACGATCAAAGCGTTTTCCTGTTGGAAATCGAATGGCCTGACCGGGTGGATATTTCCGATGTGGTTTATTTCCTGTGGATTGAGGACAGGTTCGGCCGTCAATACGACGTTTTTCGTCAGTTGCAGCGTCAAGGCCGGAGGATCGTGGTTGAAGCCGGACAGAAACGTTAAGGGATGGGCTGGAAAACAGCGACGGTAGCCGGGAGAGAAAAGCTGTCGCAACAAGGAGATTCAAGATGAAAAAAAACAACGCTTTTCCCACGGGCAAGGTGGTGCTGATCGGTTTAATCCTGGCGACGATTTTTACTTACCTGCATGCCCTGGTGCTGATGAACGGGATCCCTCCCTATCTGGGCGGTGACGGAAAGGCTATCGACAGCCGTGTGATCAAGGGAACGTCGATCTTTCTTGAATCAAATGCCGATGCCTTCCTGTTGTTCAGCGAAGTGGAAACCGGGTACGGGGCGGATTTCGATTTCAAGCGCGGTGTGGAGTTGGCGGATTCAGCCATTGAAAAACTGATCTGTTCAAGGGAAAGCTACGCTCAAGTCCTGGCCAGTGCCGTGGTTTCAGAGTACGATGCCGCGGCTCTGGATCGGTTGCGCTGTTTTGACTATCGCGGATTTGCGTTTAAGAACAACCTGATGGTCCAGGTTATGGACCGGGTGGCGGAATCCCTGTCGAACGGTGATATCCCCGGCGTACTGCGCCGGAACCTGGCTCATGTTGATCAAATCATCCTGGGGATGCAAAAGATCCGGGAACTGATGCAGCAGGGCGTTCGTCCTCCCATTGAATCGATATGGAAATTGTTGCAGGGATATTCGGATGCCATCCTGTATGGCAATTACGCCACACTGGTGTTTTACAATGCCTGACAGAATTGTTCATTCTGGTTGATCCAGGCTCCCCGGCGGAAACAAGGGGGGGGAAGGCTCTCTCCGCCGGGGAGTTTGGTTTGCATTCCGGTTGCGGCGGCTGATATGATCAGCGGGGAGCGCATATGATCCGGGAGTTTCTCTGTTTTGAAAGCGGTCGCGTGCTGGGTGACCGCCGCATTGTCGGGGTTGGGGCTATCATACTGCTGATAACCGCTTTCCTGGTGGTCAGCGGCTATCGCAATCATGCCGCGTTTCAATTGGAGAAACAGGCGTTTGTCGATTATGAGCGGCAGCGGATTCCCCAATACGTCAACTACGCCCAGTACGCGGCTCTTGGATTTCGCGTGCTCTTTGAACCATCACCCCTGGCCGTTTTTACCGAGAGCAGCAGACTGCTGGCCAGTGTGGAAAGCAAGGTGGACATGAGTGAGCTGGTTCAAATATACAATGTGCACAAAGGACGACAGCTTTTTTCAGTCAGAGGCTACTTCAGCGATGTGTTCGGCTTTCTTTTTGTCACAGGGACGCTGATCATGGTGTACAGCGGGGCGACGACTTTTTCAAGCCGGGCCGCCCTCGCCTTGCGCATGCAGTTTCTGGGCTATTCCCGCGTGTTCTGGGGAGTTCTCTTAAGCCGCTTTGCGGTATTATCCGTGCTTTTCTGTGTTCCCATCACGGCCATTTGTGTTCTGGTCCTGTGCGGGAGTATCGCTTTTACTCCGGCCGAGATTCGCCACCTGATGGCCGCTGGACTGCTTTTGTGGCTCATGCTGGCTTTTTTTTTCATCCTGGGGTTCACACTTAAAGGCGTTTTCCGATTCCGTAAACACACCCTGCTATGGAGTTTCCTGATATGGTTTGCCCTGGTGTTTCTGATCCCGGAATTGGTGACCGAATATGTCTACGTCAGGTCGCAACGGTTGCCATCCAATGATTCGTTGAATTTCCAGAAGCTACGGGTGGTGCTGGAAAACGAAGCCCGGGCGGTGGAACATGTCCGCAACATGAGCCGGCGAAAGGATGTCGACATGAAAGCGGTGGTCCGGGACCAGGTCCATTTCTTTATGAAAAACATCCATTTGCTGAACCGCAATATTGAGTTTGACCTGACACGGCGGGTTTCCAAACTGATCCGGCAATACGAACGCGTGTCTCTGTTGATCCCGACCCAGTTTTTCCTGTTCATCAATCGAGAGATATCCGGGCTGGGATATTGCGGATACCTGGAATTCAAACAGTATGTCATGCATCTCCAGGAACGTTTCATGCGGTTCTTTTTTCAACAGCATTACTTTCACAGAGCGGAGAAAGTCAAGTCATTTGTTCGTCCCGGAGAAAATGTCTACCAGTCTCCCAGTTTCATCACCGCCATGTTCGGGTGGGGGGTGTGCCTGATTCTGCTTTACATGATCATGATGTGCGCCTGGTCCCAGCGGCGTTATCAGCGCCTGGT
Source organism: Candidatus Aminicenantota bacterium (assembly GCA_016926835.1). Taxonomy (GTDB): domain Bacteria; phylum Acidobacteriota; class Aminicenantia; order UBA2199; family UBA2199; genus UBA876. The sequence goes on along the minus strand of JAFGNX010000159.1, from coordinate 5,228 downwards.
GAAAGAACCATGATCCGCCTGTCCGGATTGATGCTGGGCAAAGGCAATGATTGTGTGCATAACCTGAACCTGACCGTGGCTGACGGAGAGATTTTCTGTCTGCTATGCAAACAGGGACTTTTGCGCCAGCGCCTTTTCGCGGTATTGAGGGGATTTTCACTCCCTGTTCGGGGAGAAGTGTTCTTTTCGGGAACCCCGGCGGTAACCGGTGCCGCAGTGGTCGCTATGGAGCCGATAAACGCCGCTGATTTTGATACCGAAGCAACGCTCAAAGCCCACCTGGCATTTTTTTGTCGCGCCGCCCGGCTTTCGCGGGAAGCCGTATACGAGATCCTGATCAAGCTGAATGTAGGCGAAGAACAACTGGAAAAACGCTTGCGGGATTCGGATGAAGAGACATTTCGCAAGTTGATCATGGCCATACTCCTGGCGATCCCGGCTCCCAACCTGATATGCAACGACCTGATACATGGTGAAAAAAAAGCGTATGAACTGGAGTTCAATCAATTGCTGGCGCAACGCCGCCAAAACGGTCACGCGATTCTTTATCTGACCGACGATATTTTTTATGCCCTGCAAATTGCGGATCGCGTGTCCTTTATCAAGAAGGGCCGCATGTTGCCTCGGGATCCCATCCCCGCCCTGGACCTGGAAGAGATGGACTTGATGCGGTTGTACAATAAGTTTCTCGGCTGAATTGAATATCTTTCAGCGCTTCAGGTTGAATGCGTTGATTTTCCTGTAGAGTGAGGGCCGGGAAATGCCCAACATGTTGGCCGTACGGCTGATATTGAATCCAGTTTGTTTAAGTACGCTGTGAATGTGTTCTTTTTCAATCTCTTTGAGGGTCCTGACCGGTTCATTTGGCGTGATCGAGCGATCCAGGATCTTGGTGGGCAGGTGCCTGGGCTGAATTTCTGTGCCGTCGATAAAGGTCACGATTTCAAACACCGTGTTTTTCAATTCACGGACATTTCCAGGCCATTGGTAGGATGTCATGTATTTTTGGGCTTCACTGGATATGCGAACCAATTCCTTGTTGTAGGTAAGGGCCGCGCTGCGCAGAAAACCATCGGTCAGCAACTTGATATCTTCAGGGCGTTCACGCAAAGGCGGAATGACCAGGCGGATCTGTTCCACCCGATAGAAGAGATCCTCACGAAACAGACCGGTATCGACCATTTGCTTGAGATCCCGGTTTGAAGCCGCAATTACGCGGACGTCCAGCCGGTCCATCCGGCGGCTTTTCAAGGCGATAACCTCGCCGGACTCCAGTACGCGAAGCAGTTTGGACTGAATGGATTGGGGAAGCTCTCCGATTTCATCTAGAAATATGGTTCCCTTATCCGCCAGGCGAAACCGTCCTGAATAACTGGAATCGGCACCTGTAAAAGCCCCCTGCTCAAAACCGAACAACTCTGATTCGGCCAGGTGTTCAGGGATTGCGGCGCAGTTGACTGGAATGATGGGCCGATGCCGGCGGCCGGAAGCATTGTGAATGGCGTATGCGAGCAGCTCTTTTCCCGTGCCGGTTTCACCCTGAATCAATATGGTGCGATCAGACTCGGCTGCTTCCCGGGCTTTGTGTATCATTTCGCGCATCGAATGGCTGCGGAACTGAATGCGGTCAAAACTGGAAAAATCGCGTAGAGAACCCCGCAACTCCCGGTAGCCAGCCAACTGGCGGTTGACGCTCAGGGCTTTCTGGATGGTGGCCAACAGGATCTCCCGGTCAACCGGTTTCACCAGGAAATCGTATACGCCCATCTTCATGGCCTGGATAGCCATGTCCAGGTTGCGGGTTCCCGAGACAACGATCACGCGATTTCGGTCTTCTTCCGGGATCCGGGTCAACAGTGAGGTGCCGTTTCCGTCAGGGAGAGTCAAATCCAGGAGCACCAGGTCATGAGAGTTTGTTTTCACTGCGGCAATCGCTTGCTTCAGGGAAGAGGACTCTTCGATGTTGTAATTTCGCCGCATGAGGATGCGCCGCAGAGAGTCCCGCAGGGCGTTGTCATCTTCGACAATCAAGATGTTTGCTTTGCCGTTCATGATGATTTCCCCGGGAGAACGAGCAGAACCGTGGTGCCCTTTTTCGAGCTCTGGATCTCCAGGTCTCCCTTCAGGCTGGTCATGATGCCATATGATATGTACAGTCCCAGGCCGGTACCATTGGTTTTGGTGGTGAAGAAAGGTTCCAGCACATGGTTCTTGTGTTCCTGTGGAATGCCGGGGCCGTTGTCGCTGATGGAGATGATATGGCGCCTGTCTCTTTTAGTTTCCGCGTATTCCGCATACGTACGGATTTGGACCTCTCCGCCCGGGCCCGCGGCGTCAAATGCGTTAAACAGGATGTTGAGCAAAACCTGATGAAGGCGATTGCGGTCTGCGTGACTCACCAATGCTTTCTCGAATTGAGTGTGGATTCGGGTGCCGGCGGGAATGCGTTTGCAGGGAAGGCTCTCCAGCGTTGATTCCACCAGTTTTTTCAGGTCAACTGCTTCCATCTGCATGGGCCGGAAACGGGAAAAACTGAGCAGGGATTCAATCAACTCATTCAGGCGGATCATCTCGGAACGGATTTTGCCGAATGAGCGCGTGGCTTCAGTTGAGTCCAGTTCTCCGTCCTGTAACTCCTGGAGTTCCAACAATACCGTACTCATGGGGGTTTTCAACTCATGGGCGATGGCGGCCGCCATCTGGCCCAGCAGGACCAGGCGGTCGAATTTAAACAGTCGGTAGTAGTTGCGGTCATTCTCCAGTTCCAACCGCTCCATCTCGACAGCGGGGATGATGACGGCCGCGCATTGATCAAGAGTCCGTGCCATTGAATCGGGAGAAAGACGGCACTTGCGCTCCATTCGCGCCGCCACCACTCCGCGATGGTAGCCATGGAAATGAATCGGCAACATGAGATTGATCCCGAGGTGGTCGATCAGGCCGTTGGTGTCCCGATTGAAAAGGACGCGATACATGTCGGAACGGCCATTGATGACCAGTGGATTGGTGCGGTGCTTGAAGCAGGTGATCAGGTTGCTGTCATCGGCCAGGTCAGAAACGTTGCCGATCTCTTGTGTTCGCCCGTAGGCGGAAAAACGGTTTCCGTTGCCGTCGCGGTAAAACACGATCAGGGGTTTCAGGGGCAGGTGACGCATCAGCAGTTCCGGCAACTGGTGGAGAAATGATTCAATCGCCGGAGACCCGCCCAGCCCGATGGACAGGGCTTTCAACAGATCCCCGGTCACGTCTTTGCGCTGCATTGTCTGTGTAGTTTTGTTATTCAGCGGGAACGGACTCCCATGCCGGAACCGGATGGTCATACCCCCAACGCCTGTTCCCAAATACAGGTCCGGCTGTACCCGATACTGTTTTCGGGCCAATGTCATACTACCGGGTTACAGCGGTTGAAGTCAAGCTGGGTGTGCGAACGGGATCATAAGCAGGCGCAACAGTTGCAAAAGGGCACTATCCGCAGCATGGGATGACAGATGGTTGGTCTGCCCTTTGGGGCTATGCTATAATCCTGCTATGCTGGATCTGAATTATGTGCGTCAAAACCTTGAACAGGTAAAGCGAAAGCTTGCTTCCAAGGGGGTGGATTTTGATAGCGATGCATTTCAGGTGATGGATGAACAACGACGAAGCCTGATTACCCAGGCGGAAGTGCTCAAGGCCAAGCGAAAAGCCCTATCTAAAGAGATTGGCATTCTGCGACGCGATAACAGCGATACAACAGAGTTGGAACAGCAGAGTATCGCCATGGGAAATGAGATCGAGGTGATGGACGCGAAGCTGGGAGAAGTGGAAAGTGAGTTCAACGATTTGCGGCTGAATCTTCCCAACTTGCCTGATGATTCGGTTCCCAGTGGACGGAACGCCGCCGATAACCGGGAAGTCCGGCAATGGGGCGACAAGCCCCTTTTTGAATTTGAACCGCGCCCGCATTGGGAATTGGGCAGTGAAATCGGCAGGCTGGATTTTCCCCGTGCCGCCAAGATCGCCGGCGCCCGCTTCGCGGTTTACTTCGGGAACCTGGCTCGGCTGGAGCGAATCCTGATCCAGTTCATGCTTGACATCCATACACGGGAGCACGGATATACGGAAGTGTTGCCGCCCTTTCTGGCCAATGCGGCCAGCCTTACGGGCACGGGGAATCTGCCAAAATTCAAGGCAGATCTGTTCAAGGTTGAGGATCAGGATTTCTATCTGATCCCGACCGCCGAAGTGCCTCTGACCAACCTGCATCGAGATGAGTCCCTGAATGCGGCTGATTTACCGCTGAAGTACGTGGCGTATACGCCATGTTTCCGCAGCGAAGCCGGGTCTTACGGCAAGGATGTGCGCGGCATTATCCGCAATCACCAGTTCAATAAGGTGGAGTTGCTCAAATTTACGGTCCCGGACCGTTCGTCAGCTGAATTGGAATCTTTGACCATGGACGCGGAGCGAATCTTGCAAAGGCTCAATCTGCATTATCGCGTGGTGTTGCTATGCAGTGGTGATATGTCATTCTCTTCAGCCAAGACGTATGATATCGAGGTCTGGATGCCGTCACGCAATGACTATATGGAAATCTCTTCCTGCTCGAATTTCCATGATTTCCAGGCCCGCAGGGCCGGAATCCGGCTTTCTGATGGGAAAGGCCGGAAATCTTTTCCGCACACGTTGAACGGATCCGGCCTCGCCGTCGGACGTACCGTGGCCGCCATCATGGAGAATTTTCAGACCGCGGACGGCGGTGTACGGATCCCTCCAGTACTCGAGCCGTTTTTCGCAGGACAGGCCGGGTTGGTGTAAATGCCCTATTATCGCTGTCGCTTTTGTGATGTAGCCGGCAGGATTTCACAAAGAGATGTATTCGCCGACAACCGGCGTGAATTGGAAACGTTGTACGCGGGCGATGGGGACGAAAAACTGATCTCGGCCCAGCGCCTGTTCGGCATGAACCGGTCGTTGCGAAACCTGTTTTCAAGGCGCATCCGCTATGGCGATTTCCTTTTGTTTAACCAGAAACTGGCCGTTTTGTTGCGTGCGGGCTCATCATTTATCCGCGCACTGGAAGTCATCCTGGAAGGCATGCGCAAAGGACCTCTCAGGGAGGTGGTAACCCGGGCCCTGAGCGATGTACGCAACGGCGTCCAGATTTCTGATGCTTTAAACAACAGTCAACTTCCCTATGTGCGCATTTACCGGGCGTCCCTGCTGGCGGGCGAAGGCAGCGGCAATCT
>JAFGNX010000021.1 GCA_016926835.1 Candidatus Aminicenantota bacterium | reverse complement strand
TCCAGAAAAACCTGGAATCATCTGTACGAGGAGTTATTCTCAGATCCTGAGCAGGAATTGTTTGCGGCGAGTCTGGCCCTGGTCATCACCGGGCTGCGCTGGGAAAAAGTTAAAGAAAAGGTGGCAGGAGGTCCGTCTTCGCCAAGGCTTCGCCGGGCAAGCAGGTGACAGGCATCAAGGGCGTTTTCGTGGACCGCCCCCAATTGTTTCCACTATTCCGGCGGCGGCGGTTTCCAGGTCGAATTCGGGCTCGCCCAGGGTGACGATGCCCAGGTGCCCGTCCACGGTAACCACGTCGCCGTTGCGAATGACGTGGGCCGCGGCGGGCACGCCGTTGACACAGGGAATACCCATCTCGCGTGCGATAATGGCGCCGTGGATCAGCATCCCACCGCGGCGTTCCACCACAGCCGCAGCCAGGGGTACCAGGTGGGTCATGTTGGGCTGGATGGCGTCACATATCAGCACTTCCCCGGCACGAAAACGCGCCAGGTCCGCAGGAACGGCAATCACCCGCGCCGCTCCGGTGGCCATGCCCGGTGAAGCCGGCTGCCCCGTCAATTGCCGGGGTCGGTTTGCTCCGTCGGCGAACGGTTTCCCGGCACCCTCCGGGGAAACCGGCTCCAGCCAGGTCAATTCCCCGCCACCCGGATGACGCAGGGCTTCCATCACGAGCGGGACCGCGCTCAGGGGAACCGGCTTGCCAGAGGGGATCCGGCCCTGTGTGTGCAACCGTTCCGCAACCAGATCCAGGGCCCGGCGCAACTGGCTCTCCAGTCGGCCCACCAGGATGTTGTCATCATCGCGCAGCCGCCAGGAGAGTCGCCCGATACGCAAGACATCTTCCGCTTCCTTTTTGCGACGGGGACCCGCGGCTGCCAGGAAACGCTTCTCCAGTCTCCGGGCTTCTTTAGAGACATTCCGGTGGGATGGCGCATGCTCTAATTGCGACATCTCCAGGATTACCGCAATTACGTCAGCCCGTTCTTCCCAAAGGCGCGTATCGCCAAAGGCTACATCGAAGTGTTCAGCCAACACTTTTTCCAGTTTATTGACGAAAGCCTTTCCGCCACTGACGTTTTTCAGGGCGGAATCAAGTTCCGGTCGTTTTCGGCCGGAATCCCACCATTCCTGCAGGGCTCGACGCAAGTCCGCATTCTTCGCCAGTCCCCGGGACAGGCCGGCAAGGTCACGATTGCGTCTGGACGCGAGCATATCGGCACCCCGCAACAGGTCGAGAAACTCATACGGATCGTCTGGACGCATCAAATCATTGTAGTAGCGTCCCAGTGCGCGCACGCCGTGGGCAAAGGGAATGAAATCACGCTTGTATACCCTTTTCCAATGGGAAAGGCGTTCCAGGCGATGCTGCAATGCATCCGCCAATCGCGGGTCTGTTATTGTTTCCAGGTTTTCTTGCGACCACCTGCGTCCCTCGGCCTCCAGTTGGGGAATCAACTCTTCAACCACACGTCTGGCCAGGCTTCTCAAGCGCTGCGGACCGGGACGCAAAGAGAGGTATTCGGCTTTATCATCTTGTGGAGCGGTGGTCATCGGCCGGGCCTGCAGCAGCACCAGATCATCATCCCGTCCCGTCCACTCCGTGTCCGGAGGAAAATCGAAAGCCTCTTCCAGGGAACGCACCACTCGCCACAAATATTTCAACGACTCATCCCCCAACAAAGGCCCGATATCGGCATCTTCGCGACCACCAGTGCGCCGCTCTACAATCCGGCCGTCAGCATTTTCGATGATCCAACGGTCCGGATCCACTTCACCGTCCACCAGGTCCTTGCAAAGCCCCGGAACCGCCTCCACCACACTGCGGTTGCTCCGGGGTTCGCGGGGGTCACGTCCAAAAGCCACGCCGGAAGGAGAACGCTCCACCAAGCTCTGTATCACTACCGCCATGCGGCTGCGCCTTGAATCCAACGCCAGTTCGCGGCGGTAAAGAATGGCCGCATCAGACCAGAGGGAGGCCCAAACGGTTCGCAGGGCATCCCATAGTTCACCATAATCCCGCACGCCCACGACGGACTCATGCAGGCCGGCAAAACTGGTTCCTTTGGCATCCTCGGCCGGGGCGGAAGAGCGCACAACCCACGGAGCGGCCACATGCTCGTGAAGCAGGCTTTCTGTGATTGCGGATTGCATGTCGGCGGGAAACGTTGCATTCAGAAAACGGGAACGCAACCGCAAAGCACTGTCCCACATCTCTTCCCAGCGCATATCCTTATATCGCTTGCGTTCCAATTCCATTTGCAGTACCGGCTCCAGATCATGCTCCCGCACAAATCGCTCATAGGCAACCACAGTGAGGCAGATCCCGGGAGGTACGGCAAAGCCCAGATCCATGAGGCGCGCCAGCATGCGTGCTTTTCCCCCTACTCTGGCGGTGGATGGTTTTGCACATCGATCCAGGGGCAGGATCATTTCGACCGGGCGGGAGTCCACTCAAACACCTGTTGGAAACGACTGACATGGAAACCCCGCACCACGTCCACATGGAACAATGCCGTAGAAGGAGAATCCACGAAATCCCGCAATTGGGAGTGGCGGTCCAGAAAAAGGGTGCGGGCGGATCTCCATTCACGGCCTTTTGGGGATAATTGCCGGGCCCGGCCTGTAATGGTAACACCCTGAACTTCCATGAATTGTCCAGGATGCAGACAGCGGTCATCCACCAGCAGGGCCACCCGGCTGCATTGCGACAACAGGCGAAACTTACGCGTGGCCTTAGGCGTTGCAAAGAAAAAAACACGTAGGTCCGGGGTAAACGCGAAGGCGATGAGGGATGCGTAGGGTTGCGATTCCGCCTGGGTGCTCAACACGCCGAAGGGTCGATCTTCAACCAGACGGCGGATATCCGCTTCCACCCAAGAACCGGGATCACCGGAAAATTGCGACATCCCCAGCATGGGTTCATCGTTCACTGTGATGCACCTTTTAGTAACGCCAAGGCATTCCTCAGTTCTCCGCCGGCCGCTTCAGTCCGCGGCCCGCTATGCCTCCAGGCAACCCGTCCATCCATATCCAGCAGAAAAGCGGTAATCGTCTCTTCGTCTTCAATATTCAGTGCGCTGCGAAATGCCTCTTTGTCCAGATACAGGGTTATGGTCCGCCCCCGTGCGGCGCGATCGGGGATACCACCGCGCATGCCGCTGTTGATGAACCAGCGGGCGGCGGGATTCAGGGCCGCGATTACGGGAAGTTCCAGAACCTGAAGAAGTGGATAATCAGACTCCAGATCGGTAACGGTCTGTAGCCAGTCATCCACCAGGGACTGGTGCCTGCGCTGGAAAGCCACCAGGAGCAAAGCCGGTCGGCCCGCCAGGTCGGCGGGCAGGGTCCATATCTTGCCGTTCAAATCCTTTGACATGACGTCTGGAAAACGCATTCCCAATTTCTCCCGATCCCCGGACGTGGCGATTGTCGCCATCACACAGAAAAAGAGGATCCCCGAGGTGGCCCTTGCGGTCACATGCCTGTTGCCCGCAAACATGCTCGTATTCTGGGATGGATTCTGGAGAATGTCAAGCTGATTTTGTTCCGCTATTCCGCCGATTGAATGAAATAATACGGTTGGGAAGGGTCAGCCCCTACCCTGCCACTTTATCAACTTCTTCCCTCTTGTGCCCGAAAGGGTATTTCAACTCTTCAACTTTTCAACTTAAGGGCGTACGCCGTGCGCCCCTACATCGCCGTCAGGCGCAAAATCTCTTTGATCATACCCAGCGCTTTTTCCATGTCCTCCACGTGAATATGTTCTTCCGTGGAGTGTTCCAACCGCGCGCCGATGCCCACCACGGCCATCTCGATGCCCTGGTTGTTGTAGATGGATGCATCGGTGAACCCGGTGATAAAGGTCGTGGTGGCATGCACCCCCACGCTCTTGAGCGCCTTTTTGCTGATCAACACGGTTTCGGAATCTTCGGGAATATCCACGGCGCGACATAGATTGTCGGTCTTGATCGTAACCTTGGCGCCCGATTTCTCCACCTCTTCGCGGATGGTCTTCTCCATGCGTGTGGCCAATTCCTCTGCCTTGTCATGGGTCAGGCTGCGGCATTCGGCCAGGAATTCCGCCTTGTCGGGCACGCCGTTGCGTATCATGCCGCCACTGATGACTCCCACGTTGGCCGTGGTTTCCTTGTCCAGGCGGCCCAGGGGCAAGGCCGCGATGGCCCGGGCCGCCGCCTGGATGGCGTTGATGCCTTTCTCCGGTTCCATACCCGCGTGAGCGGAACGTCCCGTGACTTCCACATCTATGGCGTAATATGAAGGGCCGCCGATCACAATGGTGTCCAGGGTGTCGTTATCCAGCAGGAATCCCTTGCGCGCCGTAATCAAAGAGAAATCCATGTTCTTGACCCCGTGTAACCCCACTTCCTCCTGGCGGCTGATGGCGATCTCCACGGGCGGGTGAATATCGGCCGTGCGCAGGGCTTCGAACATCTCGGCGATTCCCGCCTTGTCGTCCGCTCCCAGGATGGTGTTCCCCCGGGAACGGATCACCCCGTCTTTCAACTCCGGTTCGATGCCCACGCCCGGTTTGACCGTGTCGGCGTGGCAGGAGAGCAGGATGGGATCCTTACCGCGACAGCCCTTCTCCGGCAGTCGCGCGACAAGATTTCCGTAATCGTCGATCTGCGCCTGGGCGCCCAGGGCTTCAAACTCTTTTTTCAGGTATTGGATAAACTTGGCCTCGTTTCCCGATTCACTGTCGATCTGGACCATTTCCATGAATTGATCAATCATGCGTTGCGACATGAAATACCTCCCGGGGCGATGGTGGCAAAAACCCCACCCAGAGGCTACTCTACGCGGGGGTGCTTGTCAACCGCGCGGGCCCGCCGGGAGTTTTCCGGCGGGCCGCGTTCCAACAGTATTCGGGCTTACTTCAGCAGGTACTCCTGGAAAAAGCGCACGATGGAATAGGTCATGAAATCGCGGTTGTCTTTCTTGCGGAACCCGTGGCCCTCGTTGGTGGCCACCTGGTACCAGACGGGCACATCGTTCTTGCGCACGGTTTCCACGATCTGCTGGGCTTCCGAAGCGGGCACCCGCGGATCCTGCTGGCCCTGGATCACGAACAGGGGAATGGTGATTTTGTGGGCGTTGGTGGTGGGAGAGATACTGTTGAGAAAATCACTGATCTCGCGTTCGTCACCGTACTCCGCGCGCCGCAGGTCCCGCCGGTAGGCCGAGGTGTTTTTCAGGAAGGTGACGAAGTTGCTGATACCCACGATGTCCACTCCGGCGGCCAGGCGATCGTTGTAATGGATCATGGAAGCCAACACCATGTACCCGCCGTAACTGCCGCCGTACACGGCCACGCGTTTCTTATCCAGCTCGGGACGGGTTTCAATCCAGTCCAGCAGGGCGCCGATATCCTTGACCGAGTCTTCACGCTTTATTGCGTTGTCCAGCAACAGGTAGGATTTTCCGTAACCGCTGGAGCCACGCACGTTGGGCGCGATCACCGCGATGCGCAATTCGTTGATCAGGTAGTTGAAGGTCCCCTGGAATCGCGGCCGGTACTGGCCTTCGGGACCGCCATGAATGTCGATGATGACCGGGAAGGGTTCACCTTTATCGCCCGGGGGGCGATAGTAGAACGCGGGAATCATGCGTGGTTTGCCGTTTACCTGGTCAAAGGTGGGGTAATGGATCAGTTCCGGTTCAGCGAAAGCGGATATGTCCAGGCCGCCGGTATCGCTGCGGGTCCATTGTACCAGGTTCATGCTCTCCAGGTCGAGATGGAAGGCTTCACCGTTCATGCGCGAGTTGTTCAGATTCAGGGCCAGGCGCTTGCCGGCGGAATCGAATGCCAGCCCCCCCACCATCCCGGTGGGGATCACGTCCACCCGCGTATACTCCCAAGTGGCAGGATCCAGGAGGTAAAGCCGGGAAATGCCGTCTTCATTGACGGTAAACGCCATGCGGGTCCCGTCGCGGGATTCGGCCACGTTCTCTACATCCCACTCGATGCCGGAAGTTACGTCAAGGATGCGACCGGTCTCGAGTTCCATGCGCACCAGTCGGTGGAACTCCCCGCCCCGGTCCGTCAAGCCGTACACCCATTTTCCGTCGCTTGTGAATCCGCCCATGCCGAACACCTGGGGAACATCACTTTCGGGGGTGATATCCATGCTATCTCCGGTTTCCAGGTCCACAACCAGGGAGTTGACCTGGTTGGCGGAGATGTATTCCAACACCAGCAGTCGACGATCATCCGGGGACCAGCCCACCGGCATGTAGTAAGCGGGACGCCGCGCCTCGAATACCATTTTCTCTTTGTCCGGGTTGAGGGGATCCGTCACGTAGACATCAAAGAGCATGCCCGTGCGGCGGTTGTTGACATACGCGATACGGTCGCCCAAGTGATTGAACGATATCCCCATGTGGCGGGATTTGCCGTCCGTAATCAGGGTGGTTTCGCGGGAATCCAGGTCCAGGCGGTGGTATTGGTATTTTTCATCACCACCGCTGTCCTTGCTGAACAAGAGGAAACGCTTTTGCGCATCCGGACAGACTTCCGCGTTGCCGACAGGTTCAGAAAAGTCGGTCAACTGCACCAAATCCCCTTCGGGCTGGGCCAGGGCGCAAAGCTGGGTGGTGTTTCCCCGGCGCGTGGCCACCACCATGCCTTCGTCCGCGGGCAACCAGTCCGCAAAAGCCGTCGACTTGATGTCGGTGTAGCGCTTCATGTCCGCGGCGATGCTTGCCGGAATCGGGGGCACCCCGTCGTTTACGATGGTTTCGGGAACCGGAACCACCTCTTTCTCACCGCCCGAACAGGCAACGGCAACAGCCAGCAACAAAAGGGCCGGGATTACGGCCATCAAACGAATTTTCTTTTTGCGAGTCAACATCATTTGCAACCCTCCTATCTTTTCACTCCACGTATGATTACGCATTCCGTGCAAAAAAGATCTTTCACCCCCGCCGTTCACTTCACTGATTCCGCGGCATCACGAAGGCCCACGCGGATATCCAGTACACGGCAGCCCCGGCCCTGTTCCAGCACCCGCAGGGGATTCATGTCCATCTCCTGGATTCGCGGGCATTTCAGCATCAGCCGGGCACAGCGTTCCACGCACTCAACCAGGGTTTCGGTATCCGCCGGAGGCGCGCCGCGAAATCCGTCCAGCAGCCGCGCCGTCCGCACTTGTGCCAGCATGCCGCGGACTTCGTCCGGACTGACCGGAGCCAGGCGGTAGGCAACATCTTTAAAGACCTCGACATGAATACCCCCGGCGCCCAGCATGACCACCGGCCCCATGCGGGGTTCACGGCGGGCGCCCACGATCATCTCGTATCCCGACGCAACCATCTCCATCACCAGCACACCCTCAACCACCGCGCCGGGCGCGTGATTGCGGGCGGACGATACCAGGTCGTTAAAAGCGCGCCGAACGGCGGATTCACTATTCAAATTCAGGACCACGCCTCCGGAATCGGTTTTGTGAACAATATCCGCGGATACGATCTTCATCACCACGGGAAAGCCGATTGCTTCAGCGGCCGCAACCGCCTCCTGTTCGTTTCGCGCCAAAGTGTGAGCGGGATAAGGGAAACCACAGGCCCGCAACAACTCCAGGCCTTCGGGCTCCAGCAGGTGGCGGCGCCCGGCGGCCAGCGCGTTTTCGACCAGCTTTTCAACCGTATCCAGGTCCATATCAAAATCACGCGCCGCCGGCAGCGGCGTGTTCAGCCAGTTGCGAAACTGCATCATCGCGCCCAGCGCGCTGACCGCGTCCTCGGCATACCGGTAATGGGGAACGCCGCCCTCCCTGAGAATGCGGCGGTTTTCCGGCCCCTCTTCGTCTCCCATCAGGCTGGCCAGAACAGTCTTGTTGTGTTTGTGGGCCATCTCAACGATCGCGCCGGCCAGGCGGTCGTAATCCAGCGTGGCCGACGGCGTACACATGGCCACCACGGCCCCCACGTTTTCCTGTGCCATTACCCGGTCCATCACCCTGGCGAAACGCCTGTAATCGGCATCACCCACGATATCCACCGGGTTGCGCGAACTGCCCCAGGGAGGGATCAGCGCGTCGATCTCCGGGCGTACTTCCGTGATATCGGCCAGGGGGATTTTTAGGCGGGCGCAGGCGTCGGTTGAAACAATGGCTGCGCCGCCGGCGTTGGAGAGGATCACCGCTGAGGCTTTTTGCGGCAAAGGCTGCATGGAAAAGGCGGAGGCGTAATCAAACAACTCGGAAAGGGTGTCCACGCGGATCGCACCCGATTGGGCCAATAGGGCCTGTGCCACCTCATCGGACCCCATCATGGCCCCGGTATGGGACATGGCCGCGCG
>JAFGNX010000158.1 GCA_016926835.1 Candidatus Aminicenantota bacterium | reverse complement strand
TGGATGAGCTCCCGGTCGGTTCCGGGTTTGACCCCGAAATACGTTTCCGGTGAGGGAACCTCGGCCCGGGCTCCAGCTGGAAGCGTCGCCGTCAATACGGCAGCAAGCAGAAACAGTATGATGATGGCACGGCACAAACGCATGGCGTCCTCCTGATCGCAACCGGGGAAGAGATCAACGGGAAACGGCTTTTCCCCATTGCTTGATTCTAGGGCGATGAACCGGAAAATTCAAGGAAACCGCATCACAGAAAACGGAGGTCTTACATTATGACAATGCCGGTATTTTGAAAATGTAAAAATTGACAAAATAGTTCAAATTTGACTGACCCGCTGCTGCCTGAGTGCCGCAAAAGTAACAATGAAAGACCTGACCCAAGGTCCCTACAGATATTGAAAACCATGGCGTACGCAAGAACGTATGTTATCCTGGGGAAGACATGAAAAAATTCATTCCCGTGTTCATCGCCGCTCTGACCATGATCACAGTGATGATTTCCACCCTTTTGTCGCGTAAAAGTGAAAAATGCTGGGCGGAAATGAATAAAAAAGAAAAACAGATGCGGATTGTGACCGTCGCTTCGGGAGTTGTTCTTCTTACTTCAGGGATCATCGCCTTCCTGCTGCTGGCCTGATGTAACCCGGCTTCAGCTATAAATACGATACATTCCCATAGTTGAACCTCTAGTCCAGGTCGCAAGGCAGACGTTAAGTTAATTGTAAAGAACCATCCCCTTCCCTTTCAGCGGTTACGGATATGATCGATGGCGTCGTCGATTTTGGCTCCCATGTCTTCGGGAAACCAGTGACCAATATTCGGGGTCACAATGAACTGATATTGCAGCCCCAATTCTTTAAAGCGGTCCGCCATGGCGCGCTGCTCCTTGATGCGGCGGTCCAGTTCAGAAGTAATCACAGTGCCCCGGATTCCCCGGTTTCGCGCCGCCGTGATTTGCTCATCAGAGAGTGACTGCGGAACCGGCAGGCAGAGGACCACAAATCCTTTGACGGGCAGCACGTCGTCCATGGCCAGTTGCATAGAGGCCATACCCCCGGAGGAGAAGCCCCCGATCAGCACCTCATCCGTCAGAGAGTACTTGTTGGACACCTCTTGATAGGCCTCGAAAATTTCACGGTTGGCGGTTTTTTTGTCTTCCCAGGAGAAGCCGTCCATGGATACCACCTGCGAGGACTGCAAGAATGCAACAACAAAGGATTTTTTCAGCATGGGAGAGGTCCATTTGGGCATGAAATTCGCCAGGTTCCCGCCACCTCCGTGTAAGGCGATGAACAGGGGATACTCTTTTGTCGCATCAAATCCTTCGGGTTCGATGATCTTCAGAATCGGCGCAGCCGATTCCTGGGCCTTGGTACGGAATTCCTCATTGCGATCCACCAGGCGGGAGAACCCCTTCAGTTTGCGGTAAGGTTCCAGTGCAGGACTGTCCAGTGCCCAGATGTTGAACCAGTGACCCTTCATATGCACCCTTTTCAGAGCGGCCAATCCCTTATTAAGGGATTTCAGTTTCAGGTAGGTGACGGCCAAGTTCCACCCCATTGCACTGGTATGATCCGGAAAGCGGTCGAAATTTTTCTCAAGAATTCCGGCGGCATCCTTGTATTTTCCAGCCTGATACAACTTGACAACCTCTTCGCGCACTTTGGTGTATGGGTCATCCTCTCCGCTGATGGCGCCTGCGATTAAAACCATAAGCACAATGGAAACAACCACTTTTACTCTCATTTTCATTTCTCCTGGAGGTTCCCGCCGGGAACCTGCTCAATATACGTGCAACCCTCCTTTGAGTGACACCCGCAATCCGAGAGAGGTGTGGAATCGAATCAGAAACGAGTGTGTCCGATCTTGCCTTATGACAATGGAAATATTTTCCAAATGGAAAAACTGTCAGAAATACCCTGGATTCACTAACTCGGTCCTGCTTGACTGCCGGACAAGCTGCAACGCAAGATCTGACCCCAATCTTTTGCAATGGTGTTCAAGAGACGAAGATGTCACAGCGAAAGACTCGGCCCCGATCCTCACGGATCACTTGAAACTGTTTTCACACGGAAAGGGGTCATTGCCAGGTCATTCTTTCCCGTCAACTCGTCCATTACTTCGACAAATATCTTGTATTCCCCCGGAGGCAACTGAACCAATTTGATTCTGACCTCCAATTGGGGTTCAAACGCGGAGACATCCTTTTGGCGACTCTCTACGAACTCTCCTTTCGATTCGCTGAAAACAAAAACGCTGACACTCAGTTTCCTTTCAACTTTCGAAGCGTTGACCTCAATTTTGCCCCGGCTGACATTGAAATGTAGATCCCCATTCAGAACCCTGATATCGCTTAGGGCGATCGCGGGAGTGGTGTCACGGCTTTTTCGCTTTAACCATCGAAAACGGTCTCCCAATGTTCCCCGGTTGTAAACGGTTCTGAAATCACGACCGGGCACAGTCACCTGAATGGCGCGCGAAACGGTTTGGGACGTTTTGTTTTCCTTGAAAAACAAAGTGTAAAATACATCTTCTTTAAAAAACAATTCATTGAAAAAATGTTCCAGATCGTTTGTCCGAAGCACGGCTCCGCCGGTGGCATTACTGATTCTCGTTAACAGGTTCTGGGAATTCAACGTCAACGGCTTGAAATCAAAGTTCCCATCCATGTCTTGAATGATCTGGTTAGAGGACCCCATCAAAACGGTGTGGAAGGCCGCGCCGCTGTCCAAAAACGTACGCGCCAAATCAATTTCCTCGATCTCATCTGGAACAGACATTGCCTGCACCAGGTCATGGTAGCGCATCGCTCCTTCCAGTTGCGCCTCCAAGGCTGAAAACGGTTTGACCTGGGGAAGATAACTCATCTGGAAAAAGTTGATCACATATTTTTCTCCGGGTTGCGAGTTGAGGTATCGGCCCAATTGGAGATATTCGGTTTCATCCAAGCGCAGGAAGCGGGTTCTGAAGCTTTGGACAAAGTCACTGTAATTGGTGATGAACACCTCTCTTGCCAGGTCTTCAGCCCCCCCGGCTTCACCTCCACTACTGACCCGCATATCTTTGTAATCGGTATAAATTGTGAGCAGGGCTTGTCGCATCCATACGAAGTGGGCCCGGGCGCGGCTTTTTTCTACTTCCAGGATCTGCGCGACTTTTTCCTTCTCCATTTGGGGATCGCGAATCAAACGGCTGTTCAGGGTAAAGCGATTGGTCATCAACATGTATCGATCGCCGGGCCGCAAAACCCGCGCAAACAATGCGTGCAATGCCGGTTTCATATCGATTGTGTGATCACTGATGTTGAACAACAACAGAAAAAACCTCTCATCATCCGGTGTACCCGTTATATCCGCGTGGCTGTCAACCGGGTCGATTCTCAACACATGCTCCTGGACGTATTGAATCGGCGTGGACCTGCCGTCTACCAACAAACGAAAATCTTCTTTGTTCAAGCCCTTAACAGGCTTGTTATTGCTGAATACCCGCACATTGAGGGCGGATCTGCTCACATCGATTTTTTCCAGAACTTCCTTTTCCTGGGGAGGAGCTGAAGTCAACGTCTGAGAAAAAAGGCCCGCGGCCAGAAAAACCGTCAGCAAAAACGCCTTCAGCTGACGCATGATGCTTTGTTCCATCCCGTTTCCTTCCACATTTTCACTCCTTCAGACAATTTGTTGTCATGATCATGCAATTAATCAATCTCAAAAAAGCAGCACAAAAAAACCCGAAAAGAAAGGGGCATGTGAATCATTCCTTCTGGAAAAGAAAGAAGCAAAACTGTTTCCAGCCTTACTGGGA
>JAFGNX010000157.1 GCA_016926835.1 Candidatus Aminicenantota bacterium | reverse complement strand
TGGCGAAATCCGCCGGAGTAAACGCGTGCGCCCCAATTGCGGCCAGAACAGACAAAATCGCGATCAACTCTTTCATCTATTCAATAATATACGCAAGCGAGATTAAGATCAAATTTAACCAATGCGGTTGAAGTTAATTTTGCGGGAACGTACAATATCCCGGTGAGGGGGAAAATCACTATCTGGTACTGGCCGGCCATGCTCATGGTTCTGGTCACCGCATCAACCAGTCATCTATGCGCTGAAAATCCCGGTGTCAAAAAGCGCATGGCCTTTATACAAGAGTTTTCCCCTTCAGCGGAGCCGGCCGTTTATGCAAAAGCCC
The DNA here is from genome assembly GCA_016926835.1 of Candidatus Aminicenantota bacterium. GTDB lineage: Bacteria > Acidobacteriota > Aminicenantia > UBA2199 > UBA2199 > UBA876. The sequence continues at coordinate 6,559 of JAFGNX010000157.1, read as the reverse complement.
TGCGTTATATCGGTCAAAAAACGCGTGACGATAACGACCGCCTGCAAGCCATGCGTTTCTTCCGCGAAATACTGGGTTCCAGACGTCACCAAGCCATTCATTGTTATGCCTGGCTGGAGCTGTCCCGTTTCTATTCCGATTCCAACCGGGAAGCCGTGTTGCTGCGCGCGCTGCAACGCAGCCCGGATGAGCGTTCTCAGGCAGTGGTTCTGGCTGAATTGGTTCACTATTATGATAAACGGAACCTGCCTGAAGAAAAGAAACTCTACCTGCAACGCCTGGTGAAACTGGACGGAACCGATCGCGAAATTCCCAACCTTGGGGCGGCTTTTCGCGAACTGGGGATGATGGAACTGCGGACACTTGACGCGTTTTCCGCGTTGCGCCATTTTATCCGGGCCCAGGATTTTCCCGATGAACCCGAAGTGGCGGGAGAAGCCAGCCTGGGGGCCGCGGTAGCCCTGGGAATGCTGAACAAACCCGGTCTGCAGGAACGGTTTTTCCAGCGGGCCTTGGACAACGCCCAGAAGCGACGCATGAAACCGCTGAAGATCCGCGCCCTGTCGCGATACAGCCAGACATTGCTGGAAAACGGGCGCCACCTGGAAGCCATGCGGATGGTGGACATGAGCATTCGGGAAGAGCGGGAACTCGGGAAGTATGTGTGTCTGCGGGACTCGCTTTTCCGTCGTGGATTGATCCTGGAGAGATTGAATCAGTTGCCCGCCATGGAAAAATCGTTGACCGAAGCAGTGGCCTCCGCGTTGAAGAATCGCGATTTCGATGGTCTGTTTCCGGTAATGGCTTATCTGGCCGACGCGTTGATTTCCAGAAAAGAGCTGGAAAAGTCGGGCGATTTGCTGCGCCGTATCGACGACCGGTTTGCCCCCTATCATCCCCATTATTTCCTCTTCCACTATCTGCAGGGCCGGTTGGCGCAGGCGCACAACAACCTGGGTCAGGCAGAGGCCGCGTACACGCAAGCAGTCCTGGGGCTCCGGCGCAATCTTCCCTCTTTTGCGTTCGGCCAGCGATCTTTCTGGAGGTTTTGGCTGGATTCACTGTACTCGCGCATGATCCGGTTTCGCTTGAAACGGTTCTCCACTACCGGAGATGCGCCGGCTTTGGAAAATGCCATTCGCCTGCATGAAGAGAAAAACGAGTTGCTGGCCCGTTGCATCGTGTATCGCGGCAGCAAGGAATTATCGCTTCAACGCGAGGAAGCCTACCTGCAACAGCAATTCAATCGCATACTTGCACGCAGCAATGAATCCGACAGCAGCGAGCGATTTCAAGAGCAACTGCATCGCTTGCGGCGACAAATCAGGGAGTTGCGCGAACTAAAAATCGCCGATCCGCCGCTGTCCATGGATCTGGAAGCGTCCAGGCTCGATCTGGCCCGGTTTCGCGAATATCTGCAGCCGGATCAGCTGGTGATCAAATTCATGTTGCTGGAAAACCAGGTTGCGGTCGTTACCCTGGGTCGTGCATGTTTTCGCTTTCGTTACCTGGACTCAGACAGCGACACCCTGATCCGCGACATTCTGCTTTTGACTGAGCCCCTGAACGATTTTGCCCGGGGCCGAGTGGATTACCTCAGGGTGCATTTTGACCTGCCACTGGCCCTATCGCTCTATAAACGGCTGCTTTCACCGCTTCAATCCGATTTAGAGGGAATCTCCGAGTTGATTGTGATCCCGGAAAAGGAGTTGTTCCACCTGCCTTTCGATGCTCTTGTCAGCGGCTTTGTCTATGAGGGTGATACTTCGACGGCGGTTTTTTCGGAATATGCCGCGGCGGAGTACCTGGTCCAGCGTTTCCGGCTTTCGCTGGCCTTCAGCATGACTTTACTGAATCGCCGCTTTCAGAAAAAGCATGCGGATGAACTGGACCTGGTCGCGTTCAGCGGGCCGCTGGTCTTGGATCATGCCGGCCGGAGTCCGGCTGATGAATCTCTCTATCATCCCCCGCTTTCCGCTTTGCCATCATCGGTGACGGAAGTAAACAGAATCGCCCGGTTTTTTTCTGCGGACCGGGTGCGCCTGTTTTCCGGCGAAGCTTTTACCATCGCCAATTTTCGCCGCTATGCTCCCCGAGCCCGAATCGTACATCTGGCCACGCACTATATTCCCAACCTGGCATCTCCATGGCATTCGGGATTGCTTTTTTCCCCGGATTCATCCAATCCGGGAGGCTCGATTCTACTGCGGGCCAATGATACCCAACACATTCCAGTCCAGGCGGAACTGTTGGTTCTCAGCGCCTGTGAAAGCGCGGATCAACGCATCCTGGGACTGACGGGGCTGGCGGGCATGGCGGCGGCGTTTTCTCGTAATGGAGTCCGCTCGGCCCTGGTCTCCATGTGGCCCGTGGACGAAATCAGTTCTCGTGTATTGCCCTTGTTTTACCGTCATTACCTGGGGCACGGAGATGCGTCGCTGGCATTGCGCCGGGCCAAACTTGAGTTCATGCAATCCGACCTTCAATTGGCAGATGGGCGGCGGATGGTATTTGCGCATCCGTTTTTCTGGAGCAACTTTCAATTGCTTCGTTTCCGGTATTAGCAGATTGAGTGAGATATTTTGCTTCTTCGTGGAATAAGTAGTAGCGAGGGATGTTTCTGCATTCTGTGCGGAGTTTCCCGGCGCCCAGCGCCGGGGAAGCTGAGGAGGATTGTGTGAAAAAGACGATCGTTTTCATCTTGGCGTTAATTGCATGCGCGTTGGGCCTGATTGCGACTGAAATCGTGGTGCAGCCGGGCGGCCAACTGTGGGTCGGTACCAACGTGACATTGGGTCTGAGTGGACCCCCTTCCACGAACCAGGGTGTTTCCATCACCTGGATACTGGGGGATTCTTCACCGCCGGAAAACGGGGCCAGCGTGCAACACACTTATAAGGATCCGGGAACCTTCCAGGTGCGCTGTACCTTGTCCAATGGCATAGAAGTGACGCGCATGCTGCAGATTCAAGAGCGGCGAACGATTCAAGTGCAACCCCCCTCACCCCAGGTTGGAGAAGAAGTGCGGTTTCAGGCCCAGCATTTCGGACATTCGCAGATCCGTTGGGACTTTGGCGACGGCACAATCCAGAATGCCGGCAGCCCCGTTACCCATACATACGCGAATCCCGGGGCGGTTACCGTCAGAGCCTATGATTTCAATGGCCAATCCACGGTTGCAGTGGAAGCCAATCTGACCGTAATGGTTGATACACGTATGATTGAAGTGACCGGTGGCCCCCCCAGGGCGCACTTCCCTATGCAATTCGAAGCCAGAAACTTCGGATCAGGATCGTTGCAGTGGACTTTCGGCGACGGGAACTCCACCAGCGGCGGCGCCACAGTGCAACATGCTTACAACAATGCGGGAACCTTCACCGTATCGGTTCAGGTCGCGGGCTCGGGCAATCCCGTAACCCGGGTTATTAACGTGGCGCCGGATCCCCGGCGCGTAGCCGCGGACTCCACAACACCCGGCTTGTATGAAACCGTAACATTGAATGCGGAGGGTTTTGCGCCGGGAAATCTGGCTTGGGATTTCGGTGATGGGGAATCCCAAAGCGCCGGGCATCAGGTAACCCATGCCTATTCGCGACTGGGGCAATTCCAAGTAGCGGTAAAACCCGCGGGGTCGAGTGAACCCCCGGTCACGATTCAGGTACAGGTAAACCAGGACCGCCGCGGCATCCAAATTCAGCCGGCCCAATTAAAGGTTGGGGATACCGCGAATATCAAGGCCACCAATGTCAACACCAATTCAGTGGAGTGGCAGATCGGCAACCAGACCCAGGCCGGGCGTCCCACAACCATTACGCATCGTTTCCTGGATCCCGGAAATGTGACTGTCATCTGCCGCATCAACGGGCAAACTCCGCTGACAACCCAGGTCAACGTCCGCGATCATCGCCGCATTCAATATGTACCGGATACCGTTTTCGCCGGAGCGGAAGTGAACCTGATGCTGCAGAATGGCATCGGGCCCAATGTGCGTTGGGAGTTCAGTGATGGAGAGACACGCAACGCCGGCCTGCAACTGAAACGGTTGTTTAACCGGGCAGGAGTGGTTGAAGTCAAGGTTTTTGACGCCAATGGGGAAGCCGGAATTCCGGTTACGCAACGGATCCAGGTGTTGGCGGAGAATCGCAATCTGACCAGCGTCTACTCACGGCATTTCGTGGGAACGGATGTTCAGCTCGAAGCGCGGAATTTTAAAGACAACATGGTGGAATGGGATTTCGGTGACGGCACCCGCAGTATCGGCCCGGCACGGGTTTCCCATCAGTACCGCAGTCCGGGAAATTTCAGGGTCAAAGCCGTGGATTTTCGCGGGCGGGACGGCAAGGCGATTGAAACCACGCTGATGATTTCAAGTGATCAACGCAGTCTGGACATGCCACCGCGAATCCGTGCCGGCGAACCCGTCAGCCTGGAATTGAAAGGAGTCCAGGGGGGGCAATTCCAGTGGGATCTGGGCCCGGCCGGCCGCAGTTCGGGTGTCAAGGCGGATCAAGTGCTATTCCCCACTCCCGGGCGTGTGGAGATTAAGGTGACGGATAACTCCAGTACATTTCCACCATTTCAGAGCGTGATCAACGTTCAACCGGACAATCGCACTTTGAAAGCTCCGAAATTCGCTCTGCCGGGAGAAGAATTCATGATCCAGGCTGAAGGTTTTGACGGGCCGGACGTATCATGGGATCTGGGCGAAGGGAAACCCGCGATCCGGGCCGGCAGACAAATCCGCCACGCGTATGCGCAAACGGGAGAATACAAAATCACCGCCCGAGACAGTGGCGGATCTTCACAGAAACCGTTTACCCGCACGGTCCGGGTGGTAGAGCTGGTACCCGGCTTCGTGGTGCAGGGGCTTGAACTGGTTTTTTCCTCGGGAAAGGCGTATATGGTTGTGCCGCGCAAGAGCCGCCCCCCCGCCTATGCCCTGCGCCTCATGTCCAGCGGCAGGGGAGTGCTGCGGGGGCAATGGAAGCTGGATGGCCAGGTACTAAGCTTGTTTTCCATGGTTTTGCAAGACGGCCGCGTGGCCGCTGCGGATGCGCAGGACATGCCGAAATTGCCCGCGCTCGATGTGGGCATGCATGAACTAACCGTAAAGTTCACCAATTATCGTTTCAACGGCAGGATCCCGCGGCTGCGTTACTTTGTCAGTTCCGGCGGCGCCATTCTTTTGCTGAGCCCGGAGGTGGGATCTAAAATTCCCGTCGCGGATACTGTCAGCTTGGCATGGAAACCCATTCGCCCGGCCACGGTTTACCAGATCGCTGTATCGGAAGCCCCGTTCCAGTTTCTGGAAGACAGCCAGATTGAATGGCGAGATGTGAAAGCCATGGATCATTATGTTTTGGACATGACGACATTCAAGGACGCCGCCTGGATCTACTGGATGGTGCGCGGATTGAACGATTCGGGCCGCGTATTGACCACCTCGGAGATCGGTTCTTTCCGCATGCGCTAGGCCCTTTTTGCATGGGAATGAACATGAATGCTTTTTTTAGCAATTCCGGTTATTATAGTAACCAATGGAGGATGATATCATGAAACGCAAAGCCATATCGGCCGGCTGGCTGACACTGCTTGTCTGTGCCGGATTCCTGACCGCCTCGGATGTTTCGATATCCACCATTCTGCCGCGTCTGGAGGTCAGCTCCGATTCGGTTTCCATTGAACTTGCGGCACCGCTCTCGGGTGAATCTTACTATCTGTACTACCGCACAAAAGGCACACAATCGTATCAGGTGCGCCTGATGCGGCCCGATTCAGCGGGCGTACCGGGCTACCGGATTTCGCTCGACAAACTGTACGGCCGTGAACTGGAGTATTTTGTCTTGTCGTCAAAAGGAAAACGCGCCGGCGTATTATCGCCGGTTTTTTCTGTGACGGACCTGGACACCGGATCCACGCCCCGGGTTTATTTTCAACAGAGCGGGGTTTCGCCTTCACCTGAGGCGAAACAGCGGGATCCTTTGCTGCGCATGACGGCCAGCCTGTCCAGTAACACGCGCTTGTACGATGAAAGCGAACCGCCGGCGGAGTCGTTTACAGCCAACGGCAATGTGCGGCTGTACCGCAATATCGTAAAGGACAAGTACCAGTTTGATTTTGATTCCAATTTTTCCTACATGAGCCAGATCTCGGATACGGAAAGCCACGTCAACCTCTCCAGCATGGTGGTTCGCTACAACCGGGGCAACCTCAAGCTGGAGGCCGGGGACTTGTCGATCAATCATACCGATTTTTCCACCTCCTACCTGAGCCGGCGCGGAATCAGCGCGGAGGTTGAGAGCAAATGGTTTTACGCAGGTTCGTTTGTAACCAACAGCCAGCAGAAGACCGGGTTTGACGGTTTCGGTATTCCACCGTCCAATGCCATGCTGTACGGCGCTGTTCTGGGTTTGCACAAGGCCAATCTCTTCAAGGTTCGCGGACTCTTTCTCAGCGGCAAAGACAACCTGGACAGCAAAACCGTGTATTTTTCCGAAGATCTCATCCGTGAGGGTTATCTGATGAGCCTTTCCGGTGAACTGAGCCTGCTTCAATCCCG
>JAFGNX010000156.1 GCA_016926835.1 Candidatus Aminicenantota bacterium | reverse complement strand
TCGTTGGATTTGAACGCCGCGGCCCGGGAACGCAGAAACGTCTTCAGGGACGGATTTTCGGTAAATTCCGCCGCCTCGTTCATCAATGCAGCCGCTTTGGCAAGTTCCGTTGCATACGCCTCGCTGTAGGGTATGGCCACAAGTCTGCCCTTCCGACGGCTGATCAGAGTGAAATTGGAAGTAAATGCCGTTTCATCGTCAGGATGAACCTTCACATGTTCCAGAAATTCCGTCTTGGTCATATCCCCGGGATAATAGTTGGCACCCGCCGGTTTGGGCCGGTCGCCGATAAATGGATGGTTGTGATTGATACGGTCAAAGGGACCGAAGTGGATGGCGAACATCCGCCGTGCCGGCTCCGCGCCGGGTGCCGTGGACTGTTCCAATGCGGCGCGGATCTCCAGGTTGCGCGCGTACACCTGTTTGAGAAAGATCTCGTCCATGACGGCGGCGGCAGCTACCAGTTTGCGCAGGGCTTTTTTGTCGCCGTCGCTCAACCCCTCCTCGGGACAGGCGATCTCAACCGGGGCCAGCTTGGCCAACTGGGTTTCCATGTATTCGGGATTTTCCATTTTCAGTGTCTCCCCGCCGATTTCGGCCGACTTCGCCTCACCCCCATCCGGAGTATTCCTGTCACATGAGCCGATAGCCAAGAGCGTTGCCGCTGCAGCGATCATGATCAATTTTTTCATTCGTTCCTCCATTGACGTGCGTTCCACTCTGTTTAACGTTGCCACGCCCGCAGTGAAAATGCAAGCTCAAGCGTTATTGATTGGCGTCTCGCTGGCTTCCAGGTTTGTTTTCACGGCTGAAATTGCTACACTGATGGCATGACAACCAGGTCTGCGGATAAGCGGGAACGGGGAATTCCACACCATTATCCCCTGGTGATCGACGGGGGGTTATCCAACCAGTTGGAAAACCAGGGCAACAACCTGGACGACCCACTCTGGACCGCCGTGTTGTTGGCCGACCGCCCCGAAGAAATCCGCGAGGCTCACCTGGCCTATCTTCGGGCCGGTGCTGAATGCCTGATCACTTCCAGCTACCAGGCCTCGCTCCAGGGCCTTCAAACCAGGGTTCACGACACCGACACGGCGAAAAAACTGCTCTTGAAAACAGTGGACCTGGCCCGCGAGGCCATTGCGGACTTCACTGCCGACTCCCGAATGGATTTTTCACCTAAGGTAGCGGCCAGCATCGGCCCCTACGGCGCTTTCCTGGCCGATGGGTCGGAGTACACCGGGAATTACGGGGTATCCGTCCAGACTATGCTTGATTTCCACCGTCCCCGGCTGGAATTACTTGATCAATCGGACGCGGATTTTTTCGCCGTGGAAACCCTGCCGGATTTCTTTGAAGCGAGAGTCCTCGCGCAACTGCTGCAAAACACAGACAAAAGTGCCTGGGTATCTTTTTCCTGCAGGGACGGGGCGCACCTGCGTGACGGTTCCCCCATCGAAAAGTGTCTGCAACTGTTCGCCCGCCATCCCCGGGTGTTTGCCCTGGGAATCAACTGCACGGCCCCCCGGCACATCTCCGAACTGATCCGCCGCGTCCGGGAAGCCGCCCCCGAAAAGCGGGTGGTGGTCTATCCCAACTCGGGAGAGGTGTACAATGCCGCCAGCAGAACCTGGTCGGACGCAGCCGATCTCAACCACCTGGAGCGCATGGTGGAAGAATGGCTGGACGTGGGAGCGGACATGGTCGGCGGCTGCTGTCGCCTGGGGCCCGACGCGGTCCGCACCATTTCCCGGGTAATCCACTCTCAAAGCCGGAGGCAAGACCGCTAAGGCTTTTCCTCACTTTTCCCGGGCCGTTTCTGCCGGAATAGACGACAGGAGAGACTCAAATCGGAAAACCCGGGGTCACGGAGAGGACTCCTTGCGTCCTTTTGCCTGATTGAAATAGCTGTAGAAATGGCATTTGATATTGCCGTTGTACAGCTTTCTCTTTTTGTCCGCTCTGCCGAATATCTCCTGAAAATGATCGTGGGCCGTAAAAATGTGCTTGTCGAATTTCACATAGGGGGAAAGGCCGTTTCTGAACGTTCGATAGAGTTCATCCAGGGTGTCCCTGTCACCAATCCTCTCCCCATATGGCAAATTGGTGATGACACAAGCGCTTTCACCGGAAAACTGAAATTCAGATATATCTCTGCGCGCGAAATGAATTGCATTGTCCATATCCGCGTTCTTTGCGTTGAGTCCGGCGGAATCGATTGCGTGGGGATCGATGTCATATCCGAACAATTCAAGTTTGTGGTGATTCATGCGGCTGAGCGCTTCCGCCTTGGCCTTACTCCAGATATCCGGATCCAGGAATGCCCATTCCATCGCGAGGAAATTGCGATTGATTCCCGGGGCAATGTTGCGGCCGATCATGGCCGCCTCAATCAACAGGGTTCCGGCTCCGCAGAAAGGATCGATCACGGGCGTGCCGGGCTTCCACCCGGACAGCAACACCAATCCAGCCGCAAGCGTTTCCTTTAAGGGAGCATCACCTGTATGAAGCCGGTATCCCCGTTTGAAAAGGGCGGCTCCAGACGTGTCCAGGGTAACCTGGGCCCTGTTTTTTTCCAGGATGATTTCAATCGGGAACCGGGTACCGTTTTCCGGAAAGTGGTCAATTCCGTAAGACAATCTCATCTTTTCTACGATCGCTTTTTTTGTAACGGACTGACACGCCGGAACGGAAGACAGTTTTGATTTTCTGGATCTGCCCTTCACGTGCATGATACCGTCGACGGGGATCATATCCTGCCAGTTTATTTTTCGTACACCTTTAAAAAGCTGGTCAAAGTCATATGCATCGAACTCGGAGAGTTTCACATACACCCGGTCCGCGGAACGCAAAAATACATTGGCTCTTGCGATACCCGCTTCATCCGCTGCAAAGGTGATTCTTCCGTCCTGGATCTGCAGATCACGGTAACCCAAAGAGAACAGTTCTCTTTTCAGAACGGACTCGAGCCCGAATGTACAGGTAACAACAATATCGTGTTTCATGATGGCGGAGTGAATCAAACCGTTTCCAGCCGATTAGAGATTCTAAATCTCAACAGCCTCAAAGTCAAAACAAGTAAACACCGCCAAGAAATCAGCCAGACTGTGTCAATAATCCGGTTCTTCCTGACTCCCTGTATGGCTACAATGAAAGCCTGCCTCCTCAGTTGTCGCTCCCCGGGCGAGTCGATCAGCGGATGATGCGGCGTTTGGTGAGGCTGCGTTTAACGGTAAAAGGCTTTTCTTCAGATAGGGTCCTGCCGCCGTCCTGAATATAAAGCTTGTACAATCCGGGCAGCATGTTCGGCACACGGGCGGTGATTTGGTCATCGCTCCATGAAATCACCGCGGCCTGAGCCTGGCCGATCATCAATTCCTTTGTCCCCCGGCTTCCGCCGAACCACCCCATGGTGATGCCGGCGGAATGCTTCAATGAAATAACCGCACCCGGCCGGGCTTCCCCGGGCACCACCTGGTGGATCAGCATCAAGGGTTTCACATAAACAGTGTTGGAAAGCCTGACCTCGAGCCCGCTCTTATTCTTCATGGCAAGGCAGACCGGGTATTTCCGTCCATATTCAAAGTGCTTCAAGCCGACACGGCAAATGATATGGGTGTTCGACCAGGATCCGTAGGGACTTTCAATTACGTAATTGCCGAACGTGACGTACCGGTTTCCCGGCACTTCGCCGAAACCCGCTCCATGCGACTCGATATCAATCATTTTTTCTCCACCCGGACCCACCGCATTGCTTCCTTGAACGCACCTTTGAATATGAACGCCGGCTTTTTTGATGTCGGGAGTATTCGAGGTGATCTGGGCTTCTCCAGAATGTGCCAGGGCAAAGAGCCCGGATATCATCACCCATCCCGTCAGAATCGCGAAGATAATCAATGGATTCGTATTGAACCTGCGTATTCTCCAGAAGATTGCTTTTCTCATACCCCCTCCCGCAAATTACATGAGAGAAAAAGGGGGAAATCTCACATCGCAATCGCCACTCGATGAGTAATTCCGGGAAACCGGCACTTGATATGAGAATCAGGCATGTCCACGGTGAAACTGAAACGCCGGTTCAAGCTGCTTCGTTCAATGCCCTTGTCGATGACCGCCGGGAGACCCGCAAGATTTAGGCGGATCAAACGCCAGGGCGATTGACAGTATGAACTCGGTTATTGACTGTCTTTCAATTGAAAAGTGTGTTGAACAGGAGTTTGAAGGTGCCGTGGGTCTGGGCGCGGTGCTGGACGCGGAAACCGATGAGGACAATCTCGCCCTGTCCGTATTGGACCGTGACCATGGCCGGTTTGCCGGCCATGATATCCTCGCCCACCAGCCAGCCGCTTTTCAACAGGTTCTTTTTCGCATACCGGACCACGGTGGTGTAGTGATCGTTGTGCCGGCCCGGCACGATTTCGAACACCGGGCTGCTGGTGAACAGCACCAGTCCGCCGGCGGGCATGCCCGCCGTAAGGGGATGACCGGTGTAGAATTCGGCCCGGATCGTGGACCCGGAACAGAAGAACTTTTCATCGCTCAGCTTTTCCGTGATATCCGTCACCTGAAGGTCGAACACCTCCGCCGCGAATTTCCAGGCCTGGTTGAGCATCACCAGTCGGCCGCCGTCTTCGACAAAGGCCTTCAGGTGTTCGACCTCTTTCTTGCC
>JAFGNX010000155.1 GCA_016926835.1 Candidatus Aminicenantota bacterium | reverse complement strand
CTCTCTCCGCCTGGGCGACGCATCCGGCCATGATCACGATTTGATCCGGATGCAAACGGCCGATAAAGGAAAGCGCCTTTTCCCGGGCTTTGGCCCGGACCGCGCAACTGTTGACGACAACCACCCGGGCATCCCCTACACGGTCCGCCGGCCGCATTCCCCCGCGACTGAGAACGGATGCCATTTTTTCTGAATCGTTGACATTCATCTGGCACCCGAAAGTGTGGATAAAAAAGGTCATGAACGATGCTGTTCCCGCAAATTTTTTGCCGCGCGGATCACATCCTCGTTCACGGCACTGCCAGCCATCAGCCGGGCGAGCTCCCTCACCTGTCCGGGTTCATCCAGAATGCCCACAGAGCTGTACGTTCTTCCATTCTCAAACCGCTTTTCTACAAGAAAGTGACGATCAGCGAAAGCGGCGATCTGCGGCAAGTGAGAAATACACAACACCTGGCCCTGGCGGGAGATACGCTGCAGTTTTTCTCCCACGAATTCAGCGGTTTTGCCGCCGATTCCCGTATCAATTTCATCAAAAATACTGGTCATGCCGCGATTCTCATCCCTCAAGGACTTGAGCGCCAGCATCAAGCGGGACAATTCACCTCCGGATGCCACCTCACGGACCCGGGCCGGCGCCTGGCCGGGATTTGAAGAGAAAAAGAATTCCACCCGGTCCGGCCCCCGCTCAGAAGCAGTGTCTTCCGTTACATCCTGTTCGGAAATTTGCACCTCGAATCTGGAGTGCGGCAACTCCAGCAGCTCCAGTTCACGCTCCATGACAGTGCCCAATTTGAGGGCACTTTCCCGCCGGCGCTGCCGCAACATTTCCAGTTCCTGTTGATAAAGATCCAGTGCCGTTTTCACCTTGCGGTGCGAATCCCGCAAAGACATGTCCATGTGGATCAGGTGTTCCCGCTCGGCACTCATCTTTTCGAGTTGCCGCAACAGGCCGTCAAGATCCGTATCGTACTTGGTTTTCAGGCGCCGGATGCGCATGAGCTTTTCTTCCACCTGGTTTAATTCGGCTTCATCGTACTCGACGCGACCGGCCACTCCACTCAGGTACTTGGATAAATCCGGAATCATGCCGCACAGCTGTTCGAGATCCTTTGAAAACGGCTCCAGGTCGGGATAGATCTCCTGCAAAAAATGCAGATCCTTTCGCACATCGGTCACCTGGTTGTATAGGGCGTTTTCCCCTTCATAGAGTTGCGTGGTTAAACGGGAAGTGCGTGTCAGGATCTCTTCGGCGGATCCCAGGATCTTTGCCCGTTGCTCCAACTCCTCATCCAGACCGGGTTCCAGGCCCAACTCTTCAATTTCATGGACCCGGTAAGCCAGAAAATCGAGGCGTTCGTCCATGCCCTCCTTGCGACGCCGCAGTTCATTCATCTCCTCGAGACAGTGCCGCAGTTCTGAAAAGGCGGCGGCCAGTTTCTTCAGCGCGATGCCGTTTTCGGCAAAAGCGTCCAGGTATTGAGCATGATTGGCCGGGTTCAGCAAAAACACATGTTCATTCTGTCCATAGATATTCAACCTCGTCTCGGCTTCCTCCTGCAAACGGTCAAAAGGAACCATGGCGCCGTTGATGTAGCAGATGGATTTGCGGCGGCCCAATTCACGGCGCAACACAAATTCCTCTTTATCCCGCGAAAACAAAGCCTCGACAACCAGGCGTTCGGCTCCGTCACGAATCGCGCTGGATGAGACCTTGCGCTTCAACAGCATGTTCAATGCACCGATCAGTATGGATTTCCCCGCGCCGGTTTCCCCTGTGAGTACATTCAGCCCCGGAGAGAAATCCAGTCGGGCTGTCTGGACAACCGCGAAGTTCTCAACCTTCAGAAAGGACAGCATGTGCAACCTTGGACGTTGTGCAAGTCCCCGCTTTCCCCCCGGGACGTACGGGGATCCCAGCGGATTGGAGAGAGGACAATATAACCAAAGCCGGGTGAAAAGTCAACGCGCTGCCCCTGTCTCCGGGGCCACGAGGAAACTCAGTTGAACCCTCTGGGTGTGGGTCCAGCTTGTGTGGATTTCCTTCCAACTCCAATTGCGTTCTCCCTGTACACCCGGTGATTGCTTCATGGCTGACTCAAGCCATTCCACCCGGTTGGAACCCTGGTAAATTCCCTGGCGATACCTTTTTTCCGGATCGCCTCCAGCCGCGGTAAATCCGCGGGGCCAGGTGAACTTCCGCTTTAATCTCGCAAGACCGGGAGTCTGGACATCCGCGCCCACCAGGAAATCCAGCACGACTTTCCCCTGTTCCCGCAAAGCAAATCTCATTTCCATCTGCGGATGAACGCAATCATCAAGAGAGCACTCCTGCTCCGCACCCGGCTCCCCATTCCATTCTGTCCACACAACCTCGCTATCGTCTCCTTCACGTTTTTCCAGCTGATAGAGAATATAATCGCCGTTATCCCTCTCCAAGCCGGCCCGGGCATTCAAGACACAACGATATTTGCCATGAAAGCGGTCAGGGGCGTGTGTGGACCGGTATTCCCCTTCCACACAAAGACGCAGCTGAACCTGAAATCGCGGAAATACGGCGGGCGGAAACAGAGAAACCAACCCCATCCAGGCAACGATGCAACCAGACATGCGCCGGTACGGTTTCATGCTTTTATCTACGGTACCGAAGCGGTTGGAGTTCAGCACAAACACTTTTACTGACCGCGGCAAACTGTTACACTTCTGCCATGACAAGCGGAGGTTGCCGGCGCATGCGGCGGCGACGATATCTCTTTCTATTGTTGACCGCCCTGCTATTACTGGCAGCCTACCTGGCCATCCCTCTGCCCCGTTTTCCAAGTCACTACAGTACGGTGGTGCGTGATCACCAGGGAAGGCTGCTGCGCGCTTTTCTTTCTCCGGACCACCAATGGCGCT
>JAFGNX010000020.1 GCA_016926835.1 Candidatus Aminicenantota bacterium | reverse complement strand
GAGAGGCGGATGACCTTGGCGTAGCAGCCACCCTCGAAGTTGAAGACCCCGTCGTCGCACCAGCCATGCTCGTCGTCACCAATGAGCGTGCGGTCCGGGTCCGCCGACAGCGTGGTCTTGCCCGTGCCGCTCAGGCCCAGGAAAAGGGCGATGCCCGCGTCCGGGCCCTCGTTGGCCGAGGTGTGCAGGGGCAACACATCGATCCCGGGAAGCATGTAGTTCATCACCGTGAACATCAGTTTTTTGACACTCCCCAGGTAGGCGCTGCCCACAATGACGCCCAGGTCACGAGAGAAATCCATGGCCACCACCATGTTGGAGGTCGTCCCGTCGGGGAGTTCGCGCAACCGGCCGGCGTAGCGTTTCACATCCAGCTTGTCGTCGGGCAGGACCACCAGGGTGAAAGGGCGGTCGTTGAGGCGGCTGCGATGGATGTCCGGCGGAATGGGCCTGAACATGTTGTCCGTAAACAGGGCGGTCACAGCGTTGTCGGCCACAGTATGCACGGGCAGGGCGTAGCCGGAGTCCGCTCCAATCACGCGGTCGGTCACATACAGTCGTGGTTTTTCCGCCAACAGCGTCAGGGCGTCTTCCAGGATCATGTCCAGGGTGCCCGGATTCATGGGGATGTTGTTGGGAGCGTCCCAGTCAATGTCGGCAGAGGTGCCCGGCTCACGCACGATGTAAGTATCCTTGGGGCTGCGGCCCGTAGATTCCGGACGGGTCCACAGCGCCAGGGCGCCGTTGCGCGTGACCAGGGTTTCGCGGTAATCCATGCAGTGGCGAATCATTTCCTGCCGGGGGGAGTTATCATACACTTCCGGGTGCTGGCGAACCATGGCGTCGATGCGGTCTCTTTCGTTCATGACTTTTCTCCTGGATAACGAATTCCCCATTATAGGCCCAGCCTTGCCGCTTTTCAAGAAAATCCATCGAATTCCGGACGTTGACTGGGGGAGCCGGATATACTAGGATTGTCGCAATGATCGTGTTCGCCGTTTCCGGATGGTCCGGCGCGGGGAAAACCCGCCTGATGACTGAACTCATAAAACTGTTCCACTCCCGCGGCCTGCGGGTATTGGCGGCAAAACACAGCAGTCACGAAGCGACGCTCGAACCCGAGGCCAAAGACTCCCGCGCTTTCCTGGAAGCCGGCGCGGACAGCGCGGCCTTGCTGTCCGGAACGGAGCTGATGCAGATCCGCCGCGGCGCCGATTCTGCTGAGGCGGCCCGGTTCCTGCGCGACCAGTGGGCGGCCTACGACGTGGTACTGTTGGAAGGGAGGGCCTTCCCGGACGTACCGTTCCTGGAAGTTCTGTCTGAAAACACGTCCGCGATACGGGCTCCCCGTGAACGGCTGGCCGCGGTAATCACCGACTGTGAAGATGTTTTTCCCCGGCCGCGGTTCGGTTGGAGCGATATGGATCGCCTGATAACATTCATGGAGGAATACGATGGATTATGAAATCACCCTCAAGGTCAACGGCAAAGATATTGTCTTGAATCCCTTTGTGAGCAAGGTGTTCTGCGGGGTCTGCGAAGGCCTGGTGGACTCCCTGGACCGCCTGCCCGAGGATCGTGACCGGATCGAGATCGTACTATCTCGGAAGTCTCGTCAACCACAATAAGAAAGATCCGCTGCCGGCAAGTATTCGCAACATACTCATACAAGTGCATTGACTGAGTAGGGCGTGCCGGCATCTCTGAGTCGGGCGTGGGGGATCCGGATTACCACAGGGGAAAAGATACGGGCCCTATTTTCGCTTTCCCAGTAATCGGTCCAGCAACGAAAAACGACGGGTGCCGAAATCTTTGCCGGATTTATCTCTGTTGTTCAAGTTTTTAATGCGGGCGGCAATTCCCTGGAGCGAAGGATTCAACTCCAAAGCCTTGCGCAGAGCGACTTGCGCCAATTTCGGTTTGCCGGCTTGCTCGTAGGCCTCGGACAGATACAGCCAGGGAGCGTGGTTGCCGGGCAGCAATTCCGCCGCGTCCCGCAGGTACTTTTCCGCGGCATACAGGCTGCGACGTTTGAGCAGCAAGATCCCCAGGTGCAGAAGTACAAGGGGACTGCGCGGCTGGATGCGATCGGCTTCCTGGAATTTTTCTCCCGCCCGCAGAAAGTTCTGCTGGATCATGGCGTAAACACCCTGATTGAACAGCAACTGAACGGTTTCAGTTAGTGAAGACGGTGCGGATACTTCAACTCCGGTTTGGGCCAACTCACGCATCAAGGTAACGTAGGCTTCGTGGAGACGTGAAAATTCCCGACTGAGTGAAAGATCCTGGAAAACAACTCCCTGAAATCGCGGTTGCGTGGTCCGGGCCAGGTAGGCTTTGCGGATCTCCCCAACTCCCGGATCCCCTGACAATCCCAGAGTCACCAGGGCTTCACTGTCCATAACCGGCCTCCTCCCTTCCGGAGGGATTGTACCACAGGTCAATCGAGATTGAAACGCTTGCGCAGGAAGTGGTACGTCTCCAGGGCCTGGGCTTCCGCCTTTTCAAAGGAACCGGTGGTGTCAATCGTAAACTGGGCCACTTTGAGTTTTTCACTCAGGGGAAACTGAGATCGGATACGCGACTCAGCTTCTTTTCGGGACAGATGGTTGCGCTCCATCAGGCGCCGGATCTGCTCATCCGCATGCGCAAACACCACAACCACGGCATCAAAATCACGCCAGATTCCCGATTCGACCAGCAAGGCGGATTCATAAACAAAGATGTCGTACACCGAAGTCTTGCCGATTTCCTTGATCAATTTTTCCCGCTCAGCTCGCACCAGCGGGTGAACCAGCCCGTTGATGAAATCACGTTTTGCTTTGTCTTCAAACAACATCTGGGAGAACAGTTCGCGATCGATCTCTCCCGTGGCCTTATTCAGGATTCCGCTGCCGAACGTATCCACAATCGACTTCGCCACCTCTGAATCGGGCGCAAAGATGATCTTCTGTGACAATTCATCGGCTTGAAGGGTGTAACACCCCAATTTCTTGAATATATCCAGTACAAATGTTTTGCCGGTGCAGATTCCACCGGTAAGTCCCACTTGAATCATGACACAGCTCCGTTCGCCTTGCGAGAAAGGTATCCCTGATCGCGGAGATAGTCCAGCGTACGATACAAACCACGCCCGTCGACGAGTTGCCGGCCGGTTTCTCCCCACTGACGCAACGTATCCTGGTCAAGTGACTCCAGGGACTCTTTGAAAGACGTCCAGGCCATTCCCGAACCCAGAGCCTGTAGTTGAGCGGCGACATCCCGTTCCCGGTCATTGCGATAGAAATAAAGCGCCGGTGTGCCGGCAGACGCCGCCTCAAAGGCCGCCGCTCCGGGGACGACAATTGCGGCGTCCGCTTCAAACAGGGGACGCGCCATGCATTCCACGGCACCGACCCAGCGGGTTCCCGGGTATTTTCTGGAAAGGGCCCGTTTCAGGTTGTCCCTAATGGAAAGAGTCGGGCCGATGCGCAAGCGGTAGCCCTGGCGCCACAGATGATGGACCAGGTCGTTCAACTCCCGGTATGCCAGGCGGTCTTCCAGGTGCAGCAGGACTCGGCGTATCCGCCGGGGATAAGTCCGTCTGGACCGGTTGACATGGCGAAAACGGGGATGGAGGATCGTCCAGGCCGGTCCCGGCGGTGACTGGGAATTCTTTTGCGGCGGCCATCCACCCAGGCAACCCTCTTTCCATTCGAAACCGGGGTCACCGGGATCGCGGATCGGAAACATGGGGATTCCCCTCTCCCCGCACAAAGCCGCCAAGCGTACGAGCGGTTGACTGTTCTGCCCCACATCCACAATGGTCAACCGCGCCGCGTCCGGGAAATTCTGCAATACCTGTTCATGGGAAACAGCAGGTACACGGCGGGCATTCAGATATTTTTCCACCCTGCGGTTTCCGGGCGTGGCCACCACCAGCTGATGGCGTAGAGCCGCATGAACCCCGAGGGTGACACTGCGTTCCAGCCGGGACCAGCCGCCGGGAGCGGCCGGATCCGTCCAGAATAGGATCATCACGCAAGCACGGTGCGGATGCGCTCAAGCGCCCAGTCAAGTTCATCCCGCGTCACGGTCAACGGCGGCGCGAAGCGGATGATCCAATCGTGGGTTTCCTTGGCCAGCACACCGGATTCCTTTAAAGCCGTGGTATATTTACGGGCCTTACCGGCCTCGCGGTTCATGACCACAGCGTTCAGAAGGCCTTTGCCGCGGACTATATCCACTTTGGGTGAATTCATGCGCCGCAGGTTTTCACGAAAGTATTCCCCAAGTCGCTGGGCGTTTCCCGCCAGATCTTCATCCAGCAGTACGTCAATTGAAGCCTCGGCTACCGCGCAGGCCAGGGGATTCCCACCGAAAGTTGAGCCGTGAGAACCGGGAGTAAAAACCTCCATGACGGCTTTATCGGCCGCGATGGCGCTGACAGGATACACGCCTCCTCCCAACGCCTTGCCCATAATGATGATATCGGGGACAATGCCTTCATGCTCAAAAGCAAACAACTTGCCGGTGCGGCAGAAACCGGTCTGAACTTCATCGCAGATCAACAGGGTGTTGCTGTTGTCACATACCTCTCGCAACCCGCGCAGATAACCATCATCCGGAACCATCACCCCGGCTTCGCCTTGAATGGGTTCGACAAGAACCGCAACGGTATTGGGGGTTATGGCCGAGCGCACGGCTTCGACATCATTGTACGGGACCAATTTGAATCCGGGGGTATACGGCCCGTAATTCGCCCGTGCCACGTCATCGGTTGAAAAACTGACGATGGTGGTGGTGCGGCCATGAAAGTTCTCACACATCACGATGATTTCGGCCTGCTCCGCGGGAACACCCTTTTTCTCGTAACCCCAGCGTCTGGCCGCCTTTATGGCTGTCTCCACCGCCTCAGCACCCGTATTCATGGGCAGTACCATCTCTTTACCGACGGTTTGGGCCAGTTTGCGGGCAAACTGCGGCCAGCGGTCATTAAAGAAAGCCCGGCTGGTCAGGGTCAGCCGATCGGCCTGGTCCTTCAAAGCCTGGATGATGCGGGGATGGCGATGACCCTGGTTGACTGCGGAATACGCGGCCAGGCAGTCCATGTACTTTTTGCCTTCCGGATCCCACACCCACACCCCTTCCGCCCGGGCGATCACCACTTCCAGGGGATGATAGTTGTGGGCACCATATTCATGCTCCATTTCCATGAGTTGCAAAGATGTGTACTCAGCCATGTTCACCTCGCTTCCGGATTGCTTCGCTGGAAATCTGCGCGAACTCATATTGTATCAGTTTCCCTTTCGGCGTCAAGTTCCGGGGAAGCATGAAGCGGATACTCTCGAGCCAGCAGGGTTTCTGCATGCATCAATGCGTTTTTAAAAAAACAGCGCATCCAGATCAGAGCCTGCAGCCCCGCAAATGTCACAATTCGCGGCAGAGGTTCGGCGATGCGCTCAAATGCCGAAGATAACGCGAACGTGAGCAGAAAAGGGACCAGAAAAAAAAAGAAGAGCACGATCAACCTCGGAATGTGACGATAGACAAACTTCATTCCGGAACGAAATGACTTCCATGTGCTCCCCGCTTCCTGCAGCCGGCGGATACGAGCGAAATCGTACACGGCCATGGTGTAGCCGATCATGATCAACGTCACGCCCCCCCACACGGGAAGCAACCAACGAAACAGCGTTTCATTGCCTGATTCCCGGAGAAATCCAGCCAGCAGGACAAACCCCAACACAGAAATGGCCATCAAGGGAATCCAAAGCAACCAACAGGTCAAAAACAGTTTCGCGAAGGCCAGCAAGTTTTTCCAGGCATGCGTCAGGAACCTTCCCAACCGCGGAGAATCACCGGACACGAAAACGCCGTACACGCCTCCAGACAGAAAAAGAGAGAAAATTGCATACACCAGTACCAGAGCGCCCAGTTGAAACAGCAGCACGCGGAAACCTGTTTCCGCATGAGAAAACAACTCCAGCCACACGGTGAACGAACCGTACTGATCACTCATTTCCAGCAGTTGGCTGCCGTCAAGGGTAAATGAGATCAAACGGGAAAAACCCAGATAAGCCGGCAAACTGAACAAAAGACCGGACGCCCAGAGATAAACCGCCACGGCAGCGGTACGCCCGCGAAAACTTGCCAGGTAAACGTGAACAGCTTTCATGGTGTGGCCTCTTTACATAAACAGCATTCCCAACAGGGTCTGGAACAGAAAACCCAGTTTCAACGCCGCTCTTTGCGATTCTTTACGCGACGGCTGGGCGGCCATTGAGTTGTTAACCAGGTCATGGTCCAGGGGAATGCGGAATTCCGGATCGATTACAACACTATGCAGTGGTGACTCGTGGGTAAATTCCAGGCGTTTCCAACGGCCCGGGTCTTTCCACAAATGGCGCACCTCACGACCGTTTCGCAGACGAATCAACACATCGGCGGGGAAAAATCCCTCTCTGCGTACCAGCAGGACTTCGTTGCGATAACTCGCCGGATCATTTTCCATCCGTTGGGATGAAAGGGAATGAACCGCCAGGTCAAGGCGCCCGGTACCGTTGATAAACTGTTTGAATGCCCACGCCAAGTCCTGGCCGGCCACCTCGTTCAGGGCGGCAATGAAGTCATGAGTGGACGGATGCTTCCACGCGTATTGTCGCGCATACCGGGCAAAAAAATCGTACAGTTTTTCCTTCCCCAGGTAACCTTTCAGGGTATCGATAAACACTGCGGCGCGGTTGTACACATGGGAAGAGTAATTGCTTCCGGACAGAAAATGCCAGGAAGGCTGGTTCACCGGCTCTAACACCGGGATCCTCTTCAGCGGGCCGCGGCGGCTTTCCGTATCCCGGATGCGGATACCGAACCAATCCAAAAGGGACGGCGCCTTCTTGAAATAGGCCTCCATGATTTCGCCTTCAAAAAAGGTGTTGACCCCTTCGTCCAGCCAGGCTTCACGGAATTCGTCACTGGCGACCAGACCGTACCAGTACTGGTGACCGAATTCATGGATGGTGACCATTTCCGTAAAATGTATCCCCTCCGGCAAAAAGGATATGTGACCCCCCGTAATCAGAGTGGGATACTCCATGCCCATCGCGCCG
Source organism: Candidatus Aminicenantota bacterium (assembly GCA_016926835.1). Taxonomy (GTDB): domain Bacteria; phylum Acidobacteriota; class Aminicenantia; order UBA2199; family UBA2199; genus UBA876. Next base: position 7,112 of record JAFGNX010000020.1, on the reverse strand, counting down.
GCCGCTCCCAGTGGCGGATCCACTACGGTTATGCGATCGTACGGGTAGGGAAACAGCTTTTCAGACATGAAACGCATGGCGAATATCACAGATTGAAAGTAGCGCTCCCGGGCGTTTTCGTGCTGAGGGTCCAACAGCAACACGACCTCAACAGGTCGATCGCGACCGGGCACAACCGCCTGACGCCGTAATTGCAGGAATTCCGGCCATGCCGTCCAGGCAAAATCGTGAACGCGATCCTGAGCAAAAGTATGGGTCACCGTTCCATCCGCATTGTTGATGTTGGAAACGGGGTTTCCCGTGGCACCGACCACGTATTCCGCCGGCAGGGTGACAGCAACGCGATATCGACCGAAATCCGCGAAGAACTCAGAGTTGGCATGGAACTGGTGACAATGCCAGGTCCCGTCATCCTGGAACACACCGATCTTGGGAAACCATTGGCCCATGAAAAAGAAATTTTTCCAGCAGCCTGTCCGGGCAAAAATTTCCGGAATTTTCAGTTGGAACCGGAAACGCAGGCGGATGGATTCTCCCGGTGCAACAGGAATGTCCAATGGTATTTCGATGACCGTTCGGTCTTTTTCATTCTGGTCATCCGGCGCAATAAAAGCGATTTTTTCTGTCAATTCATTTCCGCCGATACGACTTAACTCCAGGATATCGATTCCACCGTAGCGTCTTGCCTTGTCTTGTCTGCGACTTTTAAACCTCTGCAAGCCCCGTTCCCGCATGAAAGTCGATTCCGGGCCACGAAAGGCATTGTAGTATAAATGAAAGCGCAGGGTCTTTGCCGCAATTTGTGTGGGATTGCGCCAAGTGAGAACCTGGGTGGCTTCCAGGCTGCGATTTGCCGGCAGAAGGCGCGCATCGATGGCGTATTCCACTATCGGTTCCGGTCCGGGCGGCGGGTCCGCGTTTGCCATTACCGATTGAGCCGCGGCTGCAAAAAAAGCCAATAGAACCCCCAACGCAGATATCCGGTTTCCTTTGAATGCTTTTTTCATTGTATCGCCTTCATGGAATGGAGTTTCCGCTCCCATTCCCACGCCGCACGAATAATCTCTTCCAGCTTGTCATGCATGGGCGTCCAGTTCAACTCGTTTTTCGCCCGGCTGGAATCCGCTACCAGCACCGGAGGATCTCCGGGTCGGCGACCGGTTTCGTGCACGGGAAAATCAATCCCCGTAACCCGTTTGACAGTCTGAACCACTTCATTCACTGAAAACCCGTGACCGTATCCGCAATTCAACACCAGGTTTCGGGGACGCTCGAACAGGGCATCAAGTGCGCGTACGTGCAGGAAGGCGATGTCTTCAATATCAATGTAGTCCCGCACGGCCGTGCCATCCGCGGTGGCATAATCCGTGCCGAAAATCACCAGTTCCGGGCGCAACCCCAGGGCGGTGCGCAATGCCAGGGTGATCAGATGGGTTGCTTTCGGGTAGCTCTGGCCGATGCGTCCGCCCCGGTCCGCACCGGCCACGTTAAAGTAACGCAGGGCCGCGAAGTGGAAATCCGGCAGGGCCGCGGCCATATCTTTCAGCATCATCTCGACCATCATCTTGGAGCGGCCGTATGGATTTATCGGGTTCAGGGCAGCATCTTCAGAAACGGGCAACTTTTCCGGACTTCCGTAAACCGCCGCGGTGGAAGAGAAAACAACCGTGCGCACACCGTTTTTCGAACAGGTCCTGAGCAGTCGCAAGGTCCGGCACACGTTGTTTTCGTAATAATCCAGGGGAAACCGGACCGATTCCTCCACCTGGATGGAGGCAGCGAAATGCAGAAGGGCCCGGATCTTGTGTTCCCTGATGAGAGAAACCACCCTTCCAGTGTCTGCGATATCCGCATGAATTAAAGGAAAGTCCACTACATGAGCGGCATTACCGGTGGACAGGTTGTCCAGTACAACGGGATGATACCCGGCAATAGCCAGCGCTTTCGACACATGGCTGCCGATATATCCGGCGCCGCCGGCTACGAGTACGCTTCCCGGATCAGCTTGGCTCATCTCTTGCTCCCTGATGATCCCTTCCAGACGTCACTCATACATCCAAGTTTGTTTCCACGATGGGCCGCGGGGATCGGAAAATTACAGTGAGTTATCCACTACGCGGTTTTTCAGTCTGGAAATGCAACCGGTAATGTCGATGTGTTTCGGGCACGCCTCCATGCAATTGAAAATGGTGTGGCAACGCCACAAACCGTTGCGATCGTTAATGATATCGAGACGTTCGTCCGTGCCATCATCCCGGCTGTCGAAAATGAAACGATAGGCTTTCAGCAGGGCGGCAGGGCCCAGGTAGTTCTCGTTGGCCCACAGGCTGGGACAAGATGAGGTACAGGCTCCGCAGAGAATGCAATACGCGGATTCGCGAATGCGTGAAAACTCCTCAGGGCTCTGCAGAAACTCCTTATCCGGTATCGGCTTGTCGACAACCATGTACGGCTTCACCCGCTGCAGTTTGTCAAAAAACCCGTCCATGTCCACGACCAGGTCTTTAATAATGGGGAAACCGGGCAGGGGCTCGATTTTCAGCCGATTGCCCCTGAATTTGTGCATCGGGGTTTCACAAGCCAGCACGTTTTGCCCGTTGACCTTCATGGCGCATGACCCACAGATGGCGCTGCGACAGGAACGCCGGTAGGCCAAGGTCCCGTCGTGGTTCCAATGAATTTCATTCAGGATATCCAGGATAGTGGAATCCGCGGGCACATCCAGGCGATATGTTTGCCAATGGGGTTTCTGATCCTTTTCGGGTTGATAACGGAGTATTTTTACAATGATCGATTCTTTCATGATGGCCTCCTAGTACTTGCGTTCCTGGGGCGGGAAGCGATCCATGTAAATCACAACTGTCTTGTCGTGATTCAAATGGACCCCGGAATCGGTTTTCCAGGCCAGTGTGTGCGCCAGCCAGTTCTGATCATTCCGCTTGGGATAATCGGTCCGGAAGTGCGCGCCGCGGGACTCGGTTCGCACCAGCGCCCCCTCCACGATGACCTCGGAAAAATTCAGCAGGTGGCCCACTTCCAGGGCTTCCATGAGGTCCAGGTTAAACGGATGATTCACATCGTCTATGCGCACGTTCCGGTACCGTTCCTGGAGTTCCCGAACCGTCTGCAGCAATTGCTTCAGGCCCTCGGCGTTGCGAAAAACGCCGGCGTGACGGGTCATGTTTTGCTGAAGTTCTTCCCGAATCAGCGCATGCCGTTCCCTGCCGTTGCCGCCGGAGATCAAATGCCCGATGCGATCACGCGCCCGATCCAGGGGATTGGCGGGCAAGGAGGAAAATCCGGCTTGGCGGATAAAATCCGCCATACGCCCGCCGGCCAACCGTCCGAAAGTGGCGGCGTCCTGCAGGGAATTGGTTCCCAATCGGTTGGCCCCGTGAAGCGAAAGACAGGAAGCTTCGCCGGCTGTATACAGGCCCGCAACCACATCTCCGGACGCGTTGAAAATCACTTCAGTGTGGATGTTGGCCGGTATTCCGCCCATGGAGTAATGGGCCGTTGGTTGAATGGGAACCGGAGCTTCAATGGCATCCACCTTGAGATAGTTCAGGGCCAGTTCCCACACCTGGGGCAAGCGGTCCATGATCTTTTCCCGTCCCAGGTGGCGCAGGTCGAGACAAACGTAATCCTTTCCGTCTACGCCCCGGCCCTCGTTGATTTCCGTCTGTTCTGCCCGGGAAACCAGGTCGCGCGGCGCCAACTCCATCTTCTCCTTGGCATAAGTCGCCATAAAGCGGTCTCCCTTGCCGTTTAACAGGTAGCCGCCTTCTCCGCGAGCCGCTTCGGACAACAGGATACCGTGCTTGTACAGGCCGGTGGGGTGAAATTGCACGAATTCCATATCTTCCAGCGGCAGGCCGGCCTCAAGGATCAGTGAGAGGCTGTCGCCGGTATTGGCGTGCGCATTGGAGGTGATTTTAAACGCGCGGCCATAACCGCCCGTGGCCAACAGTACGGCTTTGGCGTGAAAAAGATGCAATCCGCCGTGACGGATATCCCAGGCCACGACACCGCGGGACACGTGGTCCTCAATCACCAGCGACACTACCTGGAATTCGTTGTAAAAATGCACCCGGTGGCGCACGCATTGTTCATACAGGGTATGGAGCAGCACATGTCCGGTAATGTCGGCGGAAAAGCAGGCACGGGGCGAACTGTGTCCACCGAACGGGCGCTGGTTGATGCGCCCGTCTTCGGTCCGGGAAAACGGCACACCCATATGCTCGAAGTCGTACACGGTTTTGCGCGCCTCCTGAACGAACAACTCGATGACATTCTGGTCTCCCAGATAGTCGCTGCCCTTGATGGTGTCGAACATGTGCAGTTCCAGTGAGTCTTCCGCCACATTGGCCAGGGCCGCGGCGATACCGCCCTGGGCGGCCCCGGAATGCGACCGGGTGGGATAGACTTTGGTCAGCACCGCGACCTCGATACCGTTCCGGGCCAGTTCCAGCGCGGCCCGAAGACCGGCGAGACCGGCACCCACAACCACCGCGTCAATCTGGTGCACAGATCTGGCTTCTTCGGGTTTCATTGTGACACTCTCCCGGGATAACCCGCGTTCAGTACCGTAGAGGTTCCACCGTATAGCAGCAGCAGACCCAGTATTATCAGAATCGAGGCCAACAGCAGGCGCGGAGCCCGCTGGTGAATGTAGTCTTCCGTAACCATCCAGATCCCGTTCAGGCCATGGAAAAGCGCGGTGACAAGAAACAGAATCTGCGTGAGGTTGAACCATGGAGAAGCCATCTTGGCCGTGATTTTGTCATAGGTTATGGTACCGTCACCGATAAAATGATAAGTCACGTAATGGATCATCAGCAATACAAAAATTACCACTGCCGACACCCGTTGCAGCAGCCAGAGCGTTCCGCCCCGGCGCGAAGTTTCACGATAATTTTTTTCCGGCATTGTCTTCTCCCCTCAGTGAATGTGTCCGATAATGACCGCGCTGCCGGCCGCCCATAACAGAAAGGCCACGGCAATCAATACCAGGAAAAGTTTCTTGTGGGACAGGGATCCGCCAAAGAAATCTACAACAATCACCCGGACTCCGTTAAAGGCATGGTAGAGGATGACGCCCCACAGGCCCGCTTCCAGAATACGGAAAAGTGGAGACGTCAGAAAGGCCATCAGCCTGTTAAAAGATTCCGGACCCAGGGTGAGGGTGTGGATAACCCAGACATGCAGACAAAGGTAAAAGATCAGCGCAAGTCCCGACAATCGGTGCAAAAGCCATGCCCATGAGCCGACAAAATGTGTGTAGGACAAATCGTAGGGTTTTCGCCGTTTGTACAACTGGTCACCTCCTTAATCGTTTCACGTCCAACGGTACAGAAAGGTACGTCCATTCTATAATGCCAAAAGAAAAGGTACAATCGGTTTGACATTTTCCTCGAGAAAAAATATTTTAGAGCCATGCCCGGCGAGTTACCCGCAACGCCTGCCGAACCCCTGGAACCCGAAAACTTGGCGGAACTGCAGATCCGCGACAAGAACCGCTGGTTGATCAACCTTCGCTGGGTTTTCGCGGCCATCCTCATCCTACTGTGGGGCCTGATGTCTCTCTTTCCACAACCCCTTTCTGCCCACCCGAAACAACTTCTTCTGGTGGTTGCGCTGTTGATCATGGGCAATCTGATGTTGTTGTGGTGGCTGCGCCAACCCGCATGCACGTCCGGAAACGCCTACCAGCGCCTGTACCAGCTGACCTCCCTGCAATTGGACTTTGACCTGGCGGCAATCGCAATCGTGGTGTATCTGACCCACCACATCAACAACCCGCTCTGGGTTCTCTTTATCTTCCACATCGTGGTATCCGTGTTCTTTCTGGTTTTTGAGAAAGCGCTGCGCAACACGCTGGCCATCATTTTTCTGTGTACACTGTTCGTATTGCTGAGCGACGGGCTGTTGCTTTCCCAGACACAGTTGATCCGGCTGCTTTTGAGCATCCTGATTTTCCTCCTGGCCTTCCTGCTCTCCTATGGAACGGCACGGCACGCTTTCCGCAAGGAAAAACTCTTTCAGGATCTCCTGGAAAAAACCCGAAAACTCTCGGTAACCGACGGCTTGACGGGCCTGTTCAACCAGACCCACTTCTTTCAATTGCTGTCAAAACAGATCGCGGAATCCCGCTCACGGAAACGCCCATTCTCCCTGGTGATTTTCGATGTAGACAATTTCAAGAACTACAATGACCGCAATGGTCATATCCGTGGATCACTCGCCCTGCAACACTTGGGAAAAATCATGAAAGGCTCCTTCCGCAAAAGCGATATCCTGGCGAAATACGGCGGGGACGAGTTCGTAATGATTCTGCCGGGATCAGACAAGGTCGGGGCTTACCTGGCTGCGGAGCGGTTGCGGGAACGGGTTGAGAAAGAAGCGTTCAGCGGAGGCGAATATCAACCTCTGGGCCGGGTGACCATCTCTCTGGGCATCTCCAGCTTCCCCGAACACGGAGAAACGGAAGACACCATTCTCGACCGTGCGGACCGGGCCATGTACGTTTCCAAGGAAACCGGACGCAACCGCACCACCATTTACTCATCCGACCTGGAAAGCCTTGACCTGGAAAACGAGTGATCGGCTCACTCCGAAGAAAAGCCTTCCAGCATCATGATTTTTTTCAAACGGTGACGGGCTGGACGCTCGCGTTCACTGACCAGTTGAGCTTCGTTCAGCAATTCTTCCGGGTTTTTTGCCTTTTTCCCGCAGATAATCAGGGTAATCAACATCTGATCTTGCGGAATACTGAGGATCTCACGCACAATATCAGCCTTGAAGCCGGCGATGGCATGAGCCACCAGCCCCAGTTCAGTGGCTTTCAACATGAGCAGGGCCGTGGCCATGCCCGTATCAAAAAGGTAGTACTCGCGGTCTTTTACCACACAATCATCGTCCCTGCGGGCGCATACCGCGATCACAAGCGAAGCGCGATGAGTCCATTCGTTTCCCGACGAAAACGCCTTTTTGAACGCTTCCAGTCGGGCTGGATCCCGGACAAACACGAAACGCCACGGCTGATTGTTGAAACAGGAGGGGGCCAATGAAGCGGCCCGGGCCATCTGTTCCATTTCCCCCGCCGAGACGGG
>JAFGNX010000154.1 GCA_016926835.1 Candidatus Aminicenantota bacterium | reverse complement strand
TTCAACTTTTCAACTTTTCAACTTTTCAACTTTTCAACTTTCGTTATCCGTGCGATTTGAGCACAAGCAGCGTAAAATCGTCTCGGTATGCGCGACCGCCTGCAAATGCGTCTACTTCAGCCAGGATGCGATCGATCAAGTCCCGGGCGCAGAGAGTGCGATTGGCGACCGTGAGGTCTTCGAGGCGTTTGCGTCCGAATTCGTTGCCTTCCGCGTCCTCTACTTCAACCACACCGTCTGTAAAGGCGACGATCACTTCGCCCGGCTCCATCTCTAACTCTTCCTGTTCGTATTCGGCGTCCGGCATAAATCCGGCCAGAAATCCGCCGCATGACAGGCGCTGGACCCGACCCCGGGTGTCGATCCGGAAAGGGGGCTCATGGCCGGCGTTGACATACGTTACGCGCCGGCGCGGACCGTCCACCAACATCCAGAACACGGTGATGAAACGGTCGCAGTGAGTGAAATCACAAATCAGCGAGTTGGCTTTGGCCACGAACCGCGAAGACGATGAGATAAAAAGATCGTTGACCACATGAAAAACCGCCTGTGAAGATGCGGCCAGCAAAGCCGCCGGCAATCCCTTGCCTTCAACGTCCGCGATCAGGATGGGGCACCCGTCGCGGCGCCGCCGCAGAATGTCGTAATAATCCCCTCCCACTTCGTGGATGGGGCGGTACTCGACGCAAAGATCGAAATTCTCCAGTTCGGGAATTTTCTGGGGCAGCAGGGAATGCTGAATATCCCGGGCGATCCCGATTTCATGTTCAATGCGCTGGCTTTCTATAATGCGGTTGACCATGATGGTGTTGTTGACGGCAATCATGGCAAAACGGGCCACAAAAGCAGCAAGATCCAGATCTTCCCTGCCGAGCTCATGGCGATTGAAGCGCAGCCCCAACCCCATGATCACGGTTTTTCCACCGGTCTCGACCCGAATCAGATAATGAATCCGGTATTTCAGCAGTTTTCCCCGGACCTCCGTTTTCGCGGGCAACTCCTCTGCCCGCTGAATTTCGTTTTTCAGTATCACGCCGTCCAACCCGGTGGTGAACAGAGATTCGTTTTCACCGGACAAGGAAAATCCGCGCTTGCGGAATATCCCGTTTTCCCGATCGTAAAGAAAAATACGGGAAACACCAAGTTGGCCCATGATGGTAGAGAAAAAGACCCTGACAATGTGGTCGATATCGAAAGATGAATAAAGGGTGGAAGAAAACTCCGAAATGGAGTTGAACTGCAGGCGTTTGAGCTTGAGCTCCCGGATCAGCCGACCGTTTCCCGCTTCTTCCATTTGATCATCTCACAGATGTTGAGCCCGTTGCTGGAAGAGTACTCCACGGAGTCCATGATTTTGCGCATCAGTTGAACTCCCAATCCGCCCTTGCGTTTCTGTTTGATCAGCCGTTCCACGCTTACCGCCTCTGGATCCATTTCCGGTGCGATGCCGGCATAGATGATGCGGATCTTTAAACCGGTCGCTGCAATAAAAAACTCGATACGGATATCCCGGCCCTTTTCATAGCGATATGAATGTTTGATCACATTGGTGATTGCCTCGTCAACGGCAAGAGCGATCTGCTGGACTTCCTTGTCTGGAAATTCAAGGATTTCCACCGCATGCCGGGTCAACTCCACTACCATTTTCAGCAGTTCGGTGCTGGATGGGATGGTGACAGTCAGATCCGCCTCAACTTTAAACATTCTATGCAAATGCCCGAATGGCCGTGTTTTCGTCCTTTAGAAAATCGTAGATATCCGTAAAACCAACCAGGTCAAAGATATCGTACACCTGATTGTTGACACAACAGAGCTTGATGTCTCCCATTTTTTCCCGGATTTCATCCAGGTATCCCATAATCACGCCCATCCCGGCGGAACTGATGTAGTCCAGGTTCTCACAGTTGATCACAATCCGCATAACCCGGTTCTCCATGATGCGCCGGATCTCCTGCTCGAAACGCTCCACGTGATGAGCGTCCAGGTGACCCTTCGGGTAGATCACGGCCACTTGATCCTGAATGCGGGACCGCAGTTGAAAATGCTTCATTGATTCACCTCAAACCAGCTGTACGCGGCCATTGTAATGAATTGGCCAGGGGATTGCAATTCAGCTACTCCACCACCACAACCGCCACCGCCTGGTTGCGCTCATGCGAGATCGACAGGTGCAGGCTGCGCAGATTCCGGCGCTGGAACTCCTCGGCCGTCCTGCCCGTCAGCGCCAACTCCGGTCTGCCCAGCGAATCGTGGCAGACTTCTACTTCCTGCCAGCCCATCCCCAGTCTCCAGCCTGTTCCCAAAGCCTTGAATAGCGCTTCCTTGGCCGCGAATCGGGCGGCATAGTGGGTTTCCCGCCTGGCCATGGATTCGCAATAGCGGATCTCATCCGCGGTAAAGAGTTTCTCGGCGAAACGGGGATTGCGCTCAAGCGCCTCCCGTACACGCCGGATCTCAACCACATCCACTCCCAATCCTCGCACAGCCATTGGTTGATTATATCGCAAGCATGACTGCGACTCCACCCCTGTCATCCAAATGGGACGGCAACACGTACATTGAGCGGCATTCGCATTGCTACGAGAAACGGGAAAAGAGAAATCTGTCTGATTTCAGTTATAATGATAACAAAGAGTACCTGGAAGAATCAGAGACTGGAGGTGAATGTGAGAAGCCTCACCTTGTTGATGGCGATATTGTTGCTGGCCACAGCCTGTTCCGTCCCTACCTTGCGAACCGAGATGCAATTCGCGAACCGGTTGGCGGAAGAAGGCCTGTGGGAGGAAGCCCGTTACCGCTGGGAGAAACAATTGGAAAAGAACCCGGATTCCCCCGCGCTGCTCAACAACCTGGCAGTAGCCATGGAGCAGTTGGGCAAGCGCGAACAGGCGGAAAAACTGTACCGCAAAGCAATGGCGTTGGCACCAAACAACGCCATGATCCAGCGTAATTTCAACCGATTTTCGAATCCGGACTCAAACGAAACGGAGGATCGAGATGAGAAACCGCAAATTTCATCCCGGGAAACGGACACTGGGCGCTAGCCTGATTCTCTTTGTGGCTGTGAGTGGATGCATGGATCGGTTTCTGCGCGTTTCCGTGCCCATGCCCCAACAAGAGCCCCTGCCTTTCGAACAATACTCCCGCATCATCCTCGGAGAATTCAAGGAAACGGTGGAGCCGGACGACTACGCGCCAAATGTCCACATACAGGATTTTTTCATTCGGGATGTGGCGACGTTGATCCGCAAACCGGTGGAACATATTCCGGAGTTAACCCCGGAATCATCACGCCTGGAAACCCTCGGTCCCGCGCTTTTAATCACGGGCAGTCTCAAAACCGGATTCAATCGCCGCAACGTGATCGATGAAACCCGCAGCCGCTACGGAGATCTCGTACGCACGTTCAAAGACGTTCAGAATTGGCGCATGCAGTTGGATGTAGTCCTGATCAATGCGGAGACCAGGCAAAAAGTCGCCCGATTCTCCACAACCCGTGAATTGAATGGAGTTGAAAACACCGATATGGATTTTAACTACCGCAAATTGTACAACCAGGTCACCGACCTCTTCATCAACCGGTTGACTTCGGAAGAACGCCGGCACGACCGCTTTCTACTGGTGGAATAGGTAAAGAACATGAACAAACGAAAAACAACCATCTTTGCCGTATGGTTCATGGCCGCAACACTCAGCCTTTGCGCCCAATATGGATATTATGGGAAAAACAAGGTCCGTCGCTCCCAATTCAATTGGCAATACGTGGAATCGGAAAATTTCCGGGTATACTATTACACGGAACGCCCGGACCTGGTTCGGTTTATCACCCGCTCCGCCGAAGGCGCCTACAGCCGCATCTCAAAATTTCTCAACGTTCAGGTTGACGAGAAAATTCCGCTCATTTTTTACCGTTCTCACATCGATTTTGAACAAACCAATCTTTTCCCCGGCTTTCTGCCCATCGGCGTTCAGGCCTTTGCCGAACCCGTGGCTCAACGCGTGGTATGTCATGGCGATATGGCCCCCGAAGAACTGGCACGCACCATCACCCATGAACTGGGACACATCTTTGAATATCAGATTCTGTTCAAGGGAGTGACCCATTCATCCATGGCATTGCGCGCGCCGCCGCTGTGGATCATGGAAGGTTTCTCTGAATACGTCACAAACAATTGGAACAGTTTCAGCCTGATGACCGTGCGCGATTCCGTACTGAATGACAACATCGCGGAATTGGAGAAAGACTGGAACCTGAAATCCGCCAGCTCCACCGGACGCACGCCTTACGACATGGGGCATCTGATCTACGAATTCATTGAACACCGCTACGGCAAACGCGCTGTACGCAACCTGCTGGAGTCGATCCGTCCCGGTTCCCTGCTCGGGAAACGGCGAGACCCTTTCAAGTTTTTCGGCACCTCTTCCAAAGAGTTCAACTTTGAATTCAAAAAATTCGCCCGGGACCGATTCCGCGAGTTCATGAATCGTGAAAATCCCGAGGATTACAGCTTCCCCATTGGGCCGGAATACCCTCCCTATGCCTATGCGTTCTCACACCGCGTCTCTCCGACCGGAGAACTCCTGGCCGTCCTGACCGCCCATATGAAACGGGGCAAACTCGAGATGGTGCTGGTTTCCATGAAGGACGGAAAAGTCGTCAAAAACATTACACCGGGATTCACGTCGAGGTACGATTTCATTGAATACCAGTTCGATCCCGCCGACGGGCCCTCCTTCACCTGGGATCGCCACGGAGAAAAGCTGGCGTTTTTTGCCCGCAAGGAATTCAAAAACTACCTGGTGATCATGGACGCAGTCAGCGGCGATGTGGTTAAACAATGGCCCCTGCCGCAAATCGATGCCCCGTCTTCACCGACATTCCTGCCCGACAACCGCACCATCTGGTTCACCGCGGTCAAAGACTCCATCGCCCAGATCCACGAAATCAACATCGAAAAGGGTGTTCCACGTCCACTCACCGACAACAGCTTGTTTATCCGCTCGCTGGACATCTCAAAAGACGGCAAGGAAGTCGTCTTCTCAGCACGTTCAGGACAACACTTCCACATCTATACGGCCCGGCTGGACAACTTGTCCACGCGCGAACAGCTGACGCGGGGAGAACATAACGATATCTCTCCCTTCTTTTCCGAAGACGGCCGATTCATTTACTTTAGTTCCGATGACCGGGAGGCCTTCAACATCTGCGGCATTGATCGCGTCACCCGGATTCGGCACCGTTACAGCGACGTGCGCACCGGAAACTTCTTTCCCATTCAGATCCCCGGAAGCCCTGCGGAAGTGGTGATATCCTCTTTTCATAAAGGTTTGTTTACCCTGTACCGCAAAAACATCGCCGTCAGCCTGGAGCAAGAACCCCTGCAGGACGCTCCGCGATCGGAACGTCCGGACGCGGACAGCGCGGACCGGGAGACCATCTACACGTCCCGCCTCGATCCCGCCTACGATGCCCCGGAGGTCGAGATCGAAGAAAAAGGCGACTACAAGCCGTTCAAGAAACTCTACATAGATTCTTTGCCGTTTATCGGGGTGGGATATTCCACTGAAGGCAACTTTCTGGGATACACGTACCTCCAGGCCAGCGACCTCATGGGCGATCACAATCTGACTCTTTACCTGGCCACTCAATACGGCTATCGTTCCTTTCGCATGTCTTACCTGAACCTGTCCCACCGCCTCCAGTACTATGCCAGCCTCTTTTCCTGGAATGACGGCTACTACTACTATACGACCCGTTCCTATTTCTCTTTGCGCAAACGCTTCGGCCTGGACCTCGGCGTGCTTTATCCGTTCAGCCGTTCCACCCGCCTGACGGCGGGGGCTTCTTTTTACCGCCAGGAAGAGGACTCCGACCTGATCTACCTGCAACGCAAGTTGCCTTATGGACAATACTTCAGCGGCTACGCCATGCCCCTGACCCTGTCACTCACCGAAGAAACGACCCGCTTCGCCGCTTTCGGCCCCCTCATGGGCCACACGTTTGACATCACTTTTCAGAAATTCCTGAAAGTGGGCGATTCATTCCAGGACGCCTACACCCTGACCGCTGACTTTCGCAAATACATGCACCTGGACACGCAGACCCTGCTGGCATTTCGCCTGAGGGGGTTCACCTCGGGGGGAAAGAACCCACTGCTCTTCTGGATGGGCGGCGACAACACCATCCGCTCCGCCGGTTACGCCCGCATCACCGGCAACCACGGATTCCACTTTAACGCGGAGTTCCGTTTTTCGCTGATTCACCTGGCTGCCACGCCCCTGGGACTGATCGGTCCCGTACGCGGGGTGTTCTTTTTCGACCTGGGGGGCGCCTGGTACGATGAACAGGACTTCCGCCTCTTTAAACAGGGTGGAGGACTGCAGTTGGAAGACGGACTCGCGTCCTACGGCTTCGGCATCCAGGCGTTCCTTTTCGGAGTCCCCATGCATTTTGAATGGGTGCGCCGCTGGGATTTGCGGGAGTCGTATTACTACGGGTTCAACTTCTGGATCGGGTTTGATTTTTAAAAAAAGTTGAGGCAGTTGAGATAGTTGAAGGCGAAAAAGCAGTAGGGGCGAAAAATTTTTCGCCCCTACACCTGCCTTCCTGTCACCTTCTTTCAACTTTAATTGAATCCAGAACGAATTTTGGTTACAATGCCTCCATGGAGCAACTGATTGAAGTGGATTGCCCGTTCTGCAAATCCAGGCTCTGGATCGACCTGGATACCCACCAGGTAGTGCAACATCAGAAAGCCACGCGCAAAGATCCGGCTGACCTGGCGGACTTGCTGGAGAAGGAAAGAGAAAAAAAAGAAAAAGCCGACCTGCGTTTTTCCCAGGCCAGGGAACTGGAAAAAGCCAAAAAGGAAAAGGCGGCCCGGCTTTTCGAAGAGCAACTCAAAATAGATCCGGGAAAGGAATCCTGACCCTGTCCCGGCCCCTGGAGGATATACCCATGGAATTCAGCGACTTAAAAAAACGCATAGCCACGCAGATGACCGCGGAGAAACCGGATTTCGTTCAGAACACGGACACGAACATCAATATCGGCTTCCTCGACCTGTCCGCCACCCAGAAACTGATTTTCTCGGTTTCCCAGTTTCGCAACCGCGATTACCTGGACATTCGCACCTGGTTCCAGGACCAGTCGGGAGAATGGAAACCCACCAAGAAGGGAATCCACCTGAATCTTGAACTCTTCAACGACTTTCAGGGCATCCTTGAAGGCCTGGCCTCCGCCTTGAAAACGGACGCATAAGTCCGGGAACCGAACACGCCTATGCCCCGGCGCCTGTTGTTGATCCACACCGGCGGAACCATCGGCATGGTGCGGGATCAAGCCAGCGGCGTACTCAAACCGGATCTGCTATACGACAGTTTGACCGGATTCATTCCGGAGTTGACCCAGCTGGGGGAAATCCAGATTGAGATCCCTTTCCTGCTGGACAGTTCCGACCTCACACCAGCCCACTGGCAGGTCCTGGCTGAACTGATTCGAATCAACCACAACCGCGTTGAAGGCGTGGTGATCACCCACGGAACCGACACCCTGGCCTATACTGCATCCGCTCTTTCGTTCATGCTCGTCAACCTGCCTTTCCCCGTCATTCTGACAGGCGCACAGAAACCCCTGAGTGAAATCCGCAGTGATGCCCGCGCCAACCTCATCAACGCGGTTGATTTGGCCTTGTCTGAGATCCGTGAAGTGGCCGTCCTTTTTGACCACCGCCTGATGCGGGGCAACCGCACCGTCAAGAGCCATATCAACCACTTTGATGCTTTTTCTTCGCCCAACTATCCCCTGCTGGCGCGAGTCGGCATGGACATCGAAATCTACCAGCGCAACCTGCTTCCTCCAACCGGGGGGTTCTTCCACACAATGACGGAGATGGACAACTCCATTGATGTATACCGTCTTTTTCCGGGCTGCCGCACCTCTTCTTTTGTACCCGGCAACGACACCCGCGCCGTGGTGCTGGTGGCTTACGGCGCCGGGAACGTCTCGCTCCAGGACAGTGACCTGATTGACCGGGTCAGACTGTGGCACCAGGAAGGCCGCCTGGTGGTGATCCTGAGTGAATCCGGGGCCGGACGACTGGATCCGGGCTTGTACGAATCGGGGGCGCGCCTGTTGGATGCCGGGGCCGTGCACGGCGGTGACATGACCTTTGCCGCCAGCATAACCAAGCTGATGTTTTTGCTGGGGCATTCCACTGATCCGGCCAGCATTCGCAAAGGCTTTCTTTCTTCTCTGGCCGGAGAACGCAGCGAGTAGAAATTACGCCCGGATACTCAGTCGCTCGAATTTCCGGGCGTGGACTTGGGAATAAGGAATAATGAATAGCGAATAAAAATCAGGGCTTGACAAGTGTACAGGCGGGGTTGAAACCTGCCCCTAATTTTTCAACTCTTTAATTTTAGGTTCTCTTCCATTTTGTGTGGGTTTGGAAGTTATTCCAATTAAAAAAAGGGAAATGCTGTAGAGAGTACCCTTTCGGGCATAAACCACCGCTCACCACTTCGGTCCGGACCCATTGCGGTCTTCGACGGCTTAAGATGGCCATGGTGGATGTTCGGGATGTTTCCGAGGCCATCTTTCGTCTTCGGGGAGTA
>JAFGNX010000153.1 GCA_016926835.1 Candidatus Aminicenantota bacterium | reverse complement strand
TTCAACTTTTTTTTCTTGACAAGGACGAAGGGCTGTGGTTAAATGTTTCTATGTGTAGAAACAGACGGTTCCGGATTCACTGCGGCGATGATCGTTCATCGACCCGGATCCATGCCGTAAAACATTCAGCTATTTCCATTTTCGCCTGGAACCCCTGGGCGGTTCCCGCCGCCCGCTGATTTCATCACTCCACAATCCGTCTTTCCAGAACCCAAATTGCAAAACAAAGGAGGACACATGTCTACCATTATCCAGTTGCCGCGCAATCAGTTGCCCAGGCAGTGGTACAACCTGGCGGCGGACCTGGCCCGACCGGTTCCGCCCCCCCTGGGACCCGACGGCAGTCCCGTCACCCCGGAACAACTGGCGCCGGTTTTTCCCGCCAACCTGATTGAACAGGAGATGTGCACCCAGCGCTGGGTGGATATTCCCCAGGGCGTTCTCGAACTGCTTTCCCGCTGGCGCCCCACCCCGCTTCACCGGGCTGAACGCCTGGAAAAGGCCCTCAACACTCCCGCCCGGATCTATTTCAAGAACGAAAGCGTCTCTCCTCCCGGGAGCCACAAACCCAACACCGCTGTAGCCCAGGCTTGGTACAACCGTGAGGCCGGCATCCGGCGCTTGACCACGGAGACCGGGGCCGGCCAATGGGGATCAGCCCTGGCCTTTGCCTGCAGCCTGCTGGGCATGGAGTGCCGTGTCTACATGGTTCGCATCAGTTTTGACCAGAAACCGATGCGCAAAACCATGATGCAGGCATGGGGGGCCGATTGCATCGCCAGCCCCAGTACGGAAACTTCCTGTGGCCGGCAAATACTGGCGTCTGATCCCGACACCCCGGGCAGCCTGGGAATCGCCATCAGCGAGGCCGTGGAAGCCGCGGTCTCAGACTCGAGCGGACGTACCCGCTACTCCCTGGGCAGTGTGCTCAACCACGTGATGATGCACCAGTCCATTATCGGCCAGGAAGCCCAACAGCAGATGAAATTGGCCGGCGAAAAAAATGTGGACACCGTAATCGGCTGCGTGGGTGGAGGAAGCAACTTCGCCGGACTGGCTTTCCCTTTCGTGCGCGATAAAATCCACGGCGCCGACATCGACATCATCCCGGTGGAACCCACTTCCTGCCCCACCCTCACCCGCGCTCCCTATACCTACGACCATGGTGATGCTTCCCGGCTCACTCCGCTGCTGGCCATGCACACACTGGGGCACGGTTTCATTCCTCCCCCCATTCATGCCGGCGGTTTGCGTTACCACGGCATGGCTCCAATGGTATCGGAAGCCGCGATGGAAGGATTGCTGCGGCCACGGGCATATCCGCAATTGCGATGCTATGAAGCCGCGCTGCTGTTTGCCCGTACCGAAGGCCTGATCGTGGCTCCCGAAACCAGCCATGCCATCGCGGCGGTGATCGACGAAGCCCACCGCGCCAGAGAGGAAGGCCGCGAACGCACAATCCTGTTTAATCTGAGTGGCCACGGCCTGATGGATCTCTACGGATACGAGCGCTTTCTGCGGGGTGAACTGACGGATTATGTTCTTCCGGAAGCGGATATGAGCGCATCGCTCAAGTTTCTGGAGGGGCTTCCCAGCGCCCCGATTCCCGCTTGAACCTTTTCGGGGGAGGGGGGGGGACATTCCCGCCCTCCCCCCTTTTTTTTCTGGTTTTCCGGCACATTCGTTTCGTTGGCACGGTTCCGCTTCCGGGTTATAATGGCAGGCATGCGCAAGATCTCTATCCGGGGAGCCCGCGAGCACAATCTGAAGAACATCGACGTGGAACTGCCGCGCGATCGTCTCATCGTGATCACCGGACTCTCCGGCAGCGGCAAATCTTCACTCGCATTCGACACCCTGTACGCGGAAGGGCGGCGGCGCTACGTGGAATCCCTCTCTGCTTACGCTCGCCAGTTCCTGGGGCTGATGCACAAGCCGGACATGGATACCATTGAAGGCCT
This sequence comes from Candidatus Aminicenantota bacterium, assembly GCA_016926835.1. Lineage (GTDB taxonomy): Bacteria > Acidobacteriota > Aminicenantia > UBA2199 > UBA2199 > UBA876. The sequence goes on along the minus strand of JAFGNX010000153.1, from coordinate 6,479 downwards.
GTCTCCCGCCATAGCCATTGAACAGAAAACCACCAGCCGCAACCCGCGCAGCACGGTGGGTACGGTCACGGAGATCTACGACTACCTGCGCCTGCTTTTCGCCCGCGTCGGCATCCCCCATTGTCCGGTTCACGGTGTGCCCATCGTACCACGTTCACCCCAGAGCATTGCCCGATCCATCGCCTCCGGATTTACCCTGCCTTTTTTTGTACTCGCCCCGCTGATCAGGCGCAAAAAAGGCACCCATGACAAACTGTTTGCGGACCTGCACCATGAGGGATTCACCCGGGTGCGGGTCAACGGCCGCATGGAACGAACCGACAATCCACCCTCCCTGGAACGATACCGCCAACACGACATCGAGCTGGTAATGGACCGACTGTCAGATCTGGATGAAACCCGGCTCGCTGAAGCGTGTGAAGCCGCCCTGGTCCGTTCCGGCGGCCTGGTGATCCTCGTGGATGGAAACGGAACCGACCACATCTTTTCCGCCAACATGGCCTGTCCCCGCTGCGGCCTGTCGATAGAGGAACTGCAGCCCCGCATGTTCTCCTTCAACAGCCCGTTCGGCGCCTGCCCCGCTTGTCACGGGTTGGGCGTCGGCATGGAATTCGACCCGGAACTCATTATTCCGGACCAGTCACTCTGCATCGCCGATGGCGCCGTGGCGTTGTACCGCAACGCCATGGACGGCTGGCGTGGTCAATACCTGGCGGCAGTGGCACGCCATTTCGGGTTCGACATGTTTACCCCCATTCAGCGCCTGGACACCCGGCAATACCAGGCCCTCATGTTCGGTTCAACCGAAAAGATCGCTTTCCACATGAGCATGAAGAAGGGCGAGGTCAACTGGTCCCATAACGGCACATGGGAAGGACTGGCCCCGCAGGCGGAACGCCTTTATCACCAGACGGATTCAGACTATCGCAGGCACGAACTGGAAAAATTCATGCGCACTTTTCCCTGTCCCGCATGCGGCGGTAAAAGGCTGAAAGAGATGGTGCTGGCCGTCACCGTGGCGGACCGTTCCATAGCCGATATCGCCGAACTCTCGATCGAATCGGCGTTGGGATTCTTCCACGACCTGGAGATGGATGAGCGCCGCACGCGTATTTCCCGCCAGGTTGTTCAGGAAATCATTAACCGGCTTGAATTCCTGCATACGGTAGGCCTTGGATACCTGACCCTTTCGCGCAGCGCCGGCTCCCTTTCCGGCGGCGAAGCCCAGCGCATCCGCCTGGCCACCCAGATCGGCGCCAATCTCATGGGCGTGCTCTACATCCTGGATGAGCCCTCGGTCGGATTGCACCAGCGGGATAACCGCAAACTCGTCAAAACCCTCCACAAATTGCGCGATCTGGGGAACACGGTGATCGTGGTGGAACACGACGAAGAAACCATCCGCCACGCGGACCACATCTTGGACATGGGCCCGGGCGCCGGCCTGGAAGGCGGCCATGTCGTGGCCCAGGGCACACCAAAAGAAATTTCCTTGCATCCGGACTCCCTGACCGGCCAATACCTGTCGGGACGCCGACGCATTCCGGTTCCATCCCGGAGAAGAAGCGGCGGTCCTGCGCTGATGGTCAGCGGATGTCGCGAACACAACCTGAAAAACATCACCGCAACCATTCCCACCCGGACCTTCACCGTTGTCAGCGGTGTCTCCGGCAGCGGCAAATCCACGCTCGTTTACGACATCATCTATCCCGCGATGATGCGGTTGCTGCATGGATCACAGATGGATGCGGGCGCCCACGACACAATTGAACACAATGGACTGCTGGACAAAGTGATTGTGATTGATCAAAGCCCCATCGGCCGAACCCCCCGCAGCAATCCCGCTACTTACACAAAGGTTTTCGGCGATATCCGCCAGGTATTTTCACGTACCCGTGAGGCCCAGCTGCGCGGCTATTCGCCCGGACGATTCTCTTTCAACGTCAAGGGCGGCCGCTGTGAAGCCTGCCACGGTGACGGTGTCATCAAAATCGAAATGAACTTTCTTCCCGACGTGTACGTGGAATGCGAGGAGTGCAAGGGGAAACGTTACAACCGCGACACCCTGGAGGTTGCGTTTAAAGGTCATTCCATCGCCGATGTCCTGGACATGAGCGTGAATGAAGCATTGGGACTTTTCGCGCATCAGGCCGTTATCCACAACCGCCTTGAAACCCTGCGGCAAGTGGGCCTGGGCTACATCAAGCTGGGACAGAGTTCGGTCTCTCTCAGCGGTGGAGAAGCCCAGCGCATCAAGCTCACTCGGGAGTTGTCCAAGCGAGATACCGGACGCACCCTGTACCTGCTCGACGAACCCACCACCGGGTTGCACGCCCACGACATTCTCAAGTTGCTGGATGTTCTCAACAGCCTGGTGGAGAAGGGCAATACCGTGGTGGTGATCGAACATAACCTGGACGTGATCAAATGCGCCGATCATGTCATTGATCTCGGGCCGGAAGGCGGGGACCGTGGCGGCGAAATTGTGGCCGCCGGCACTCCGGAAGAATTGGCGGCGAACCGCCGCAGCCACACGGGCAAGTGGCTGGCAAGGGTATTGAATGATTGATCCATCCCGTCTTCCCCACCTGCCGGGCTGTTACCTGTTTCGCGATGCTCAGGGACACCTGTTGTACATCGGCAAAGCCCGCGACCTGCGTAAACGTGTGTCCACTTACTTCCAGTCCCGCGACCAGGGACCGCGGATCCGGCGCATGCTCAATCTGGCCCGTGAAATAGATACAATGGTCACCCACAACGAAGTCGAAGCTTTCCTGCTGGAAAACACCTTGATCAAAAAGCACCAGCCCCGCTTCAACGTGGATCTCAAAGACGCCAAGACCTACGCCTGGCTGCATATCACCGCCGAGAAATATCCCCGCATCGTGACGGCGCGAAGGGTGGAGAGCGGGGGAGATTATTTCGGTCCGTTTGTATCCGGCACGGCCCGCAATGAAATCCGCATCACCCTCAACAACATCTTCGGCCTGCGCACCTGCAGGAGATTGCCCAAACGCGCCTGCCTGCGAAAGCAGATGGGAACCTGCTGTGCCCCCTGCACGGAAGATGTCGGCGCCGACGATTACGCCCAACGTGTCCAGGATGCCCGCCAAGTATTGAAAGGCCGGATCCACAACCTGATTCCCCGCCTGGAAGACCGCATGAAAAAAGCCGCGGCCGGCATGCAATACGAAAGCGCCCTGCAACTGCGCAACCGCATCCAATCGCTGCAACGCATCCTGGAACGGCAACAGGTGCAGACGGCTCGGCCGCATCAGGCGGATATCATCCACGGGCTGACCCGGGACGGAAACACATTCATCATGCGCTTCAGCGTGAGAAGCGGCATGCTGGAAGACAAAGAAAATTTCGTTTTCGAAGCGGGAATCAACACGTTGGAAGAATTTCTCTCGCGGTACTACGCTTCGCAACCGGTTCCCCGGGAAATCATCCTGCCCGAGGATCCGGGACCGGGCATGCGCGAATGGTTGCGCCGGCAACGAGGCGGCCCGGTGTCCGTAACCGTGCCCCAACGGGGAAACAAACGCCGTCTGCTGGAACTCGCACAGATGAACCTGGAAACAACCCATTTCGGCGAGCCGGATAGCCTGAAGGAGTTAGAGAACCTGCTGGGGCTGGATCGCCTCCCCATAATCATGGAGTGTTTTGACATCTCCCACCTGCAGGGCTGTGACACAGTGGCATCCATGGTACGTTTCCGCAACGGACGCCCGCAAACCTCTGCTTACAGGCGTTTCCGCATCCGCAGCGTGACCGGCATCGACGACCCTGCTGCCATCAGCGAAGTGGTGACCCGTCGCTACAGCCGCCTGCTGCGCGAAGGCAACGATCTTCCCGATCTGGTCGTGGTCGACGGCGGCCTGCCCCAGCGCAATGCCGCAGCCCGCGCCATGGATCAACTGAGCCTGGATCTCCCGGTTATTGCGCTGGCCAAACGCGAGGAGTCGGTGTTTATTCCCGCCCGAAAAACCCCGCTTCTTCTGGACCGCCGCTGTCCCGCCCTGCGTCTGTTGCAACGGCTGAGAGATGAATCGCACCGTTTCGCCCTTGCCTACCATCACAAGCTGCGGAAGCAAAGGATGAGAGAGTGAAATTCGATCTTGAGGCGCCATTTCGACCTGCCGGCTCACAACCCGAGGCAATTTTCGCCCTGACAGACGCCCTCAAACACGGACGCCACCACCAAACCCTGATGGGAGTAACCGGATCCGGAAAAACATTTACCGTGGCTCATGTGATCCAGCAGATGCAACTCCCCACCCTGATCATCTCCCACAATAAAACGCTGGCGGCCCAACTGTACAACGAGTTTCGCGGATTTTTCCCCCGCAACCGCGTGGAGTATTACGTTTCCTACTACGATTACTACCAGCCGGAGTCGTATATTCCCCATAAGGACCAGTACATCGAGAAAGACATGTCCATTAACGAGCGCATCGAACAGATGCGCCTGGCTGCGACGGCTTCTCTGCTGTCACGGCGGGATGTGATCGTGGTGGCCTCTGTTTCATGCATTTTCAGTGCGGGCAACCCCGCTTACTACCGTGGACTGGGATTCGAAATCGTGATCAACGATCGCCTGAAGCGGCGGGAACTGCTGGAAAGACTGCTGCGGATTCGCTATGAACGCAACGATATGGAAACCGGGCCCGGCCGTTTCCGTGTTCGGGGCGACACCGTGGACCTGGTGCCGGGCCATGGAAATGACATCATCCGCGTGGAATTGTTCGGCGACATGGTGGAACGGATTTCCCGGATTGACCGCCTGAATGGAGAACCGCTTGAGCGTCTGGACTACTACCACGTGTTTCCCGCCGGACAATACGTCGTCCCGGATAGCGAGATGCAGCGAGCCATGGCAGGGATCCGTGCCGAGATGGAATCCCGCCTTCCCGCGCTGGGACTGGTGGAAGCCCACCGCCTGAAACAACGCACCCTGTACGATCTGGAAATGCTTCAGGAAACCGGGTTCTGCAAAGGCATTGAAAACTATTCGCGCCACTTCGACAACCGCCGGCCGGGAGAAAAGCCGTATTGCCTGCTGGACTACTTCCCCCGCGATTTCATGCTGGTGATCGACGAAAGCCATCAGACCATTCCCCAATTGCGCGGTATGTACCGCGGGGATTACTCCCGCAAGAAAAACCTGGTTGATTACGGATTTCGCCTGCCCAGCGCTTTTGACAACCGCCCGTTGCGGTTTGATGAATTTGAGAGCTACCTGGAGGACCGGCCCACCCTGTTTGTTTCCGCCACTCCCGGTGAGTACGAAACCGGTCGATCCGGAAGGGCCGTGGAACAGATCATCCGCCCCACGGGGCTGCTGGACCCCCCGGTGGAAGTCCGGCCGACCGCCGGGCAGGTGGCCGACCTGGAGCGGGAAATCCAGGTTGTCACCAAACGGGGCGACCGCTGCCTGCTGACCACCCTGACCAAGCGCATGGCGGAAGAATTGACGGAACACCTGGCTGCGAAAGGTTTCCGCGCCCGCTACCTGCACGCGGAAATCGATACCCTGGAACGCAATGAGATCATCCGCGAACTGCGCCTGGGTATTTTCAACGTACTGGTGGGGATCAACCTGCTGCGTGAAGGGCTGGACATTCCGGAAGTGGGATTCATTGGCATCCTGGACGCGGATAAAGAGGGCTTTCTCCGCAATGCCACCAGCCTGATCCAGATCATCGGCCGAGCGGCACGCAACGCAGATTCCCGCGTCATTCTCTACGCAGATACAATCACATCCTCCATGCAGACAGCCATGGAAGAGACACGACGCCGCCGCCTGCTCCAGCAGACCCATAACCGCAACCACGGCATCGAGCCCAGAACCATCGTGAAGCCTGTGCAGGAAAAAACCGTGGAGGTCAGCCACGACCGGCACCTGCCGCGCGCCCACCTGCCCAACCTGATTATCCAGCTGGAAAAAGAGATGCGCGACGCCGCGGAAAAACTCGATTTCGAGAAGGCCATCGCCCTTCGCGACCGCGCCCTGCGCCTGAAACAACGCCTGAACGGCAAATAGCCTTTTCCGTCAGGCCGGATGCCAATAAAGGCGGCCCCGCATCACCGGTTCTCCGCCTGGCTTGCGGCCTTTCACCAACCAGGAACGATCGGAACATTCCAGGAAGTCCAGTTCCAGGATTTCGTTCTGCCGCAGTTCCGCGACAAAATTCACCTCAATGCGCCGCGGCAGATGCCGGCTGTGAAAATCCTCACCGAATCCGTCCAGCATCCAGTCCATGTAGCGGGTGTTGTTGACATGACCATTGAGGTCGATGTCCGACCATGCGGCTTCAACCTTGCGAATGAATCCGGACCCGGAAAAATCGGGAATGCGCGGGGGCACTTCATCCAGGGCGCGGAAAAGGCCGCAATCCGGCGGCAAGGCCATTACCTCCCTGGGCCTCACGGGACGGCGGCTGTCGCGGTCCACGATCAGCCAGGCCGTGGTGGCC
>JAFGNX010000152.1 GCA_016926835.1 Candidatus Aminicenantota bacterium | reverse complement strand
TGATCACCGATCCCCAGCCCACCCACGATGAAAGCCGGGCGCCGTTGCGCAAACTGGTGAAGGTGGCGGAGATCACCTCCAACCTGGAGGATGAGTTTTTCCTGGTGCGTCCCTGGAATGTCCGCGCCGATAACCAGGGGAACATCTACGTGTTCGACCTCAAGGTGCGCAAATTTTTCAAATACAACGAAAACTTCAAGCTGGTCCGCGTTTTCGGCAATACCGGCCAAGGCCCCGGCGAATACGCCCCGGGTTCTTCTTTGCTGATGTTTGATATCGACGAGGATGGTTTCCTGCATGTGATCGATCATATGGGCCGAAAGTATATGAAACTGGACGACAAAGGCAACCCCATTGAGGAATTTCGCTTGCAAAATCATGCAGTCGGCCCGGCACATCCGGTATTCGACTCAATGGGGAATCTGTTTGTTTATCATCCGGAACGCAACGGTATCTCATTGATGTCCCGTGAGGGAAAAATCCATCACACCTTCCTCTCCCTGGAGGACTACGCGCTCAGCCTTTTTCGCAGCATTCCGCCGCCTATGTACTCGCAGTGGACTTCGCCCGAACCCTTTTCCACTGCAATTCGCCCCTTGCCCGCAGGCCGGGCCGTAGTTTACCTGATGGCCACATCCACTCTCTACCTGTTGGGTGATCGCCGCATTGAAAAACAGATACGCATCTGGCCCCGGGAGCAGATGAGCCATTTCAGGAAATCGCTTTCCAGGGATAACCCACGCATGAAGAATTCAGTGACCTTCATGTTCATGGGGCTGTTTCTTGACCATGACCGTGTCGGCAGATTCTATCTGCAACCTCCCGGATATCGGCCCATTCTCAAACTGGATCTGGATGGCAGATTGATCAAACGCCTGCAGGTTCCGGGAAAGGCTGTTTTTCATTCCAAGCGCAACCACCTGTTTTTTGCCACTTGGGAAGACCGGGTAATCGTGCTGAAGGAGGGATCATGAACAAATATTTCATGACTGGCATTGTAAGCGTATTGCTGGTTTTATCATTCGTGAGTTCATCATTCGCGATTGTTCGGTGTCCGGGTGTTGGAGACGAGCCTGAATCCGCCTGTTTTGAGGATGATGTTGAAATCATCCATTATCGCATCAATGCGCTCTGCATCGGTTGGTACATCTGCCGGGTAACCTATCGATTTATATGCATTGATTCACGTGATGGTCTGCCCTATTACAGAACAGCATACGTTGATGTGGTTGATTACAGATGTCCCGGCTGGCGGTAATTCCAAATGGGAGCCAGGTCTTACATGATAAATCTTAATTCACGAAATGCATGATTCCTTTGTGAAGGTGACGCGAAGCAATCCCGGATACGGATAATTATTGGTTTCTTACAAGCACGTTCAGCACCTGTTCCCTTAATTTGTTTTTTCAGTATGTGAAGAACAACGTCTTTCGCCTCCAGACACAAAGACCGAGCCATCAACGATTCAAATAAATCCAACTCCCATTCGTACGTGTTACAATGCAAGACCCACAGTCTGGGCCATCTTGACATTGCCCTTGAGGGTATATAGACTGCGCACATGAAAAAGCGTATTTGCGGTGCCGGTGCGTCCGGCTGTGCGGGTGTCGGGTGAGAGATTTTTTTATTGCCCTCTTTTCTCCGCTCGCGCCGCGCCTGCGCCGTATCCACCCCAATGTGTTGACGCTATTTTCCCTGCTGATGGGAGTTCTGGCCGGGGTCAGTTTTGTGCTGACCCGGTTTTCGCCGCTTTACTTTCTGGTTGGCGGCGGCTTTATCGCGTTGTCCGGCATGGGCGACAGCCTGGATGGAATCGTGGCACGAGCGCATGCCAAAACCAGCCGCACTGGGGATTTCCTGGATCATTTCGTGGATCGCCTGGTGGATGTGGCGATTCTGTCCGGACTGGCGTTTTCCAGGGGAGCCCACGCGACCCTCGGGTTTATCCTGATTGTACTGGCCCTGCTTCACAGTTACCTGGGAACGCAGATTGAAGCCACCCTGGGCAAGCGCTCTTATGCGGGAACGGGCAAAGCGGAGCTGTTCGTGGCCTTTATCGTATTTACCATTCCGGCCTGTTTTCTGTCCGACTGGCATGTGCGCGTGGGCGGCCACGAACTGGTTTTTGCGGACCTGTTCATGCTGGTTCTGAGTCTGGGTACTGCAATCAGCCTGGCACAGCGATTTCGGCGGGGCTTGCGCGCCTGCAGGCAAGTGGACGGGCGAGAAGAATAATGTCTTTTGATCCCGTGGCCCTACAGTTTCTCTTGATCTGGTCTGTTTTCCTGGCCGGTTCGGGTGCCATTCTTTTCCTGATCGGCAGACTCAAGCAAAGGAACCTGGCGTCACGTATATTGGCTTGGATCCCCATAATCATTTTGATGTTCCTTGCCATTCATTTTGGCAAATGGGTTTTTTTCGCACTTATTTTGGCGGTTTTTGCGGCTTCCCATTGGGAATTGACAAGATTGGTTGAAGAGATCGGTTTTCTGCGCCACGCGATTGCCCTGGGCCTGGCCCTGCCATGGCTGCTTCTGATCCAGTTTCATAAAATGCCGGTCTGGGCGCTTTTGTCGATTCTGTTATTCCTGGGCCCGGTTCTCTATCTGGCGCTGTTTATGAAACACAAGCATCCGCGGCAGATTTTTCCTTTTGCACTGATGCTGGGGGCGGGTTTTTCGCTTTGGATCCTGCTTGGCCGCGCCGGCGGGTTCCGCCTGGTGGTTTTCGTGTTTTCCGTGACCGCGCTCAACGATATGACGGCGTTCTTTTTCGGCACGGTCTTCGGTGGAAGGAAACCCTTTCCCCGCCTCAGCCCCAACAAAACCCTGGCCGGTTACGCGGGAGGAATCTTATCCGCCGTGGTGGCGGCGCATGTGTTCCGTTTTGCTGTTCCGGAACTGAACCCGGTCGCAGTCACCCTAGCCGGGATCATTCTGGCGATTGCCGGTTCCCTGGGCGATCTACTGGCCTCAAAGATCAAAAGAATTCATGGCGTTAAGGACTTCAGTTCCATGATGGGTAAGATGGGGGGTGTTTTTGACCGTTGTGACTCCCTGCTGCCTTCGGCCTGGATCGCGTCCATCGCTTTCCTGTACTTTCTCTAGCCGGGTCACAAAACCATGGGATCCGTTAACCCTTTGCCGCGAATCCGGCATCTGGCTTTCGGCCTGCCCAGATTTGCATCCATGTTTGTGTACACCTCCCTGGTCACCCTGACCCTGCCCGTATGGATCCTGCAAAACGTCGGCGATGACGCCAAAGGCCGACACCTGGGGCTGGTCACCGCCGCGGCCGCGCTGATGAGCGTGGCGCTTCTGGCGCTTTTCGGTTGGTACCGGGACCGGGAGAGTCGCATTGTCCAGGGACCGAAGTATCCCCTCTACGCTTTGGGAATCATGCTGCCCGGCTTGATTCTCTTGCATACCGATTTGGCTTACGTTCCCGGGGTTCTGGTTTTTCTGGTTCTGATCGTGGCGCGTTCGTTTTGTGAGGCTTCCCACCTGGCTGTGCTGGCCGATCAACCGCAACTGGGCGGCACGGAGCGCCATACGGCGGGGATCGCATTCTGGCACTTTCTGGGAACCGGCCTGGGAGCCGCGGCTTTCGGCTTGGTTGCGGCCAAAGCATGGTTCGGTCCGGCAGGCAGCGCCGCCAATCCGGCTTTTCTGTCTTTTTTCGTGGTTTTGTTAACCATGGTTGCGTATCACCAATTGGTTGTGCAAAAAAGCGTCGTGGATCCTGAACCCCGGCGGTTGCGGCCGGAACGCGTTCCCATACGCCTGCCGCGCAATCTCTTGTTGTTGATCGCCGCCCGCGTGTTTTTTTTAAGCGGGCTGCTGATCATTTCGACTTTCCTGGTATTTATCGTCCGGGACCTGCTCGGGGCCGATGATGTGCGCGGGACGACCGCCCTGCTGTACGGGGGTGCGATTTTCGGGAGCGTGCTGGCCGCTTTACCCGCCGGCAGGCTGACCGAGCGCCGCAATGAGCGTTATGTGCTTTTCCTGGCGGGCGGCATTCAGGCTTTGACCGCTGTTTTGTTTTTTACCCTGGGCCGCTTTCACCTGGCGATCACACTGCTTTGCATGCTGGCATACGGTGCCGGCTTTTCCCTGGTGATATCAGCCGGACTGTCGCTGACTGTTAAATTCATCCCCCACCCGCGCATGTCCGGTCGCATCATGGCGGTAATTACCGCCAGCACCTTTGTGGCGCAATTTGTGGCCTCTGCTTCCGGAGCCATGGTGCTGGATCCCCTCAACCGCCTCAGCCCGAACCTGGGCTATTTTGCCCTGCTGGTACTGCTGGAACTCTATATGCTGGCCGGCGGTGTATTTCTCTATTTCATTCAGGATCCCGAAATCAAAGTTGAAGAGTAGGGCCACCGCGTAACCTGTCCGCACATGTCAGGTGAAGGTGAGTTATGAATTTAAGTTGAGAAAGTTGGAGAGAGAAAAACGGGAAGTTCAGGCAGTCGATAAGTGAAAAATTTTTAAATAGTGAATTATTGTTTTTCACCTTATGTTCATAAGGAAAATGCGGGCTGGAAAACAACGGTCGGATGATTGACGAAACAGTTGCCGTTGTCTTGGGGACTGTTCCGGCGATTGGGAGGGTTGGAACACGCGCCCGGAGGGATTCGAACCCCCAACCTTTTGATTCGTAGTCAAATGCTCTATCCGTTGAGCTACAGGC
>JAFGNX010000151.1 GCA_016926835.1 Candidatus Aminicenantota bacterium | reverse complement strand
TCGCGGTGAAATTTCAACCCCGTTTTCTGTATCGTTTTCTGATCCACCGGGTGGTTGGAATCGCCGCGCAAATTGGAATACTTGACCACGATGGCCTTCAGTTTCTTGTCACGAAAAACCGTGCCGATGCCGCCGCGACCGGCCTGCTTCAGGCGCAGTCCCTTGCGGCGCTTGTCGTAGTAGGAAAAGTTCAGGCAGCCGATCCAGGCATGTTCCGCCCCCCGGCCCGCGGACACGGTGGAGATGTGCTGGCGTTCCGTTTCGTTGTCCGCGAACATGTCGGTCATCTGTTCCGCCAGGATGTGGGAATTGACCTCCTCGTCCGGGGCTTCAAAAATCTGGATGCGGCCCTCGTTGCCGTTGATAAAGATGATCACGTCCCGTTCCGCTTTGCCCTGGATCTCCAGGGCGTCGAAACCGGAAAACTTGAAATAGGGGCCGAAGTGACCGCCCACGTTGCTGTCGATGGGAATACCCGTGGTGGGTGAAATAGATGTCACCAGTGATTTTCCCGCGCCGGCATAGCTGGTGATACCGCCGATGGGACCAACGGCGATGTTGATTTCATTTTCCTCGGAGTCCCACCTGGTCTCAGGTGTCACGGCATCCCACAACAGGCGCAGGCCGTAGCCTTTGCCCCCGATGAACTTCTCTTTCATTTCCGCGGGCACGGCTTTTTCACGCACCTCGTTGGAGGAAAGGTTGATGTACAGGGTGCGGTCCGAGTATCCCCTGTCCAGGGGTTTCAACTCGTAGGTGAACTCCTTGAGCATCTTATGTCGCGATTTCATTCTTTCTATATTTTCTTTCATATCAGTCCTCCGTAACAATTTCGATGGCCGCGGTGGGGCATTCCTTGGCGCAGGCGCCGCAGGAGATGCACTTGAACGGGATGATACCCCCGGCGTAGGTGCGCATGGTCCCGGTCGGACAGATGGCCACGCAGGCATAACAGCCGATACACAGTTTCTTGTTGAGCATGACAACTCCCGCCTTGGTGACCGTCAGGGCCATGGTCGGGCATTCAGCCACACAGGCGCGGCACTGATTGCACACGCTGAGATCAAAGTCGCCTCCGCCCTGGTCCAGGACCTGGATACACGATTTTTCCGCCGACACCTCTTTGAAATAGAGATTTGAACATACCTCTTCGCAGGTGCGGCAGCCGATACACTTTTCGGGATGGGTTTGCAAATACTTCATCGGCCCTCTTCTCCTTTCAATGACTCGATTTTTCGCTACCCATTACGGGCACATCTGAATTCTAGGATTGATTGCCTCCGGAGTCAACCTGAATTCACCCGATTTCAAACAGAATGGCTCGATTTCAAACTTTTTCCCGCGATTTTTCCGACAACTCCCCCGAACACCCACTTCCATCACACCGAATGAGGAGAGCCTGCCGCCACAGCTCCGACCTGACTCACGACAGCCACGGCGTCGATCTCGAGCAAAAAACCGTAATGCAGTTCCCGGGTGGGGACCACAGCGCGGGCGGGGCGATGGTCGCCGAAAAACCGCGCGTACACATCGTTGACCCGCTCCCACAAAGCCATGTCGGACACATAAACCGTGACCTTCAGTACCTGGTCCAGGGAACTGCCCGCGCCGGTGAGCACGGCCTCCAGATTGACCAGAACCTGCAATGTCTGGGCCTCGATTCCCCGCGGCGGATCACCGCCTCCGGGTACCAGGGGCAATTGCCCTGAAACGTAGACCAGTCCGTTGTGCACCACTGCCTGGCTGTAATGTCCCGCCGGCGCCGGCGCCTTGTTCGTAAATACAAATTCCATTTCCGCCTCCCTGCGCGGGATTCCACAAGATGATTATGCCACAAACCGGGAATCGAATTCGGCTTTTCCCACTCCAATTGCGCGAAAGCATCCAATCACGTATGATTTGTCGATATGACAAGTCGCGGAATGATTTTCCCGGCCCTGACGGCGGGAATGCTTTTTTTTCTGATTCTGCCCGCAATCATTTACGGAAATTCCGATCTGCCGGTCCTGGAAGTGAATGACAACTGTCCCAGCTTAGAGATCGCGGCCAACGCCGGATATTTTTTAGACAAAACCAACACCAGGACGCTTGAACAAATCCTGCGTGAAAATCCGCCCTTTACTCGTCACATTCGGGATTCTTTTCAATTCACTTTTGAGATGTCCACCCTGTGGATCCGCTTTTACGTCTCAACCGCGCCAGGACAGAACAGACCTTTCCTGGCTTTCGATAACATTGCCCTGGGATCCATCACGGTTTTTGTCCCCATTCTGAAAAACGGGGTTCCCGACTGGACCACCCTCAAATCAAGCTGGAGCGAACCCAGCCTGCCGGGAGAACGATCCTTTCTGAAAACAACTTTCTCACTGCCCGACGATATCGACTCCCGCCGCCCGATTCTGGTTCGCATTTACGCTCCGGCCACCATGTACTTCCGTGCCACCTTGTATACACCCGAAGCTTTTCGCAAGCACGGTATCAACATCTCCTTGCTCATCGGTTTCTGCCTGGGCGTCCTTGCGGCCATGCTGTTGTACAACCTGGTGCTTTTTCTGTTCGTGCGCGACCGCTATTACTTTTTCTATATCCTCTATGTCTTTTTTCTGTTGTCCTGGCAAAGCATCCTGCTCGGCCTGTTCCGTTATCTATGGCCGTCCTGGGGTGGACGCATGATCCGGGCCGTGCTGCCGCTCGGCGCCGGGATGCTGTTCTTCGGCATTGTGTTCGCCGTCGTGTTTCTCAATACCCGTGATACCGCGCCGCGCCATGATAAAGTACTGAAAATCCTGGCAGCCGGCATAGTGGCTGCCATGCTGTTGTCCTTTGTCGGCAACTTCTGGACCGCCAATTACCTGATTTATTTCCTGGCCCAGATATCCTCCCTGGCCGTCTTTTCCGCCGCCATCGCGTCGCTGCGAGCAGGGTTCCGCCCGGCCCGCTACTACCTGGTCGCGGTCAGCGTTGTGCTTTTCGCGGCTTTGATTTTTTTCCTGCGTTTTTACGGATTGCTTCCCAACAACATCTTTACCATGCATGCGGTCTTGTTCGGCAGCGCCGCTGAGTCCGTACTGCTCTCTTTCGCCCTGGGTCACCGCATCCGCCTGATGCGATACGAAGAAGAGCGCTTGCGGGTAAGTGAGAAAAGCCTGCAGGCCATCAGCATCACCGATGACCTGACCGGATTGTACAACCGGCGTTTTCTCAATGCGGCTCTTTCCAAGAGTATTGCCTCGGCAAAGCGAACCGGTGCCACACTTTCACTGCTCATGCTGGACGTGGACCACTTCAAGCGCTATAACGACACGTACGGTCATCCCCAGGGCGACAGGGTCCTGATGGCGCTGGGGCAACTGCTTACCCAGTCACTGCGCGGCGGAGACGTGGCCTGTCGCTACGGCGGGGAAGAGTTCGTGATTATCCTGAACCAAACCGACCGGAATACCGCCCTGGAGGCGGCCGAACGCATCCGCTCCAATTTTGAGCAGACTCCTTTTCAACCGCTGAAAAATAAAACCATTTCAATGACGGTCAGCATTGGCGTGGCCCAGTGGCTCCCCGGCGAAAACCCCGACCAGATCCTGCAGCGCGCGGACCTGGCCCTTTACGAAGCCAAGCAGTCGGGCCGCAACCGTGTTTGTGGATACAGGAAAGTTGAAGAGTTGAAGAGTTGAAGAGGAAGCAAGTTAAAAAAGTTGAGCGTAGGGGCGACCGGCCGGTCGCCCGTTCTTGAAAAGAAGGTGGCAGACAATAGGAGACAGGTGGCAGGAAGGCAGGTGTAGCAGCGGCCTCCCACGGCCGCCCCTGCTTTCACTCTACTCTCCCCGCAACGCCACGATCGGGTCCAGCATAGATGCTTTGCGCGCCGGGGAAACTCCGAATATCAGGCCGACCAGCAGCGAGAACCCGAATGCGGCCAGGATGGAAGCCGGAGAAACGCTCGTGTTCCAATCGGTGGCAACGGCAATGACCATGGAAACCGCGATACCAAGAGCGATGCCGATCAGACCGCCGCCCACGCTCAAAATGGCCGATTCAACCACGAATTGCCATGTAATGTCCTTGCGGCTGGCCCCGACCGCCATGCGCAAGCCGATCTCTTTGCGGCGCTCACGAATGGCGATCAACATGATCGCCAGGATGCCGATGCCGCCGATCAAAAGTGATACCCCGCCGATACTGGCAATCAGGGCGGTAAAAGTGTCGGTAGTCTCACGCTGGGCATCCATTAATTCGGTCTGGCTCTGGATCGTAAAATCATCCG
>JAFGNX010000150.1 GCA_016926835.1 Candidatus Aminicenantota bacterium | reverse complement strand
TTCGAGATGCGGGCGGCGGGAAACTCGCCGCTGATGAACACGATTTCCCTTTCCCCCACGATACGGGTCAACTCATCCAGGCTGCCCTGTGCCAGGATACAGCCTTTTTCCATGATGGCGACCCGGTCACACAAGGTTTCCACTTCCGCCAGTTGATGGGTAGTAAACACCACGGTTGTGTCGTTGTCCGCGGCGCGCCGGATGATATCGAGAATCCTCACTTTTGCCTGGACATCGATGCCAACGGTGGGTTCGTCAAGCAGCAGCAGGCGCGGCTGATGGATCATGCCGATGGCCAGGTTCAAACGACGCTTCATACCGCCGGAAAAGTTTTTCACCGGTTCCTTGGCCCGGTCGGCAAGCTCGACTGTTTCCAGCAGGAAATCCGCTCTGCGGCGCAGTTCCAACCCGGCCAGACCGTACAACCCGCCCCAGAAGAAAAGGTTTTCCCGCGCGCCCAACTCTTCGTAAAATGCCATCTCCTGAGGAACGATACCCAGGTGGCTGCGCAATTGCCGGTCGCGGAAAAGGTCTTTGCCCAGGAAATGCACGCTGCCGCTGAAATTCCTGAGCGTACCGGAAAGAATGGAGATCAGAGTGGTTTTGCCGGCTCCGTTGGGACCCAACAGGCCGAATATCTCTCCGGGGACCAGGTCCAGGTCCAGATTGTTCAGGGCGCGGATCTCTCCATACTGTTTCGTCAGGTTCCGGATAAGCAGAATAGGCTCATTCATGCAACCTATATACCGGAGAGCGAAAAGGATGACAAGTAGATATTGAATTCCCTTTTGCAGTGCTGTATAAATGGCACATGATGCCAGAGATTCAGTCGCGGACCCTGAACGACCTGCTGGAAGAATTGGCGGGGCGTTATTTTGATCGTGCGGCCCTGGGTTGGGCGAACAAAGCCCCCATCAGCTACGGTGAGTTCATGGACCGGGTCAGTCGTGTGGCCGAGCTGTTGCGGGAATCCGGTATCGGTCATGGCGACCGTGTGGCGATACTGGGGGAAAACTCGCCCAATTGGGGCATCGCCTACTTTTCGATTGTGCGCGTCGGCGCTGTCGCCGTTCCCATCCTGCCCGATTTCCCCGAGTCGGATATCCGCCATGTTCTGATGGATTCTGAATCCAAGTTGTTGTTCGCCACCAGCCGGCAATTGGAAAAAATCGATGATCTGGGTTGTTGCCAAATCAAGTACGTGATTACATTGGATGATTTTCAGACCGAACTGCCCAATATCCAGGTGCAGACTTTTTCTCATACTCTGGAACGGGCGCTGGATTTCATCAAGAAGTTTCCATCCGCGATCGGCTTGAAATCGCGACAGGTGTCTGAAGATGATCTGGCTTCCATTATCTATACTTCGGGAACATCGGGTCATTCCAAGGCCGTGATGTTGACCCACGGCAATTTTACGGCAAACGTAAAAAGCACCCGGGGGCTGGCGCCGGTAACCCGCGATTTCATTTTTTTATCGATGTTGCCCCTGTCCCATACCTATGAGTTTACTGTGGGCTTTCTGTACCCTTTGAGCCACGGCGCCCAGATCCGTTATCTTGACCGGCCGCCCACTCCGCGGGTTCTGGAAGAGATCTGCGGCCAGTTGCGTCCCCATGCCATCTGTTCCGTGCCCCTGATCCTGGAAAAGATATTCAAAAAGAAAGTGCTTCCCTTGCTGGAGCAGAAAAGACTGGTACGTGCCGCTTTACGGATTCCCCTGGTCCGGCGCAAAATCTACCGCAAGATCAACGATTCACTCATGGGCTTTTTCGGCGGGCGCCTGGAAGTGATGGCTGTCGGCGGAGCGCCCTTTAATTTCGAAGCAGAACGCCTTTTCCGCGCCATCGGCTTTCCCTATCTGGTTGGCTATGGACTTACCGAAACCGCGCCCTTGCTGGCCGGCGGGCCCATGGGTGACGCTTCCATTCAGGTGGGTTCCATTGGCAAGGTGATCCCCGGCGTACAAATCCGTATCCATGAACCGGGAGGCGATCTGGGTATCGGCGAGATCTGCGCCAAAGGCGAGAACGTGATGAAGGGCTACTATAAAAACCCACGCCAGACCGAGGAAGTCTTTGACGAGGAGGGATGGCTGCATACCGGAGACCTGGGATATTTCGACCGCAACGACAACCTGGTTATCACCGGACGGTGCAAGAACATGATCCTGATGTCCAACGGTGAGAATATTTTCCCTGAGGCGATTGAAGATATCCTCAACAGCATGATGTTGGTGAGTGAAGCCCTGGTGCTTGAACGCAACGGCCGCCTTGAGGCGTGGATCTACCTGGATTATGACCTGGTCGACTCGGAAACCCGGGGCCGTAGCGAAGATGAACGCGCTAAGTATATCGATCAAGTTCTGGCGCGGATCAAAGCCGAAGCCAATGCACGCCTGTCCACCTATTCCAAATTATCCTTGATAATCGAACGCAAGGAACCCTTCACCAAGACCGCCACCAGCAAAATCAAGCGTTTTCTCTATACCCGGGACGGAACTGTTTAGCCCGATTTTTTCACCGCCCGCCTGTTTTTTTTCCGCAACAGGAAATGGTAAATGAATTCACTGTAGCGGTCCATCTTGTGTTTGCCTTCAACGGATTCGGCAAAACGCCAGAAACCGTAGATTTTGGCCAGTTTCAAGAGGCGCTCGCTATAGGTCGTCCAGCTGAAATCCTCATGGATGCGGCGAATCCCCGCTGCTGAGATCCGCTGCCACAATTCAGGGTCCGTTTCCAGTTGATTGAAAAAATGTTCGAGCGAAGTGGCGATCAGTGAAGGATCTCCGGTGTTCAGCAGAAACCCGTTGTGTTTGTGGTCGATGATTTCCGAAGGTCCGCCGAACTTGGGACCGAAAGTCGGCAATCCGCTGACCATGGCTTCGAGGATAGTCAGGCCGAAAGCTTCAAACAGGGCCGGTTGTACAAAGATTCCCCGCCGGTCCGCCATAATGCGGTACACTTCGCCGGTATCCGATTTGGGCATACTCGGCAGCCAACGTACACTGCCCTTCAGCCCGTGTTGCCGGATCAATTCATGAGCGCGCCGGATCTCTTTTTTTTCTTCCAGGTCGCTGGATTGTTCCGGGTCAATGGCCCCCGCGGAAAAAACCAGGTTGCACTGTCGCCGCAATTGTTTGCTGCGGCCGAAGGCATCGATCAGTCCCGTAATGTTTTTGACGTGATCGAATCGTGCCATTGTGAAAACCGGGGGTTTCCCGGGGTCTGTCAATGTTCCGAAAATGTCTTTGTCTTTGGAGTAAAAGAGTCTTTCTTCCAGGCGGGCCGTTTGGCGCGCCACTCGTCGTTCCGATTCGGAATAGGGAAAGTAGAGATCTAAACTCACTCCCGGGGGAATCACGTTGAATTTTGGGCTGAACAAATCGACGCCGGAAAGCACCTGGATGTATCCGGGCATGGTGAAATTCATGTAGGACTCGTATTGGCCCATGTGGGAGTTCGATCCCACGATCTCTTCGCGGGTACTGGTGATAATGAAGTCCGATTTGTTCATGCTGAGGATGTCGGCCATGAATTGTTGTGAGAAATGATAGTCCTTTTCGTATTTTTCCCAATGCAGATCCGCGTCGGTGTATTTGGTTTTTTCCAAGGCATGTGAAATCGTGCACTGAATGATGTTGAAATGATCCGCAAGCAGGGTAGAGACTAGGTTGCCGTCAGAGTAGTTGCCGATTACCAGGTCCGGACGACCGCCGAACTCAGCCGCCAGTTCCACCGCGGCGGTGTTGGCGAAACGTTCCAGGTAAGGCCAGACTTGAAAGCGGGATATCCATTGCGGCAGGACGTTCATCTGTTCATCGTGGAATGGGACGCGCAGAATCCAACTGTCATCGGTGCGATAGATGGGTTCACGCTTGACATCACAACCGCTGTCTTCGGCATCGGGGATCAGCCGGGTCAGCACCACGATGCGCGGAATGACGTCCAGTCCGCTATGGGCCAAGCGTTCCCGCAGGTGGGTTTCAAGGGCGCGGACCTGGTCCAGGATATAGATCACCTGACCACCGGTATCGGGTCGACCCAGAACTTTGTTCTGACCGAACCATCCGTGAGGGGAGACAATGGCGATGCGCGAGATCATGGGCATGGGCACCCGTGAAATAAAACGTTCCAGCAGAGAGTCGTCCGGGGCATCAAACAAGTCGATCAGGCATTGCATGCTTTCGGCTGCACGTTCCACAGTGTCTCCCCAACCGGGCTCCAGACCGCTGCGCTTCAGGCGGCGTTCCACCTGTTTGATGGGCGTTGCCTTTTCAACCTGATTCAGCCACTCGGTTGTATGGCGCAGACGCTGGATGAGGGTGTTCACGTCCGCTATGGATGTACCGTTGACCAGAAGTTGCCGTCCGTCATGCTGGTGCAGTTTGAGGAATTCAAACAGCTTTCGGTTCCATTCATCGGGATTCTGAAACATGTGGCTGGACAGGTATCGATTCAGGAACAGGATGCCGTTACCGATATTCCGGAAGTGCCGCACACGGGGAGCGAAGTCGTAAAAAGGCAGGAAATCGATGCGCAAGGGGTTCGGATCCGGTGAATGGCCGGCGAATCGATCCTTTTGTTGCAGGTATTCACCCACATCAATCGCCTCCATGTAGTTGCCGTTCGCGTTTATGCGGTAGTAATGAAAACGGGCGGTTTCGGGCCGATGCATAATGAAGAGGTATTCTCCCAACAGGAACAACTCCTGGATACTGGATAAGAAATGGAAAAAAGCCGATTCACGCCGTTTTGAGCGCCGGAAGCCGATCTCATCACAGAATTGGAAATAGCGCAGCATGACGTCATTCTGGTGCAATAATACCGGCTGCTCCGCCAGAATCATGGACATGAATTCGCGGAACTCCGGTTGCTCTCGGGGTGGGATCAGTTTGGGGATGATGTTGCTCATGTAGTACTTTCTCCTGAAGCGCGTTTCCACCACTGGTAATGGGCGATTCCCTCGCGCACTCCGGCGGCGTAAGGTGAACGGGCGAAATAAACCCGCCGGCTGTGTCGCAATGATTCCAGTTCCGGCTGGTGGTTGGCCACGACCACGGCCGCGCATTCTCCTCGCAACATCCCGGTGTCGTTGCCACTGTCCCCACAGGCCAGGATGTGGCTGGAAGGAATATCCCATTTGCGGGCGAAATATCGCACCGCCTTGCCTTTGGATGCCCGATAGGGTAGGACATCCAGATCCCTTTCCGATGAATACACGAGCGAATAACGCAAGCGATGATCGGAAAGCAGCTGATGTATCCGGGTCAAGCGGTCTTTGCCGGGGTCCATGAAATAACTGATTTTAAAGGGTCGCATGGCCTCATCGGGTTGCGGTCTCAGAAAATCGAGTTTCTCTAGAAGGTCTCGGATTTTTCCGGGGTGCCAATGGTGTTCCAGGCGGCTGTTCCAGCCGCGGTCGATCAACAGATCTTCACCATAGTAGATCTCCGTACCCACCGCTGTAATTAACAGGTCGGGCACGGGGACGTGGTTTTTCTCTAAATGCGCCAATGCGGACTTCAGGTTGCGACCCGTGGCCACACCGAAACCCACATAGTCGCGGTTGCGCTCGACATCTGCTACCAATTTTGCCAATTCATCCTGTGGTCCGCCGGTTAGGGTGTCGTCGATGTCGCAGATCAGAAAATAGCGCAGGGCCGCCAGTCGGCGTCCGATCGCCGGTCGTTGAACTCCAGTCGCGACGCCCCGGGGGTGTTCGGCCAGATCTTTGATGTGTTTCAGGTAAGATTGAACATGGGCATCCCAGGTATAGTATTCTTTGACATTGACGATGCCGTTGCGGGACATGCGCTTCCACTCTTCGGTATGGGTGATGACCCGGCGGAGGGCGGCGGAGATCTCTCTGTTGTTGGTGGGATCGACCAGTACACCATTGTCCAGATTGGCGATGATATCCCTGGGGCCGCCGTCCCGCGTGGCAACCAGTGGGACTCCGCTGGCGGAGGCTTCGATCAGGGTCAATCCAAAAGGTTCGGTCAGGGCCACGTTAACAAACACCCCGTGTTTCTCTGCGGCGATGCGGTAGAGAGCCGGGACCTCGTATTCTGAGTCGTGCCGCTTGGGAATGGCCATGCGGCCGTATAAATCGTATCGGTCCATGAGCAGCAGCATTTCCGTAAGCACTTCACGTTCGTTCTCTTCCTTGGCCTCGATATCTTTGCGAATACCGGCGAAAATGGCCAGATTCGCCATGGCTTGAAGATCGGCATCTTCACCATATGCCCGGATCAGGCCGGAGATGTTTTTGCGTTTTTCCGGGCGGCACAACGTCAGCAGCAACGGGCGATCAGGGTGAATGAGGAAACGGTTGAGTTCTTCCTGCAGGGAGGCCTGGGCAAAGATCTGTTCGTCGTGCTCAAGATGTTCGGGGAGGGTGTCCATGTAGTAAGGATAGAATTTTTCCAGATCGACTCCCGGTGGAATCACCGCAAATGCCGGCTTGTCTCTACTTTCGTACTGAGCGTATTGGGATTCGACTTCCTGACGGGTGCTAGCCACTACCAGGTTGGCATGTTGCAGCACCTCTTCTTCAACGTCGATGCGCCGGCAAATGTGGAAACGGCGGTCGATCTCTTCTTTGCCCATACCGTTCTCCAGCAGGCGAGCCAATTTGGAGCGTCCCAGCGAGTGACCGGTAAACACGAAAGGAATATCAAAAAAGCGCGATAAGCGTCGGGAAACGTAACCCGCATCGGCGTAATGGCCGTGAAAAAAATCGGGAACTTCACCTTGGCGCTTGATA
>JAFGNX010000149.1 GCA_016926835.1 Candidatus Aminicenantota bacterium | reverse complement strand
CCTTCTGCCTTCTACAAGTACTTCAGGTGAAAGGAAACAAGCCTGACCAACCTTGTTCCTTCTTCATTATTCCTTATTCTGAGCCGGAAAATCCACTGGCAATTGGCGCTGGGGACTAAAGCACTTGGGAAGAAAAGCCATTACTCGCCAATCTGACGTTTAAGAAGCTTGCCATTGCCCTTGGGGGAGCATACAATCATGACAGTCCGGATACAAACAAGGAGGAGATCATGAAACGGATCCTGATTGTGGCTTCACTGTTTGTCGTTTTACTGGCTTTCCAGGCCTGTGGGGGGAAAAGCAATGACCCCAAAGCCGTGATGGGGGATTACCTGACCGCAACCGAAAATTATGTCGCTGAAATGGAAAAATCGGAAAGCGCCAATGACGTGGTCAAAGCCACCGATAACTTCACCGCCCGCGTTAAAGCGCTGGCCCCACGCATGAAAGCCCTGATGGAGACACATCCGGAATTAAAGGGCATGAAGGGAAATGAACTGCCGGAGGGTTTTGAGATGTTCAAAGACCGTTTCGAGTCGCTGGGCCCGCGCTTTATGGGTATCATGGGCAAACTCATGAAATACGGCGACGATGCGGCGATCAAGGAAGCCCAGGAACGCCTGCAAAAGGCGATGAGTGCCATCGAAAACTGAACCTTATTGCCAAGCCGGGACGACTTACAAAACCGTCCCGGTTTTTTTTTGCCGGTCGCGAAGAACCAGGTAAATGCGAATCGCAGTAACCGCCGCCGGAGTTACCCCGGGGATATCCATGGCCTCGCCCAGAGTGGCGGGCCGGGCCTGTTGCAGTTTCTGCCGGATCTCGGTGGAAAGGCTCTCTACCCTGGTGTAATCGAGGTCGTCGGGGATCGGTTGCGAACGTACCCGCGCCAATCGCCGGGCTTCCTCTTGCTGGATCTGAATGTACCCTTCGTATTTCACAACCGCTTCGATATAGGAAGCGTCCGCCAGATTGAAGGGTTTGAGCAGGGGTTCATTCCAGAATGACTCCACCTGCGAAAATCCCATTTCCGGTTGCTTGAGCAAATGAACCAGGCTGCGGCTTTCTCCGTTGAAATGAACGCGATTCTCCGCCATTTTTTTCACTATGGCCAGTAACCTCTTCAGGCGCCGGGTTTGTCTGCGATAATGGCGGTCAGCCATCAGGCCCAGTTTCCATGCCAGTTCGCCCAGGCGCTCAAATGCGTTGTCTTCGCGCAATTGCAGGCGGTATTCCGCCCGCGAAGTAAACAGGCGGTACGGTTCGTCCACGCCAATGCGCACGATGTCATCGATCATCACACCGATGTACGCCTGATCCCGACTCAACACGACCTCCGGTTCACCGCGAATGCGGGCAACGGCGTTGATCCCGGCCATTAATCCCTGGGCCGCGGCCTCTTCATATCCTGAAGTTCCATTCACCTGCCCGGCAAAAAACAGACCTGCCACTTTTTTGGACTCCAGGTTGGGCTTGAGCTCAGTGGGCTGAAGGGAATCGTACTCGATGGCATATGCCGGGCGCATCATCACGGCATTTTCCAGTCCCGGAATCTCCGAGAGAATCCGGCGTTGCACGTCCACAGGCAGGCTGGAAGACAATCCGTTTGCATACACTTCCCGGGTATTCAACCCTTCGGGTTCCAGGTAAATGTGGTGCGCTTCACGCTGAGGAAACTTGACGATTTTGTCTTCAATAGACGGACAGTACCTGGGACCGATGCCCTTGATGTGACCGGAATAGAGCGGAGAGCGATAGAGGTTCTCGCGGATCACGCGGTGAACATTGTGATTGGTATGCCCCAGGTAACAGATCACCCGGTTGTGAACCTTACGCCGCGTATACGCGGAAAACGGAACCGGCGGTTCGTCACCGGGTTGAGGAGAAAAGGAATTGTATTCAATGGAATCGGCATGCAGGCGCATGGGAGTTCCGGTCTTTAAGCGCAGCACCTTGAAACCCATCCTGCGGATCTGTTGGGCCAGTTCCAGGGATGCCGGTTCATTGGCGCGGCCTGCAGAGAACACATTTTCCCCAATGGTAATCTTTCCGTCCAGGAAGGTACCGGCCGCCACCACTACTGCACCGCACTTGAGCTCATCACCTTCCTGCAACCGGACCGCCACTACTTTTTCGTGGCGCACCACCAGTTCCCGCACGGTTGCCTGATACAAACAAAGGTTCGGGATGTTTTCCAGCCTGCGCCTGACGGCTTCCCGATACGCATTGCGATCGTTCTGGGTGCGGGTTGCCCGCACCGCGGGTCCCCGGCTGCGGTTCAACACTTTGAAATGGATCCCCGTTTCATCAGCGGCCTGGGGCATGATGCCGCCGAACACGTCGATTTCGTGGACCAGGTGTCCCTTGGCGATGCCCCCGATTGATGGGTTGCAGGACATTTGGCCAATGCTTTCCAGTTGCTGAGTGACCAATACCGTGGGGATTCCCATCCTGGCCGCCGCCGCCGCGGCTTCAACTCCCGCATGGCCGCCGCCGATCACCACCAGTGTTTCAGACCGTCCCATGCCTACTTTCCGATACAAAAGCGGGAAAACACTGCGTCCAGAACTTCAGCTGAAGTGATCCCGCCGGTTAACCGGCCGATACAGTCCATTGCCCCGCGCAACTCCTCGGCCAGCAACTCCACTTCATAGCTTTGCTTTTCCAGGCCGGTACACAGCCGGGACAACCGTTCTTCCAAATCGCGCAACAATTCCCGTTGCCGCGCAGATACGACAAAGTCGTTCTTTCTGCGGGTCAATCCCTGGATACGGCTCCGCAGGAAATCTTTGACCGCGGGCAGATCCGGCTCATTCAGCGCGCATACCTCACAATAGTAATTTCCGGCATAACGCCGGCGGATCTGTTTGAGAACCTCGGGATCGGCCTGGTCCATCTTGGTCGCCACTACCAGACGGCAATGCGAGACGGACAGTTTGTCCATCTCGTGGTCCGCTTCGCTCAGCGGCCGTGAGGCGTCCACCAGGAAAAGAACTGCGTCTCCGGAGTTCAGGCGCTCAACCCCACGACGGATTCCCTGAGATTCCAGTTCATCCCGGGAGCCGGCATCCCAACCGGCCACATCCGTCAAGTCCACGGGGAAGCCGTCAATATAGATGGTTTCGGTCAGAAAATCCCGGGTGGTTCCGGGGCGGGAAGAAACCAACGCGCGATCGTGTCCCAACAAAGAGTTGAAAAGCGTGGACTTCCCCGCGTTGACACGCCCGGCGATCACCACTTTCAAGCCGTTACTGAGAACTTCGTTGAAACGGGCACGTTCCAGGATCAGACGGATCTCTTTCAGGGCGGATGTAATTCTTCCCGGATCCACAACGTTCCCGATATGTTGATCCTCGCCAAATTCGATCTCGGTTTCCAGTGCCGCCCCCAGTTCAACCAGATGCGTGCGCAATCGCTGTAACCGCCCGGTCAACGCCCCCTCCATCGAGGAAATCGCCATGCGCGCTCCATCCAACGTTCGGGCATGGATCAATTCGTTTACGGCTTCCGCCTGCAAAAGATCGATCCGACCGTTGCGAAATGCGCGCAAAGTGAATTCGCCGGGCTGCGCCCGGCGCGCACCGGCCGAGCACAAGGCCGCGATCAGTCGATCCACCAGGACCGGGGATCCGTGCAACGAAATCTCCACAACTTCTTCACCGGTATAAGATGCGGGCGCGGGAAAAACCGTCACCAGACCGCGATCCAGGAGTTCGTCTCGGATTTTCAACTCAACGAAATCGGCGCGGCGGGCCGAGGGACTCCGGGGCAGGCCAGGCACGCAGGTGCGCGCCAATCCAACTGCGCGTGATCCTGAAATCCGCACCACCGCAAGTCCTCCGATCCCCGGCGGCGTAGACAGCGCCACGATGGTATCATCATCCAGCCAGAGATCGACTTCTTGCGTCACTTGGGACGGATGGTGATGATTTTCAGGAAGTTGTCGCCGTTGCTGATCGACTCGAGGTCCTCATACTTGTTGATGGTCATGTGCACAATGCGACGTTCGAAAGGGTTGAGTTCCTTTAATTCAACCGGTTGACCGGCGCTTTTTACTTCCCGGGCGAAGCGATGGGCCAACTGAGTGAGTTCACGTTCACGTTGGCGACGGAAGTTCTCGCATTCACAGAATATCTTTTTCTCCACGGCATCCGAGAAGAGGCGATTCAACAGGTACTGAACGGCATTGAGAAGGTTGCCGTTCTGGTAGAGCATCAAACGGTAATCCCGCCCGCTGAAATGCACCATGACATGCCCGTCAAGATCATGGACGGTGAATTTCAGTTGCAGTCCCATGGCGTCAAGCATTCTCTGCACAAAACGTTCCAGGTTCGGCAGCGCCTGTTCTTCCGTTGCCCAGGCACGAATGCAGATCTCGCGTTTCTGGCGACCGAAAAAGCGCGTCTTTTCCGTCACGATCTCGTATTTCAAGTCCTCTTCAGGCACACCAAGATCAATCGACGCCTGCAATAAGGCGTCTTTCAACGTATGGGCAAAAAACTCCTTTTTTTCACTCATTTCTTTTTTGTTCCTTTCTTGCGTTTTAGTGCTTTCTGCTGGTGCTCTTCCTCTTTTTTGCGGGTGTAAATCGACTGGTTGATAAAACGCTGCTGTCCCAGTTGCAGGACATTCGACACTGCCCAGTACAGGGTCAGACCGCTGGGAAGGTTGGCTACGAAAATGGTAATCACCACCGGCATAATGTACATCATTTTTTTCTGGGCGCCTTCTCCGGTGGAAGGCGTCATCTTCTGCAGAATGATCTGGGTGATTCCCATCAGGATCGGCAGCACGTAATACGGATCTTTAAGAGAGAGGTCGCGAATCCACAGGATCCACGGTTCATGGCGTACGGAAATGGATACGGCCAGGAGTCGAAACAACCCCCATAGAATCGGGAGTTGAAGCAACATGGGCAGGCACCCACCGGCGGGATTGACTTTCTCCTGCTTGTACAGCGCCATCATTTCCACATTCATTTTTTGGCGCTGTTCCGGATCCTTGGGATTGCGGTATTTCTTTTTGATGGCCTTGATCTTGGGTTGCAGTGTCTGCATCTTGGCCATGGATACACTGGAAGAATAGGTGAGGGGAAACAGCACGAGCTTGAGAAAAAAAGTAAAGATCACGATGGCCCAGCCGTAATTGGGCACAAAACGGTGGACCAGGTTGATACCCTTGAGCATGATCTTGGCGATGGATCCGAACCAGCCGTATTCAATAACCTTGTTGGCCTGATAAAACCGGTCGGTTATCCCCGACAACACCTCTTCGTCCTTGGGTCCCATGTACACCGGGCCGGGATTAACCACAGTCATGTAGGCGTAGAGAACCGGATTCTCTTTATCAGATCGATCGCGGATCAGGTTCCAGCGTACTTCCGCATCCTTATTGGAGGTATCGAAAACAGCCGCGAAATAAGTGGTTTCATAGGCCGTCCAGTAATAATGACCGCTCAACACCCCCTGTGCGGTTTCGATTTTCGGGTCGTCCGTGGTGGGAAGGGCTTTCTCTTTGGCAAAAACCACCGAGTTGATGTCGGCACCGTCGTAAGCGCCGATTTTAAGGCCGGCCTGCATGGCGCGGTCAGGATCGCGCTCATTTTCCAGGTCCGGGCCGAACACCAGGGGCACATCATGTGCTTTGCCGTCGCGCACCACTTGAATGTCCAGATCTATCACAAAAGTATCCGGCTGAAAACGGAAGGCCTTGCGCACATAGATTCCGGAAGCGGTTTCCGCAAATTCAAATACCACTTCATGACCCTCCGCGCTTACCCGGGCTGTCGCCGGGTCGGACACACGGAATATTTCGTTATTCAATCGCCGGAAAACTTCATCTCCGGAAAAAGGCTCAAAATGGAATGGGTAAATGCCGAAACGATCCGCACTGCGGGCCACCAGGTCCAGAGGTTTCTTTTCATCATCCATATAGTCTTTCAACACCAGGGATTTCAGGGCCGCTCCCCGGGAGGTGAAAACCGCGGTAAAAAGGTTGTTTTCCACCACAACATCTCTCTCCACACTACCGCGGATATCGGTTTCAACCTGCGGTAACGGATCTTGCCCCGGTTCGACCTGCTTTTCTTTTTTTTCTTTGGCGAACAGGGAAGAAACATCACTGCCCTTTCGTGCTTCGCTCTCGGCCGGCACAACTGCGCCGGCATCAGGCACGGTCTGAGTGGTCTCACCCGGGGTCGGACTCCGATCCAACTCCACCGGTCCACTCACCGCAGGTTTCGGACCCAGGAAATACTGGTAAACGGAAATTACGATAATCGACAGGGCAATCGCCAGTATCAGTCGTTTTGTGTCCATGTTTGACTCACCTCAATTTTTTCAGGAACCGGATCAAACCCGCCGGCATGGAAAGGGTGGCACTTGAGCAGCCGGGCCATGGCCAACCAGGAGCCCCGCAGGGCGCCGAACCGCTCAACGGCTCCGGCCGCGTACTCCGAGCAAGTCGGAACAAATCGGCAATGTTGCCCCATCACGGGCGACAGCACCCGCTTGTACACTTTCAGGACAGCCAGTAACAGAATTTTCATTCTCGGTAATTGGCGCTGATCAGGGCGTCGATATAGAGACGCTCAACCTGATCTCTCTCATCACGCCCGAACCGCTTCTTGATGACAACCCATACATCATGGGGATCTCTAAGCAATCCGCCGTGATTCCGAAACAACTCCTTCATGACGCGTTTCGTATAATTGCGTTGAACCGCGTTTCCAACCCGCCGGTTTACAGATACGGCAAACCGGTGATAAGGCCGGGAGCTCCGCAAGCAGTACAAAAAAAAATCGGGTTCCGCACCCGCCACGCGTGCTTGAGCATCCAACGAAATTCATCGCCGCGACGGATTCTCTGAAAACGGGGCAAACGGCGCGATTCCATTACAACGCCAGCCGTTTGCGTCCTTTGCGGCGGCGGTTGTTCAGAACGGCCCGCCCCCCTCGAGCGGCCATGCGTGCCCGGAAACCATGGGTCTTTTTCCGCTTCAAGTTATTCGGCTGGTATGTTCTTTTCACAATTACCTCTCAATCCTGCGATTGTAAGAGCTCATGTTACTGAAAACCGCGCGTTTTGTCAAGTGAGAGACAATACGGAAAGGTGGAAGCCTTTGCGAAGGTGGGTCACCTTTTTTCATTTCAACTTTGACATGGCGATTGGCAAGGGGCGACTGGCGATGGGCTAAAGGCCAGTGAAAAGTGAAAAGTAAGGATCTATTGCGTTTTTTGTGGGCAAATACATATTGGAAATCAGTAAGCAGCTGTGAGGATGAGTACCCGCAGGGCATAAAGCATAAGCGAACGCAAACGTAGGTTCCGGGGACCCATGGTCTGAGATAGGACGGCCGAAGGTAAAATGATGCCCCGGATTACATCCCAAACAACCACCGGGGTCATTTTAGTCCGCCGAAGACCGCAATGGGTCCGGACCGAAGTGGTGAGCGATGATTTATGCCCGAAAGGGTACTCTCTTGCAGCCTTGTCCTTTTTTTTATTCAGAATAGCCCTAAACCCACGAAAATGGAAGAGAACCTAACTTTTTAAACTTCCTGCCTCTTCAACTTTTCAACTTTTCAACTTTTCAACTTTTCAACTTTTCAACTTTCGTTATCCGTGCGATTTGAGCACAAGCAGCGTAAAATCGTCTCGGT
>JAFGNX010000019.1 GCA_016926835.1 Candidatus Aminicenantota bacterium | reverse complement strand
GGGTTCCCCAGTAGCTCAATCGGCAGAGCGGGTGGCTGTTAACCACTAGGTTCGCGGTTCAAATCCGTGCTGGGGAGCCATTTTATCCTGCAATCATCAGAATAAATCTGGTCTCACCAAGACATTTAAAACTCTTCCCCGATTCAGTTGTCAATTTCCCCGTCTGCCATTACTCTTTTTGTATGCGCAGAGCAAGGTTAACATGGCAGGGTGCTTACCACCACGTAATGGCCCGGGGAATCAATGGTATGGAAATTTTCTCATCGCCACGATTCAAGCAGCGATTTATGGAATTGCTTTACCGGCAACGTGACAACTTGGGGATTCCGGTTTATGCCTGGTGTGTGATGGAGAATCATTATCACCTGGTACTGGAAAATCGAAACGGCCGGATGTCGGAATTCATGAAGCGTGTGAACGGATCTTTTGGACAGTATTTCAGATACAAAACAAAAAGTTGTGGCGTGGTTTTTCAGGGTCGATTCAAGTCGTTGCTGATTCAGGATGACCGTTATCTGATCCAGGTGATCCGCTATGTTCTGCGGAACCCGGTAAAAGCGGGAATTGTAACGCGAATGGAATCTTATCGCTGGTCAAGCGCCCGCTTTTACTTCTCGCGAATACGAGAAAAATCACCGGATATCAGGTTTGTCGAGCAGTTGTTCTCCAGCCGGGAGCAACTCCTGGCCGATTCTGTGGAGGCGGTGGATGAGCCTACGGTTATCGCGACCAGGATGGGGCCTTACGTGGGTGACGAGTCATTCTCCAGGCAAGCCGTGCAACAGGCCGACCGGAGGACGGAAGCCTGGAGTGATGAAGCTGGTCGACGTAATGACGGCTATTTCCAGCCCGTGTATGTGGCGGAAAATGAATTTAAACATTGTTTTGGCGTACATCCGAAGGATATTGACTGCCGGAAGGTTATCGGGAAGCGGATGCGTGGGGAGTGGCTTGTCTGGTTACGGGAGCGGTGTGGATTGACCTATCGGGAAGTCTCGCAAATGGGCCTTTTTGCGGATCTGGAACTCTCATCTCTGGGCGCGGTTTACCGCAACACCCTGAAACGTCGAGAGCGGGAATGATCCAAAAATCCGTATTTACATGTTTACAAGCACCGTCCCCAATGGGATAATCGCAATCGGAATGACCCGTCAATGCCTGCTTCGTTGTAAAAAAAAAAGAGCGATACTGGTTGGTGCGCTCTTTTTCGTGATTGCTGCGGCGGGTCCGATATTTGCCAACAACCGTTCTGTTCTCCAACGCATTGTTTCGTTGTCTCCCAATATAACGGAAATCCTTTTCGCGCTAGGGGCCGGAGATAGGGTGGTGGGCATATCCCGCTACTGCGACTACCCTCCCGAAGTGACCGGACTGCCGCGTGTGGGCGGATTGGTGGATCCCGATTACGAAGCCATTGTTTCATTGCAGCCGGACCTGGTCATCCTGCTCAATTCACACGATGATGCCGCGCGTGAACTGAAAAAACTGGGGATCTCCACCCTCAAGGTTCCCCATCGAACCGTTGATGATATACACCTATCAATTCTGCGAATCGGCCGGGTGTGCGGGGTTTTTGAGCGGGCCGAGTCGTTGGTGAGCGTACTGAAGCGCGGCACAAATGCAATCCGTCTTGCCGTTATGGATCGTTCCCGGCCGCGCGTGTTGCTTTGCGTCGGCCGCAGCACGTCCTCATCCCAGTTGGGTGCAATCTATGTGGCGGGCCGGGATGGCTTTTTTGACCGTTTGATCGACCTGGCCGGAGGAGAGAATGTGTGCGCCGAAGAGCGTGCGGCTTTTCCGCAGATCTCTGCCGAAGGCGTAATCCGCTTGAATCCGGACGTGATTGTGGACCTGGCAAACATGAGTGGAAAAATTCCCCTGCCGGAAGCGGAACTGGCAACGCCGTGGCAGTCGTTGGCGGGGGTAGCGGCGGTACGCAACAAACGGGTTCATGTATGGACCGATACCCAAGGCCTGCGACCGGGACCCCGTTACGCGAAATTCCTCTTTCGCCTGGCATCGTTGCTGCACCCGGAGGCGGATATCCCGAAACCCGCGCCATGACAAAATCGGCCCTGCAGATCGAATCCCTTTCTTTTTCCATTAACGGTGCATCCATCCTGAAGGATATCTGCGTCACCATCGGAGCCGGCGAGAAATGGTCTGTTATCGGCGCCAACGGTGCGGGCAAGTCCACCCTGCTCAAGTGCCTGCTGCGCATTCATTCGGGCTGGACGGGAAGCGTCCGCCTGTTCGGGCGTTGCCTGAATGACTATTCCCAGCGGAACCTGGCCAGAAAGGTGGCTTACGTGCCCCAGCCCGGCGACGACCAGCGATTTCCCTTTACCGTGCGTCAGTTCGTGGCCATGGGGCGCTATGCCTATTCCGGCATGTTCGCCACGGCCAATAAGGACGATGATGCCGTGGTCAAGCGGGCCATGCGACAGGCACGGGTTCAGGAATTCGCGGAGCGGACCCTGGAAACCCTCAGCGGAGGTGAACGGCAGAAAGTGTTTATCGCGGCCGCCCTGGCCCAACAGGCGGATCTGCTGCTGCTGGATGAGCCCACGGCTTTCCTGGATTACCGTCACCAAGTAGAAGTTTCGCGCATACTGGGGGAGATCAATCAGCGTCACGGAACCACCATCATGGCCGTTACCCATGATGTCAATACCGCGATTCTGACAGACGGACTTGTACTGGCGTTCAAGCAGGGCAGGACTGCGTGGATCGGACCCGCGGCGGATCTGACAAAGCCGGGAAGGCTGGAGGACATTTTTGATACCCGTTTCCGTTTTATCGAGGACCCGGTCACCGGGCGCCGCCTGGTGATGGCGCAGGAGGAGAGGCAATGAAACGCTTCGGCGAATTGCCGATCTTTGCCCTGGCATCCCTTGCCGTGCTCTTGGCCGCGCCCCTGATCGGAGGTGGAGTAAGCCTGAGTGCCGTGTTTTATCCGCTTCCGGCTGACCCTGCATCCATGATCTTCTGGCAGATCCGCTTGCCGCGGGTATTGCTGGGCTGGATCGCCGGAGCCGGTCTGGCTGGGGCCGGCATGGTGTTTCAGGCCATTTTCCGCAATTCACTCGCCACTCCATATACTCTCGGCGTTTCCGCCGGTGCTTCCCTGGGCGCGGCTCTGGGGATGCGCCTGGGACTGGGAGGGTTATTGTTGGGTTTTTCCGCCATGAACCTGGGCGCTATTGTTGGCGCCCTGGTTGCCATCGGCCTGGTCTACGGACTGACCAGGCTGCGGCGTGAATGTT
>JAFGNX010000148.1 GCA_016926835.1 Candidatus Aminicenantota bacterium | reverse complement strand
GGCTCCCGTTTCATCATTGAAATCCCGGCGTAGTACGGGCGAGGGGCGAAGGACCAGGGGAAAATGAGGCGAAAGTTGAAAGTAAAAGCAATTGGCGAGGGGCAAGAGGCTATGGGCCAGGGGCGATTGGCTACAAGAAACCAAGTTGAAAGTCGAAAGTAAGAACAACAATCCAAAGCTTTTTTTTCCTACAGATACTCCCGAGGTCTCCTACTTTCTACCTTCTACGAATTCTCCCGAGATCCCCTATCCTGTCTTTCTGTCTCCTGTCACCTGATACCTGTTACCTGTTACCTTCTTTTCAACTTCTTTCCTTTTCAACTTTATTGAACCGCCTTCTCTCTGCGTTCCGCCAGTTTCTGTTCCAGGCCCGCGATAACGGTGACAATCCCGAATTCGGGGTCATTCAGCAGCGCCTGCTTCAACTCAGCGAAATAGTCGGCGATATTCTGCCGCAATACGGGTTGGGCCTGTTTCCGGGTACTGTAGTGATCCCATACGTCCCAGATAATCACGCCCACGGCGATCAGTGCGCCGGCAAAACGCCCCCCCACTCGGGCAGCCGCCTGAGCGCCTGTTTTTGAAGCCATCCTGGCGGCGGCGCGGCCTGCCATGCTCGCAGACAAACGCGCGGTCAACCGGGTTAAGGCCGGCCGCAACAAGCGGTAGAGAACCACCGCGCCCCCGGCCGCTACAGCGGTCATGGCCTTTAAAGAGAGGGAAACACTTCGTCCCGATTCGGCCTGGCGTATCATGACCGCCACATCGTTGATATAACGGTCCCATTCCGCGGGATGGATATCATAATGTCCGGCTACCACGTCCAGTCCGGAGCGAACCGTCTCGGAGTATAGGGCCACCGTATCCTTGACCAGCCGCTCCAACTCCATTTGCGCCACCTGGGGGCGCAATACCCGGATCGCGAACTCTTCCTGGACGCGCCGGGTTATCCGTTCAGCCGCGGAGGGTGTGCCGCTGTCGACCCAATGGACAACCTGGTATAGAAGGCTTTTGAGGCCGAGTTCCTGCTGGGTCCAATAACTGAAGTACCACGGCAGGAACTCATTATCCACCCGCAGCATGTTGGCGGCAATCCACTGGTCCACGCGCTGACCGGCAAACTCCGCTGCCGCGGTGCGACCCTTGTGCAGCACCTTGGCCACTTCCGCATCAACCCGGCTCCAATCCACTTTTTCCACTACCGGCTTGGTCTGGATCCTGGGACGCCCGTCCCCTGGCTCTGCGCCGCTGAAAAAAATCCAACGCCCCAGCAGGGCCAGCAATACCACCACCACGATGATCCACAAGAAA
Source organism: Candidatus Aminicenantota bacterium (assembly GCA_016926835.1). Classification (GTDB taxonomy): domain Bacteria; phylum Acidobacteriota; class Aminicenantia; order UBA2199; family UBA2199; genus UBA876. Next base: position 7,610 of record JAFGNX010000148.1, on the reverse strand, counting down.
CGTGTGGCCGCGCTCAGGAACCGGGTCCAGCGCTCCACTCCCCGCGGCGGGGAGGATTCATTTTCTTGTTTTCGGCTCATCCTTCACCTCATTGTGCAATCAATCACAGCCCGAGTTCCCCGGCAATCCCATTCATGGCGCCCAGGCAGGTGTTCAGAAATTCGTCCAGGTCCATGTTCAGGCGCCGGCATTCCGCCATCTGTTCGCGGCTGGCTCCCCGGGCAAACGCTTTGGACTTGAATCGTTTTTGCATGAAGCGAAGGTCGATTGATGCCAATTTGCGGTCCGGATGCATGAGGGCACAGGCGATAATGAAACCGGTAGTGGGATCGGTGGTGTACAGAGCCAAATCCATGAAAGAATCCAGCCCGGCCTTGCCGTTATGGGCTTTTATGGCATGAAGAATATCCTCGGAGAGGCCTGAGTTCGCCAACATTTCCGTGGTCTTGATACCGTGAAGGTCGGGATCGTCGGCTGTATATGCGTAATCCAGATCATGAAGCAGGCCGGCCAGCCCCCAGGTATCCGGATCGCCATCGAATCGCGTTGCCAGTGCGCGCATGCAGGCTTCAACCGCCAGGCAGTGTTTGATCATATTGGGATTGTCCAGATGTTGTCTGACCAGTTCCAGGGCTTCTTTTCTATTCATGGAACGTTGCCTCCGACAATATGGTAGCACTGCGGGCGGTTGAAAGGCAAATCAACTGTTCCGATGGTTGTGGCGGGATAATAAAAACACCCGGGAGCGGATCAGCCACTCCCGGGTGTTGCTATGGGCTAATCTCTGAGTTTGGTAACGGTTTTGAATAGATCCTTTTGTTCCTCGATCTTTTTCTCGTTTCCCACTACGCAGAGATACTCCTGCTGCATGATCTTGTCAATCAGGTCCGCATATCCGCGAATCTGTTCCGCTGTAGCGCTTAGAATCTCGTCGCGCTCTTGCTGCAGTGTGGCATGTGGAATCTGCGTAAGATACCGCTCAACAGCCACGCGGCCCTTCTGCTGGGGAGTCAGGGGGCGGTCGCGGCCGGCGATGGTGCCGATGATCAGGCGCCGAAGTTCCGGTTCAGTGGGTTCGAACGTGCGTAGAAATTCTCCGGCCTGCTTGTAGTTTTCAATGGTCTTGCGCAGGTTGGGATCCCGGTAAGAAAAGAACGCCAATGCGCCGGAAGGCTCAATCTGGGCAAAACCGCCGTAGGCGCCTCCGATCACACGGATTTGTTTCTGCAGGTAAACCCTTGAGAGAACCTGCTGCAAAACCTCCATGGTACCGCTGTACTCGGCGCCCAACTGCTTGAAATCATAACCCTTGAGCACGTATTGGACCTTGGAAGCGTCTTTGAAACCTTCATTCAGGGCCTGCTTGGAGAATTTTAAAGAGACGCTTTCCACATCCCGTTGCGAAAAACCCTTAATAAATGGATTCAGGGCTTCGCGCACGCCGGCCATGTCGTCTTCATGACAAACCACGGCGACAAACATGCCGTTACGGCGAACCACGCGGTCATGGATTTCTTTGAGCCGGGTCACCAACTGTTCGCCGCGGGCCTCGTAGTTTTGGGTCAAATCCGCGAGAAAACGGTAGTATTCCAATCCATTGGTGAGATCCTGCCAAGCTCCGGAATTGGTGAAATAAGAAAACAGGCGGAATGCGGCGGTGCCCATGCCGTTCCGGGAGAGCATCATCTCCGCCCGCGCCTTCATCCGCCTTACCAGGTTTTCCAGCCGTTCCGGATCCTTTTCCCAGAGTGTATGATTCAGTTGCTGGTCCGCCAGATTCAACATCTTATCCAGTTTTCCGGGCATCACTTTGCCACTGAGCATGAAATACGGGCGCATGCGGTTGTCATCCCGTTCAACCAGGTAGGTCTGAACCCGGGTATTGATCCCACCGGTATGGCGATTGATCTCGTTTTCCAGATCACTGTACGCGAGGTCTTTTGTGTCCAGCATTCCCAACAGTTCGTTGTAGAGTTGCAGATAGGGTATGTGATCAACGGAAAGTGTTGAGGCGTCAAAATAGACATCCAGGTAGACAATTCCTTTGGAAAATTCGTTGTAGGCCAACAGGTCCACGCCTTCAACCTGTTCCTTTTTCAGGACGTATTCCTCTTCCTCTTTTTCTATGTCACCGATTTCCAGCAAGGGAATGGTGGCCAAAGCTTCCGGTGAATCCTCCCGCTGCTGGTAGGCCACCAGCGCTTTTGTTTCCTTCACCAGGTTGGCGATCTCTTCCTTAGACATACCGGCTTTGCGCTCAGCCAGTTCTTTCTGAACGGCTTCGGCGCGTTTGCGTTCCAGGCCCGGCACGGGTTCCAGCACCACTGTTGCGGCGTGGGGGTTGTCCAGCAAAGCCTTTTTTGCCAGATCTTCAAAGTAGTTCTTTTCCACATTGGCTTTTATGGCTTCCAATGGTTTTTCATATTGCAGGGAAATGAACGGATCATCGGCGAACATCCAGCCGGGCAGGCTGCCCATTGCCGCCATGATGCCCGTCCATGAACCGCGGCCTTCCCGCAGCTGGAATTCCTGGCGGTTGATCAAGCCTTCCAAGACATCGCGATCAAACCCATCGGCGATCACTTTTTCCAGGGTGGCCTTCACTACCTGGTGAAATTTTTCCAGGTCCCCGGCCTCGGCGTTCTGCACGGTAAGTTGGAATACGTTCTGTTGGATGTTGTCCACATAAGCGTTGACTTCCTTGCCGATCCCCGCTTCGCGCAAAGCTTTCCGCAGGGGAGCGGACTCGTTGTTTACCAGGGCGTCGGAGAGGATATCCAGGGCGATTGTCGTTTCCTGGTCCGTGTTGCGCCCGTACATCGCGGCCCAACCCAGGTAGGTCTGCCCCTCGGTGCTTGTGCCCTCGGCTACGCCGTATTCCCCCCGAACCGTGCGTGGCGCCTCAAAGGCAGCCTGTAAGGGGATATCGGAGTCCACTTCGATGGCGTCAAACCCGGAAAGATATTTGGAATCGATGAACTCCAATTCCTTTTTGACATCGGCGTCACCGTACACAAAAATATAACTGTTGGAGGGATGGTAGTACTTGCGGTGAAATGCCTTGTACTGCTCGTACGTCAATTCGGGAATGGCCTCAGGAAGCCCGCCGGAAGACTTGCCGTAATTGTTGTCCGGGAACAACTGGCGATACAGCAGAAAACCCAGTTGACGGGTGGGTGAAGAGAAGGCACCTTTCATTTCGTTGTAAACCACGCCCTTGTACACCAGCGGCGCTTCAGGACTCTCCAGTTCATAGTGCCAGCCTTCCTGCTTGAGGATGCGTTCATCCTTGTGGAGCAGCGGTTTCAGGGTGGCGTCCAGGTAAACATGCATCAGGTTAAAGTAATCCTTCATGTTGCGGCTGGACACCGGGTAGATGGTGAAATCACTGCTGGTCATGGCGTTGAGAAAGGTCTGCAGTGAACCCTGCATAAGGACATCAAACGGACTCTTGACGGGGAAATTCTCCGACCCGTTCAGGACCGAGTGCTCCATGATATGGGGCAAACCCGTATCATCCGGCGGCGGCGTTTTGAAGGCAATGCTGAATGTCTTGTTGTCGTCTTTCGCCGCCACTTTCAGCAGCTCCGCGCCGCTCTTTTCGTGTTTGAACAGGTAGCAGTCCGCGTCCAGTTCTTTGACGAATTGCTGTTTAACCAGTTTGAATCCGTGAATTATGTCTCCCACTTTCATGTCCTCCTGGCCGGAGCCGCATCCCGTCAGCAGGATGGCTGTCACCACGACCAGTACCAAGATGGATTTTCGCATATTTCCTCCTCCTTCGCACCGGCTCCTCGCGCGGACCGCTGTTGAACTGTCAGAGTGCGATACTCAACGGGTCCAATCCAGGCGGAGGAATCCGGAATTGATTAATACGAAACAAGCCACCCGAATGTTTAATAGAGTTGGAAAGTTGGAGAGGGAAGAAGTTCAAAAAGTGGCAGGTCGTTACACACAAACGCAATATTTGGGGAATCTAGATTGACAGTGTGATCCTGCCGGGCTAAAATTCAGCATGCAGCTTAGCCTGATCATGGTCGCAGCGGTCTTGCTCGGTTTCGTACTTAACTTCCTGCTGGCCAAGGTTCTGGCTTTTTCCAACCTGGTGCGCAAGACTTACTTCTCCTATTTCACCCTCCTTGTCCTCTCTTTTTTGCTGATGTTTCTGGACTCAAAAATCGCCGCCACTTTTCTGTTGCATATCGCTAAAATCCGCTACTACCTGATCCTGCTTTTACTGCTCACTTTGCTGCATCTAATGGTGAAATCGATCGGCCTGTTGTTTTTTGACTACTTTTTTGCCAAACGCCTTCTGTCCGTACCCCGGCTGTTAAAAGACGTGGTGATGTTTATTCTGTACCTGAGCGGTATCCTGTTGATTTTCAACTTCTATTTAAATATAAAAATCACGGTTTTCCTGGCTTCTTCCGCCGTACTCACGATCGTGATCGGCCTCGCCCTGCAGGATATCCTGGGAAACATCTTTTCCGGCATCACGCTGAACTTTGAACGCATCCTGAAACAGGGCGATTGGATTGAATTCGGTGAGAATGAAGGCCAGATCGTGCAATTCGGCTGGCGTTCCATCGTGATCCGTGACCTGGATAAAAACCAGCTGATCATCCCCAATCAGAGCGCCTCAAAAAGTGATATCAAGCTTTTCGGTGATGGCCAGGGCCACTACTTTTTGCGTATGGAAATCGGCGTCAGTTATCGACACGCTCCCGATTTCGTAATCGCGACAATCTCCGAGGTTCTGGACGGTTGCGATCAAGTCCTGAAGAAACCCCAGGCCAACATCTATGTACTGAATTTTGACCAGAGTGCCATCGTTTACCAGATCCGGTACGCGATTCGCGATTATGCCGAGCGCAACCGCATCGCCAGTGAAATCAGGCGCCAAGTCTGGTATGCCTTTAAACGCAACGGCATCGAGATTCCCTTCCCGATTCGAAACGTTTACATCAGGCGGGAAGACAGCTCCGCGTTGTCCAACAGCGAAAAAGCCGAAATTCTGGGAAAGATCCCGATCCTGCAGGTACTGGACCCGGAGAAATTCAACGAAATCGCCGCGAAGGCGGAGGAAGTGCTCTTCGGCAAAGGCGAGTTGATCATCCGTGAAGGATCACACAGCCATTACTTTTATCAGATCGTGAGCGGTTCGGTCGAAGTGAACAAGAACCGGGCACGGGTAGCATTGTTAAAGAGCGGTGATTTCTTCGGCGAGATCTCTATCGTGACCGGCGAAATGGCCAATGCTTCGGTTTACGCGGCTGAACAGACGAAGTTGCTGGCGATTTCAGCCCAGCTGTTCCGCAGCGTTGTGGAGATGAACCACGAACTGGCCGAAAAATTCGCGGAAGTGATTGTTCTCCGTCAGCAGGAAACCAGTAAACTCCGCAGCGCCAGCGGTGCCACCGCCATCATGAAATCACAAACCGCCGCCAAAGGCAAACTCCTGGAAAGGATCATCAAGTACTTTGGAATTCATTAGGCTGGTGGTCTGGCATCACTCGCCTCTGCGGAAGGGAAAATGATCAGATCGAGCGTTGGCGGTATCAACCGCATCCGTACGGATTGTGGTAAACTGCAAAAGGAACGCAGTATCCGGAGGAGGTTCATGCGTCTTTTCAGAATCATTGCTTGTTTCATTATACTGAACTTCACAAATTCACTGGACATCCACTCCACCACTCCCCAACAGAAAGCGGATCCGTTCAGGCTCGACCAGAAAACCGCTTCGCGCTTCGCCGACCTGGCCCTGGCATGCATTTCCAGGGAATTTCCCAATAAACCAGGCCACGTGATGCGCAATGTCGATGAAGTGCAACCCCCGGGACGTTTGCATCCGGCCTTTTACGGCTGCTTTGATTGGCATTCTTCGGTTCACGGTCATTGGATGCTGGTGCGCCTGTTGCGTCGTTTTCCCGGTTTGCCCGAAGCCGGCCGCATTCGCTCCGCCGTGGAAGGGAACCTGACCGAGACCGCGTTGCGGGCCGAAGCCGCCTATTTCCGTGAAGCAGGGCGCAGGTCATTCGAGCGTACCTACGGATGGGCTTGGCTGCTGCAATTGGCCGCGGAACTCCACACCTGGGATGATGCCGACGGCCGGCGCTGGCGTGAACGCGTTCGCATCCTTGAAACCACGATTGTGGAACGGTACATGGATTTCCTGCCCAAACAAACCTATCCCATCCGCACCGGTGTGCATCCCAACACCGCTTTCGGTATTGCCATGGCGCTGGATTACGCCAGAACGGTTGAAAACACTGAATTGGAAGCCCTGCTGCTGGAACGGGCTCGAACCTATTTCCTGGCGGATCGGAATTGCCCGGCTTCCTGGGAACCGGGGGGCGAGGATTTCTTTTCTCCTTGCCTGATGGAGGCGGACCTGATGCGCCGGGTTCTGTCCCGCGAAGAATTTTCACTGTGGTTCAACGCCTTCCTGCCAAGCGTGGCCCGGAATGAGCCCGCCGGCCTGCTCAATCCGGCCACGGTTACCGACCGCAGTGACGGCAAGCTGGTCCATCTGGACGGGCTCAACCTGAGTCGCGCCTGGTGCATGCGCCGGATCGCCGCATCCCTGACCGCAAATCACCCGCAGCGCACGGTGCTGCTGGCGGCCGCGCGGCGCCATGCGGAAACCGCCCTGACGCATGTAACCAGCGGCAGTTATGCCGGAGAACACTGGCTGGCTTCCTTTGCGGTTTATCTCCTTACCGCTGAATAATTCCGCCGGCCTTTTAAAGGGAAACACCATGTCAAAGAAAACCACGCACAGATTTCAAACCATCCTGGTGAAACAGGCAGGGGCGGTAACCAGCGTGACCATCAACCGTCCCCGGGTCATGAATGCCTTGAACAACAACGTCCTGGCTGATTTAGGGGGTTTTTTTGAATCTCATCAATCCAATGAATCAACCCGCTGTGTTTTGTTAACCGGCGCCGGAGAAAAGGCTTTTGTCGCCGGCGCGGATATCCGTGAACTGGCCGCGATGGACCGGGATGCCGGAACCGTGCATGCGACGAAAGCCCAACGCCTGATGCAAGAAATCCAGGATTTCCCGGTCCCGGTAATTGCCGTCATAAACGGTTTCGCCCTGGGGGGTGGATGTGAACTGGCCCTGGCCTGTGACATCCGCCTGGCCGCGACTACGGCCCGGCTGGGCCAGCCCGAAATCAACCTGGGATTGATTCCCGGATTTGGTGGCACTCAGCGTCTGGCCCGCCTGGTGGGCAGGGGCAAGGCCATGCGCCTCATCCTGACCGGAGCCATGATCCCGGCGGAAGAGGCCATGCGCATCGGCCTGGTGGATAGAGTATATCCCCCCGAAGAGTTGATGCCCGCAGCCATTGCCCTGGCAAACGAAATCGCGTCCAAGTCCCGGCAGGCCTTAACCATGGCAAAAACCGCGATTCACCGCGGTCTGGATGAAACCCTGGCGGATGGCTGCCGCATTGAAGCGGAATGTTTCGGACGCGCCTGCGCCACAACCGACAAAGCTGAGGGCATCGCCGCCTTCCTGGAAAAACGCAAACCCCGCTTTAACGGAGAATAACCCCGTCCCCAATCAGGGTTGGGAAAACTGAATGGCGGAGAGGGTGGGATT
>JAFGNX010000147.1 GCA_016926835.1 Candidatus Aminicenantota bacterium | reverse complement strand
GGGGTCCACCAGGAAGCCGCGGGCGCCCGGCACATGCAGTGGTTATTGACCCAGCAGGGCAGGCTGAAACCGAAACCCTCTTTGCGCCCCGCTCCGGAAGTCATGCGCCTGCGTTTCGATTCCACACGTTCTCCTTTGGACACGATCCCGCGTGATTTGCGCGGTCGTTTGTTTAAGATTTATCTGCATCACGCGGAAGGTGCCCTGAAAAGGGAAGGCGGACATTGGCGCGGATTTGATCCACTCGAAGAGGAAGCGGGTATTTCCGCTCAACCCGCGCCTGGCCACAAAAACGTATCCGGGAGCCGGTAAAGAAACCATGCGAATCAGCGGCGGTGAGGTCTGGCTGGTGGAAATGGGCCTGACTGAACCCTATGCCGTAGCCTACGGCCGCATCGATAGTGTTGTCAACATCTTTCTGCGTCTTGAAACCAGCGAAGGCATCACGGGATTCGGTTGCGCGGCTCCGGATCCCCAGGTAACCGGAGAAACCGTTGATGGAGTAAGAAATTTCTGTGAGCAGCAGGTGTTGCCCATGCTCAGGGGTCGCGACCCCCTGCGCCGGGAAGTGATCCTGGAGCGGCTTGCTCGTGTTATGAAGGCGACACCCGGAGTCCGGGCCATGGTGGACATGGCGTTATTTGATATCATGGGCAAAAAGGCCGGCTTACCGCTGTACAAACTGCTCGGAGGTTTCCGCTCGCGCATCCGCACCAGCGTGACCATCGGAATTCTCTCTCTTGAAGAGACCGTGGCGCGGGCAAGGGACCACGTTTCCCGGGGATTTCGTTGTTTAAAGATCAAGGGCGGGCTGGATGTTGAGGGAGATGCTGAGCGAGTGCTGGCGGTGCGGAACGCGGTGGGGAAAGAGATTGAACTGCGCTTCGATGCCAATCAGGGCTACAGCGTGGAAGATGCCGTACTCTTTTCAAAGCAAACGAAGGATGCAGTGGAATTGCTTGAGCAACCCACGCCGGGGATGCGCCCGGACCTGTTGGGTCGCGTGACTCGCAGAATCCCCCTGCCTGTCATGGCAGATGAAAGCATGCTGAACCTGGGCGATGCTTTCCGCCTGGCGCGGCGCGGCTGGGTAGACATGGTCAATATCAAACTGATGAAAACCGGGGGGATCGCGGCGGCCATCCAGGTGAACGCGGTGGCCAGGGCCGCCGGCCTGGATGTAATGGTGGGCTGCATGGATGAAGCAGAGCTGGGCATTGCCGCGGGCCTGCATTTCGCCTTGTCACGTCCGACGGTCCGCTATGCGGATCTGGACGGGCACCTTTTTCTCAGCCGGGACCCCACACGGGGGATCCTCAAACTGGATCGCGGCTGGCTTTATCCTTCCCCGCGTCCCGGATTGGGTTTCACCGATTGATCCTGCTGCGTTGCCGCGGCCCGGCACCGGTGCTTCCGCTTGCCGAATGTGGATGGATACGCACCGGAGCATTTCTTGGAGACGACTTTTTTTCCGTACGGCGGCCGGTGCCGGGGGGATTGGATGATTTTCCCAGTCGGACCCGGCAATCCGGGATCCCGAGGATACCGAAGCGATACACGGCGTCGTCACCGCACACGGCCACGAAGTTATATCGGGCGCTGGCTGCCAGAGACAGTGCCGGTCCGGGGAGCACACCCCGGGAAAACCGGTGGAATGCGCTGTCCAGGGAGATGGACATATTCCGGCGGCGGTCGATCACCACGCGCCGCAACCCCCCATCGGCCAGGCCCACGACCAGACCGTCTCCCAGGGCGGCGGAGATGATTTCTCCCGTCACGGGCAAGTGGATCGGTGGCGCAGGGGGAATGGAAGAACCGGGTGCAGGCAGGGGAAAAATATACCATTCCTCTTTGCGGCGAATCAGGCACAGCGGCTGGTAATTGGTTTCCGGTAACAGAAACGCGAAGCGGGTGTCTGGATCACCGTCGGACACGTCAGTAGCCAAGATCTCCCGGGTGCAGGTGATGGATCTTTCTTCGCGGCTGTACAGGCACAGGCTGCGGCCCCGGTTTTCTATTGTGGCCGCGCCGATCCCCCATGGGGCCACCGCCGAGACGTTCTCATAACGGCAGGGGGCGGAAATATGGGTTTCTGGAGAGCACGGTGCAGCCGGGTCTGCCGGAAACCGAGGCAGAAAAAGCTGTCCCTCCCGGATCATTGGGAAACCCGAGTCCATCGGAATCCATGAAGGCAGTACGGCGGTTTGACGGGGCAACGGCGGGTGGTCGTCATTGGAGGGTCTCCCCCGGGTAGACAAACTTTGCCAGGTGCGGGTTTGGCTGCAGTGAACCAGGATGTCTCCGGACCGGCCCAAGGAGAGAACCTGGTCGAACCGGGCTCCCTCGCATTGCCAGAACACCCCGGGAGGGCCGAGAAAATGCATTTTCCGGGATGACCATTCGTTCCGGATCGAATCCAGGATGGTTGGGGGAAGGTCTCTGTCCGTGTACATTGCCTGGAAGATGGACAGGCGACGGTGCCAGCGCCGGTAAATGGCTGATGGCGTCCCTGCGGGGTTGCCGGTCATGAATTCCCGGGGGTAGCGCCAGGGCAGATGGTCCAGATAGCGGGTCATGGGTTCCAGCCGGATCATGGACGGGGGGCGGCGGCCATTGTAAGGGAAACAGCCGGGGGCGAAGACCCGGGTATGAACGAGGGATCGGCACCCAGGAGGGATCTTTGTGCGCGGAGCGGGGAAATGGAAGTTTCCGCGGGAGTCCGTGCGGGTATATCTGCTCGGCCCCGGGCGCCGCCCGGAACTGCCGTCTGTCAGACGCAGTTCCGGACAGATAAAATCAAACTCGAGAACCACGACGGCTCCGGCAACGGGATGGCCGGTCTGCATGTTCCTGACACTTCCCGCATAAGGGGGCAGGGGATTGCGGCAGCACATGAACAGGACCGTTACGCAGGCCCCAGCCATCAACCAGTGCAAGGATCGCTTCATGCCTCGCCTCCGGGAACAATACCCACGAATTCCCGCCATGTTTGGCATGACAAGGGCACGTGCAGGCGGCGCTTGTGTCAGCCCGCTTCTTCCACCGCCGTTTTCAGGGCCTGTTCCAGCAGTGATACCGGCGGTTCCTGAATGAAGTTCTCGCGCATGAGCAGGTCGATCATATCGCGGGCCTGGCGGATATCTTTCATGGTGCGGTCAAACACCTGTTGACGCGTCATCTCCACCCGCGCCACTCCGCCCTGGATAGCGGCCATGGCGACCTCCGCGGCCTCGTTGGCGAACACTTCGGTTTCATCCATGGTGGGAATGATGTAATCGGGGTGGATGCCTTTTTTGACCGCGAAGTCCGCCAGGGCGTAGGCTGCGGCAATCGCCATCTCATCCGTGACCTTGCGGGCGCGCACGATCAGCGATCCCTTGAGGATGCCGGGAAATCCCAGCGAGTTGTTGACCTGGTTGGCAAAATCCCCGCGTCCGGTGGCTGTGATATAGGCACCGGCTTCTTTGGCCGCGTACGGATAGATTTCCGGGACCGGGTTGGCACAGGTAAATACGATCGATTTGTCGCCCATGCTGGAAATCCATTCCGGTTTCACCACGTCCGGACCGGGTTGGCTCACCGCGATCAACACGTCGGCTCCCTTCATGGCTTGGGCGATATTGTCCACGCGCCCGGGATTGGTGGAAAGGCACAACTCCCATTTGCGGTAGAAGCGGGGATCCGCCTCGATGTCCCCGCGACCGCGGTGCAGGGAACCACGTGAATCGAAAATCACCATTTTTTCCGGATCCATACCGGCGGCGATTGTCAAGCGGGCGATGGTGGTGTTGGCCGCGCCGGCGCCGAGCATCACCACCCTTACTTTGTCGATGGGTTTATCGACCACGCGCAGGGCGTTGATCAGGCCCGCCAGGGTGACACAACCCGTTCCCTGGGCGTCATCGTGCCATACTGGGATGTCGCATTCTTCGCGCAGCGTGTCCAGCACGCGGAAGCAGTTGGGCTGGGAAATATCTTCCAGGTTGACCGCTCCGAAACTGGGCTGGGCCATTTTGACGAATTCGATGATCTTGTCGGCATCGTGTTCACCCTTGTCGTTGTAACTGTCCACGCAAAGGGCTACGGCGTCTACACCGCCCAGGTATTTCATCAGATAGGCCTTACCTTCCATGACCCCCAGTCCGCCGGGAGGGGTACAGTCCCCGTCACCGAGAACGCGGGTGGAGTCTGAAACCACAGCCACCATGTTGCCCCGATTGCTGAGGCTGAAAGAGAGGTCGTTATC
>JAFGNX010000146.1 GCA_016926835.1 Candidatus Aminicenantota bacterium | reverse complement strand
TTTTTTTCAGTACTCTTCTAAGTGGTTGAACTCGGCGTCCTCCACCCATCTTTGGGGGCGGTGTAGGAATTCGATCATGTTTTCGATCAGAAAGCGGTGCTGGCGTTCTTCGTCCGCCAGGCGGTTCAACAGTTCGGCGTTTTCTGGGGAATCGGCGGCGGCGGCCTGTTCGCGGTAGAATGTTTCCGCATGCTCTTCCTTGGTCAGGGCTTTGCGGTACAATTCGATTTCATCGGAATCGTAGCAAAGATCTTTCGAGATTTGTTTCATGGCGGAGAAGCGGTTCTTCGCTCTTGGCAGTACCTCGGTTGCCGGCATTTGCGGGTGACTGCCGTCGCGCATGGCGCTGACCACTTGAAAGTGCTTGACTTCATCGTCCGCCAGCATGTTCAGGATCTGTTTCAACCCGGGCTGGTCACAGCGTTCGGCCAGGTCGCGGTAATATCTTTCACTCTCCTTTTCGAAATCCAGGGCCAATGCAAAGATATCCATGCCTCCTCCTGAAATGATTTTAATGGGTTAGAAACGGTTTTTCAAACCCCACTGGGTCAACGGGCGTTGTTCAAGCGTTTGTGCAGTTTGGATATGTCATCCTCGGTGCCGAAAACCAGCAGGATATCGCTCTCCTTGACCACGAAATCAGCCCCGGGATTGATATGGGTTTCCTCGGGAATCAAGGATTTGATGGCAATCACCGTGACGTTGTACTTCTGGCGAAAGTGGATTTCCGCCAGGGTTTTGCCGACAAAGGAGTCGGGGGGGGCGATTTCCTGGATCATGAAACCCGATTCGATGGGCAGATAGTCCAGAAGATTGTCAAAACGCAGGCGCGAGCCGATCTTGCGGGCCACATCCCGTTCCGGATAGGAAACCTCGGTGGCTCCCACCAGGATGAGAATCTTTTCGTGGTCTTCCGACAACGCCTTGGCGATGATTTTGCGGGCGCCGAGTTCCTTGAGCAGGTGAACGGCGATAATGCTGGGTTCGAGGCTGGGTCCCATGGAGACCACCACGCAATCCATCTCTTTGATGCCGATCGATTCCAGGTTTTCCCGGTTGGTGCCGTCCATGGTGACGGGGCGGGTAACCAGGTCCTTGATCTGGTTGACCTTGCGTTCATCTTCGTCGATGGCGATTACTTCAACATCGGAATGCCTGGCCAGCGTGAGTGCCAGGTTGATGCCGAAACTGCTCAAGCCGATGATGGCGAATTTCTTCATTGAATCTCTCCTGTGTCAACCGATCATAATGTTTTCTTCCGGGTATTGGAATACCGCCTTGGGTTGGCTGCCGCTCAAGGCGATCAGCAGGGTCAGGGGGCCGATTCTGCCGATAAACATGGTGAACATGATAACGATCTTGGAAGCCAGGGTCAGATCGCCGGTGATGCCCATGCTCAATCCCACGGTTCCAAACGCGGATACCGTTTCAAACAACAGCTTCAGAAAGGGAATTTCCGGCTGAAACGTAGCCAGCAAGAGAAAACCGATTCCCACCACGGCCATGGACAAAACAATCACCATGAAGGCTTTCTCGATGTTGTTGGAGGGGATATTGCGGTAGTAGAGGCTGGCGCGGTCGCGACCGCGGATATGGGAACGCATGTAGGCAAATACCATGCCCACGCTGGTGGTTTTGACTCCGCCGCCCGTGGAACCCGGAGACGCGCCGATGAACATGAGGATAACGATCATGAAAAGCGCCGCCGGCGACAGAATGTTCAGGTTGATGGTATTGAAGCCGGCTGTACGCGCGGTAACAGACTGGAACAGAGAAGAGAGCAGTCGGGATCCGGCTGAAAGCGGATTTTCCGGGTGATGGATCTCTTCCAGCCAGATGATCAGGAAGCCCGCCAGAATAAGGACCGAGCTTACGATAAGGGCCACTTTGGAGTGAAGGCTGATGCGGGAAGAGGCCCGGTCCCGGTGCAGGATCCAGCCGTAGATATCGTTCAGGACAATAAAGCCGATACCGCCCGCGATGATGAGGACCATGAAAGTGACATTGATCCCCGGATTGGCCAAGAAATCTTCCAGGCTGTTGGAAAACAGGGAAAATCCGGCGTTGCAGAAAGCGGAAACCGAGTGGAATAAAGAACTGAAAACGCGTTGGGGTCCATCCAGATGGTGAAACTGAAAATAGAGCGCCACGGCGCCCACGGTTTCCAGAATCAGGGTGAACAGAAAAATGCGCTTGACGATGTTGCGGATGTTGCGGGCGGATCCGGTAGTGAAATCAGAGATAATCAGGTTCTGGTTTGTAAAAGATATGGTGCGCCCCAGCAGCAGGATAATGAGGGTGGAAAAACTCATGAAACCCAGGCCGCCCAGCTGGATCAGCAGCAGGATCACGCCCTGGCCGAAAGGCGTGAAATCTTTGGGTGTGTCCAGTACGATGAGTCCCGTTACCGTTACCGCGGAGGTGGCCGTAAACATTGCGTCTTCCAAAGCCAATGACTGAGCGTGCGTGGACATGGGCAGGCGCAGCAGCAAAGTGCCGACCATGATGACGCATATGAAACTGGTGATGATGATAAAGGCGATGTTGCGATTCATCTGGGGATTCCGATGCGGGAAAAAGGCCAGTAGCTGAGCACGACCTTTCCCAGGATGCGGGTAACGGGTACAGGGCCGAACGTACGGGAATCATTGCTGCAATTCAGATTGTCTCCCAGCACAAACACGTGCCCGTGCGGAATGGTGATATCCATGAAGGGCGTGCAGGACCCTGCCGTCCAGGTTGAGATCTGCCGGTTGTTGACATAGATTCCCCGGCTGTTAATGCAGAGGCGGTCGCCCGGAACGGCCGCCACACGCTTGATCAGGTTTGTGGCGGAATGTTGTGGATGGTTGAGTACAACCAGATCGGTGCGTTTCAAATCCCAGCGCGCGAGCAGGGGACTGATAATCAGACGCTGGCGGGGGGACAGGGAGGGAACCATGGAAACCCCTTCAACGCGCACAGGCGAAGCCACCAGGCTGAACAGCAGCAGGCTGGAAAGCGCGGCCATGCCTATACCCAATATGGCGGGGCGGATAAAGGAATTTGCGGAATGGAGCCACATCGGCCTCATTCTATGCCAATATCGTCAGGGGTGTCAAGGCAGTCCCCGCCTCTGCGAGGCGGAAGCTGCCAATGGCGAGGGGCAAGTGGCGATGGGCTCTCCCCAACTTCTCAACTGCCCAACTGTGTTCCCGTCCTCAACTCTCTCAACTTCCACAACTCTCTCAACTTCCTCCTCTTGATTTTCGCTTCAGGGATGAGTATAATCCGATGCGACTGGGCGATTAACTCAGCGGCTAGAGTGCTACCTTCACACGGTAGAAG
>JAFGNX010000145.1 GCA_016926835.1 Candidatus Aminicenantota bacterium | reverse complement strand
GCTCATTTCACTCGCGGTGCAAATCCGATGGTCTCGGATTTGTCGAACCCGGAACGCGTGGGTTCGAATGGCGGAGGGAGTAGGATTCGAACCCACGGGCCTCGTGAAAGGCCAACGGTTTTCAAGACCGCCGCATTCGACCGCTCTGCCATCCCTCCGCGCAGTCAATGATTGTAACAGAGGCCGAATGATGCGTCAACGATTCCAGTATCAGGTTGCGGGCAGGCGGCTACAGGTAGAAATGCTGAATCAGAATAAGGGAAAGGGCGGCGATCAGCAACTGCAGGGGCAGGCCCACTTTGAGGTAATCCGAAAAGCGGTATCCGCCGGGGCCGTAAACCATCAGATTGGTCTGGTAGGAAATGGGCGTGGCAAAAGTGGCCGCTGTGGAAACCAGTACCGCCAGGGCAAACGGCTGAATATCCGCGCCCACGGAGGCGGCCGCGCTCACGGCGATGGGGAAAAAGAGCACCGCCGTGGCATTTCCCGTGATGACCGAATTAAACAGACTGGTCAATAGATATACCGCACACAATACGCCGAAAGCTCCGAAATGGCGTCCCACCAGAACGATTTTCCAGGAAAAGTATTCCGCCAGGCCGGAGTTTTGCATGGCTGCGGCGATTCCGAACATGGAAGCGATGATAATCAGTACTTTCCAATCCACCATCACGTTTTTTCCGGACATGCAGCCGCACAGGCTTAATATCACCGCCGCCCCGGCGGCAGCCACCACCAGGGGCAGAATTCCCGTTGCGGATAAAGCGATCATGGATGCGAAAATACCGCCGGTGATCCATTTGCGGTACGGATGCTTGCCATCAATGGGCGTAGGCAGTGACACCAGGTAAAAATCGGAAGACTGGGGCCAGCGTTCGGAAAACTCATGATCCGCCAGCATGAGGAGGGTATCTCCGGGATGCAAAATGATGTTGCCGATCTTTTTCTCAATGCGTTCGCCGCCGCGGTGAATGGCCAGGATCACGGCTCCATAGCGTCCGCGGAAGTCGGATTCCCTGACTTTCTTTCCCACCAGGGCTGAACTGGCTGGAATCACGGCTTCAAACGCACAGACGCGGCCTGAACGCTCTGATCCCAGTTTAAAATGAATGGTTTTGGCCGGCTGGAGACCCGGGACCCGCTGCAGTTCCAAAATGGTATCGGGAATACCTGTGAAAAACAATCGGTCTCCGGCGTGGATCGTTTCGTCCGGTCGAGCGGGAGCCAGTACCGCTTCTCCACGCTGGATCTGGAACAGAAACAACCCTTGAAGGTGGCGCAGTCCGGCCGCTTCCACACTGCGGCCGATACCGCTGAATCCCTCCCCCACTTTCATTTCCACCACGAATTCCCGCAGTTGACGGTTCAGTCTGGACATGGGTTCACGGCGCCGGGGAATCAACTTGTGGCCAACCGTAACCAGATAAACAAGACCCACCAGGGCAACGGGGATGCCGATACGGGAAATTTCAAAAAAACCCAGCCCCTTGTATCCGTTTCCGATCAAGAGTCCATGGATAATCAAATTGGTGCTGGTTCCGATCAAGGTACACAGGCCTCCCAGGATGGCCGCATACGATAACGGCAGCAGAAAACGCGAAACGGAGATGCCGTGTTCCTGGCACCAGTTTTTGATTGAGGGAATCAGCATCGCCACCACCGGTGTGTTGTTCATGAACGCGGACAGCAGGGTAACCGGAAAAACCAGGCGGGCCAGCTTTCGACGCATACCGCTTCCGGGATGATTCCCCAGGATCAGACGATTGAGACTGGACAGCAAGCCACTCGACTGCATGGCCCCGGCCAGGAGAAACAGCAGGGCGATCGAAATTACGCCGATGTTGGAAAACCCGGCCACGGCTTCTTTGACATTGACAACGCCGCCTACCGTCAACAAGAGCAGAACGGTAACGACGGTTAATTCGATATCCACCCACTCCAATACCAACACAACAATCATGGCCAGAAGCAGGATCAATGTGTACCAGAAATCAAATCCCATCTCTGTTGCTGTTCTCCGTGAAATGCAGTTGTTGCCACTGTGCCGACTTCAGTTCAAACCGGACCATACCACAAAGATCACCCAAGGTTCAACAAATCAATCCCATCCGGTTGTTGGCAGAACCGGGCGGGAATCCGGGAATCCGTTTTGATCGGCATTGCGGTCCAGATTCTCCAGCATGCGCGAAAGATAGCCGGAGAGCCGGGAAATTTCCGTTTCCAGGAATCCCTGCAGCAGGATTTCATGAACAAGGCGCAAGCGCCGCATCAGGTCCGGCCGCAAAGCACGGGCCGAATCCGTGGGAAACAGGCATCGCAGCCTGCGGTCGTTTTCAGCTGGACGCCTTTGCACGTACCCTGCGGCTTCCAGGCGCTTCACCGCTTTGGCCGTGGTGGTTTTGTCGACCCCGGCATGCAGGCTCAGGCTTTCCTGCGTCTCCCCGGGATTCTCCAGAATGTCCAGCAGCAGTCGAACCCTGCCACTACCAAGGCCAAGGGGCGAAAGATCTCTGCCGGCAAGGCGTTCCAATTGCCGGGCGCAATGCATAATGCGTCGGGGAACTCCGTCATCCGTCATGACTCCTCCCTTTCAGTTGGCATGCCAACAAGATTGCCGCAAATTTGTTGGCATACCAACAATAGCATGTGTCTTTCTGAAAAGGCAACGGCTTGCGCAATATCCCGGGGTGTTTTTTACCCATGACCTATTGTCAACTTGGGAATTTTCATTGTAGAATTTGAGTCTTTGCCACGGCAATATCCATTATAACTGATGAGAAAAGAACATTCATTGATAGCAGTCCTGCTTGTGTTTTTAGCAGCGATCGGTCTTACGGCAACGGATCAAGTTCCCCGGCGGATTGTCCTGAACTGGTACGGCGATGCGGCAACCACCGCAGCCGTAACCTGGCGTACCCGGACGCCGGCCACCGAGTCGGCCGCCCAGATACAGAAAGCTGCTCCCTCTCCCCTGACACCGGCCGACGCACTCGTGGTGAATGCGGTCAGCATGGAGTTGGATACGGGAACAGGGGCAACAGTCTGGACCCACAGCGTGCGTTTCTCTGGTTTAGAGCCGGGCACGCTGTATGCCTATCGTGTGGGTTGCGGAGAGCATTGGAGTGACTGGAACCAGTTCCGCACCGCCTCGGCCGATCAGCGTGCGTTCCGCTTTATATTCCTGGGTGATTTGCAGAACGACCTCGCCTCCCAATGCGGCCGGGTGGTTCGAGCCTCCGTACTTCAGGCTCCGGATGCGCTTTTCATGCTGCACGCCGGTGACCTGGTTTCCCGGTCCTGGCGGGACGATAAATGGGGGGAATGGTTCGCCGCGGGAGAATGGATATACCGCACCATTCCCCAGCTTATGGTTCCGGGCAACCACGAATACAGGTGGACCCCCATAAAAAAAAGCAGTGATTTGACGCCGCTGTGGCGGCCCCACTTCACTTTGCCGGAGAACGGCCCTGAAGGACTGAACGAAACCGCCTATACCCTGGATGTGCAAGGCATGCGCCTGGTTTGCTTGAATCCGAACACCGCCGTACGCGAACAGGCCGCCTGGCTGGACCGGGTCTTGCGTGAAAAACGTTCCACTCCCTGGACCGTGCTTTTAATGCATCACCCCATCTACTCAACGGGACGCGATCGCGACAATCGGGAACTTCGTGAACAACTGCTTCCGGTGATCGACGCCCACGGCGTGGATCTTGTGCTTCAGGGGCATGATCATACGTACGGGCGCACTTTCCGCCTGCGGGGAGGGCAGCGCGTCCGTTCCAACAGAGGGGGAACCGTATATGTGGTGAGTGTGGCCGGTCCCAAGCAATATCCGCTGAACCCCATGTATCGTTCCATCATGGCCCGGATGGCGGCGGATCGTCAATTGTATCAAGTAATCCGCGTGGAAAAAAACCGCCTGCGTTTTGATGCCTGGACCGCGGACGGCGCTCTTTTCGATTCATTCGAATTAAAAAAGTAGGCTCTCGCCCATCTGGCCTGCAAAACGGGCAAAAGGCCGTGGCGTTGAACAGTCAATACGGAAAACTGCTTGCAGGATTTCCCGTTTCCATTTATATTGTGTGTGAACAAGCGGTTGCGGAACCGGGTTTCTTTGGGTCTGGGAGGCACAATGATTGCAATCCAACAATCAGTTGAAAAAAAACGCCGGGAGAAAGGCCGGATGTCCGCAACCATGCTGGGTATTGTGCTATTGTCCCTGACCGCTTGCCAACCCGGCCCGGATAACGTGGAAACCCGGCGCATCGCCGTTACAATCCTGCCGCAAAAAGACATTGTGCAACGCATAGCCGGAAAAGGCTTCCACGTGGACGTGTTGGTTCCTCCAGGATTCAATCCGGCCACGTATGCTCCGGCCCCCAAGCAGGTCCGCCGCATGGGAAGTTCCCTGGTCTGGTTCCGCATCGGCAGGCTCCCGGTTGAACTGGCCTGGATGGACCGCATCCGGTCGGTCAATCCCCATTTGAATGTGGTGGATACCGCAGAAGGGGTGGACTGGCTTGCTCCCAATGGTCGTGATACGCACGAAGTCGCCGGCGTAGACCCCCACATCTGGTTGTCTCCCCGACTGATGCGGATTCAAGCCCAACATGTCCGGAACGCCCTGGTGCGCCTGGATGCTGGACAAAGCGAAACATATCAGCGCAATTACCGGCAATTGGCAACGGAAATCGCGGCAACGGATAAGCAAATCCGTGAAATCCTGGCCGATCTTTCCTGCCGGGATTTTCTGGCCTTTCACCCTTCCTGGGCGTACTTCGCCCGTGAATACGGATTAAATCAGATTGCGATTGAAGTGGATGGCAAAAGCCCCGCACCGGGGGATTTGTCGCGCGTCATTGCCATGGCGCGCACAAAAGGGCTGCACACCGTGTTTGTACAACCACAATTTGATACAGCGGCCGCAGAAGTGGTGGCACAGGCAATCGACGGCCGGGTTGTGGTTCTGGACCCGCTGGCGGCGGATTGGGCTGAGAACCTGATCTCAACGGCACGAAAACTGCGTGCCGCTCAAGAGGTTTCACTCCGATGACGACCCGGACCCTCATCTTGAAACTTGAGAAAGTCCGGACCGGCTATGGCCGGAAGCCAGTTTTGGAGGATGTGAATTTCAGTGTGTATTTACATGATTTTATCGGGATTGTCGGGCCAAACGGCAGTGGCAAAACCACTCTTTTAAAGGTAATCCTGGGTCTTTTGCCTCCATGGCGGGGCAAAATACGCTATTTTCGGGGCGGCAATGAAGTGGACAGGTTTTCCATGGGTTATATGCCCCAATTGACCCGGGTGGATCCGGATTTCCCCATAACCGTAGCCGATATCGTGCGTTCCGGCCTCATGTCCAGGGGCGGGAATCAACCCGGTGACAGTGCGGTGCAAAGAGTGATGGAGCGGATGGGCATAGCGGATCTGCGGCGCCGGCCACTGGGAGAGTTATCCGGGGGACAGCGGCAGCGGGTATTCCTGGCCAGGGCGATTGTGTCCTCCCCTCCCCTGCTCCTGCTGGATGAACCGGACACTTACGTTGATCGTGATTTCGGCCGGGAGTTTTATGAAACTTTGACCGAATTAAACCGGGATATGGCCATTCTGATGGTTTCTCACGACTTGGGAATGATTGCTTCCCAGGTCAAATCGATTGCGTGTGTGAACGGATCGCTGTACCACCATGAATCCAGTGAAATCACCCAGGAATTAATGGATTCTTATCGTTGCCCCATTGACCTGATCACGCATGGACGCGTTCCTCACCGGGTGCTGAAATCCCATCAAAATGAAAACCCATGATTGAACTGTTTCAATACCGTTATTTTGTCCATGGTGTATTGGCAGCCGTACTGGTCAGCGTTTCCTGCGGATTTATCGGCACCTATATTGTCAGTCGAAGAATAGTTTTTATCACAGGCGGAATCAGCCACGCTGCGTTCGGGGGGGTGGGAATCGCTTACTTTTTCGGTTTGAACCCCCTGGCCGGAGCCGCATTTTTCGCCGTGATTTCCGCCGTTGTTCTGGAATCCATGGGCCAACGGATTCAAGTGAGAGAAGATTCCCTCATCGGTATGCTCTGGTCTTTCGGTATGGCGGTGGGAGTGTTGTTTGTTTTCTTGACTCCGGGATATGCCGCCAATCTCATGACATTCCTGTTTGGCGACATCCTGACCGTTTCCGGATTCGACCTGGGATTAATGGCGGGATTGGCCGTTTTGGTCTGCATGGTGTTTATGTGGCGTTTTCACCGCATCCTGTATCTGGCATTTGATCCGGAGTTCGCCCGGACACGGAATGTGCCGGTCAGCGGCATTCAATCGTTGATGATGGTGTTGACTGCCCTGACGGTAGTCGTGAATATCCGGGTGGTGGGTATCGTACTGGTTCTGGCCCTGATGACCGTCCCTCCGGCAACCGCCAACCTGCTGGTCAAGGATTTCCGGTCCATGATTCCGCTGGCGGTTCTGTTCAGCCTGACAGCCACCCTGGGGGGGTTGGCGGCCTCCCACATGCTGAACGTTCCCTCAGGCGCCACGATCGTGTTTACTTCGCTGCTTGTGTTTTTGTTTGTTCGCGTTATTGTGGTTCTTTTTCGCAGGAAGCAGCGACGCCCGTAACCTTTTGCAGGTAGTGCTTGTATGACTCCGGCCGGTTCTGGATAAAGATCCCCATCTCTTTTAGATTCTGCAAGGCATACCTTTTGTTTATCCAGAGGATATGGCCGTCCAGATCGAATTCTGTGCCATCAGCCTGGAATTGGATACGCACACTACGGGAAGCGGGAACCATGGACGTAGACACGCGCATTCCCGTACTGGACAGATCCAGCAGGATACCGGGCCGATTGTTCACACGCAGCATGATCCGTTTTCTGATGCGACTGAATTGTCGCCGATCCCGTTCCGCCATGTCGTTTCTCCCCACAGAAACAATAATGCAATCAGTTGCTCTTGTCAACCGGGTCCGGTTCAAGCGTTGCTTGACTTTGCCTTTGCAACTGGCCTACAATGCCCATAAGATGGACAAAATTCCGCTTCACAGGCGCAGAATACCGCAGCCCGTTTCCTGGCAAGAAACCGGGATAATGCTTCCTGGGCAGAGGAGAGTCTCATGAACAGTCCGTTTCAGGAAAAGCAAAACCTCATTGCTCAATGGGCGTTCGATACCCGCCCCATCCTGGGGCGCTTTCATTTATGGCTGGAGGATGTTGAGGTACGTTGGACCCGGGGTGAACCTGTCCAGGAGTTTACTTCTGAAATTTCATTTCTGAACGGTCAAATGGAACGTCTGCTGGCCATGACGGGCGCGGTAACCGCATTGGGAACCCAGTTGTTCGGCCGTTTCGGCGCGGGCGCCGGCCTGGACAAAACAGGCTTGAACGAGGTCAAGAAAGACGCCGATGCCATTTCCGCGTATGCCATGAGCGAAAGCTTATGGTACCTGTCGAGGCAACTGCCTGAAAACCATGCCATCATGGTCTGCATGGGAGAAGGGCTCATGCCCAAAGCCGGAGAAACTCCGGAAATGGGTTCCAATCCATTGCTGGGTTTTGGTCGCGTTTATGCACGCCCGGAAGTGGCACACTGGCTGGATCGGCGGATCCAGCGCCTGTTGAACGAACCCGGCTACGAATGGCAGCGATTCTATAAAGACCTTAAGAACTCGGGAATCACGGTCTGGGGTGCGGCCATAGACACACTGGAAAATACATCCCGTTTTGCCAAAGGCAAAGAAACCGGACCCATGACCGTGCTTCACCTGTTTGACCAGCCTTTGCACATTTCCCGCCCCTATGAAGGTTATATGGGCAACCTGTTTCTGCCGGCTGAAGTGGTGGAACACGCCTGTCGGCGCTCGCTGCTCATCAATTTCCGTACACCCAGAAAACTGGTGCTGGATGCGATTGAAGCCACTTATCCGGATATTCAACGCCGCAATATCCACGTGTGGACCCTGCGCGGCAGCAGTCGGCAAGGTCGAATCGGATCATTGTGGAGCCAATGGCAGGATATGGGCGTGCACCTGGTGGACGATGACTGGGTCTTGCCTTCCGGATTAAATGCCTTTACTGAATCCGGAACATACGCCCCCACATTCCGCGTGGGAACCTGGACAGACAGCGCGGGCGCTTTGCACCTGTTCATCGTGGACGGCTATGCGGCTTCCGCCGAGGCCATGCAGGCTGCCAGCCTCGCTCCCATCATGGGGTTAACCGCATCGTTGTGCGTGTTTACATCGAATTTCAAACTGTCTTATGAAAAAGAGCAGGATGTCATGTTGCTGGACCCGGATAGCCCGGACTTCGGTGAACGTTTGCGGGAACTGACGGGCAAGCCCCTGCATGAAGGTGATGCGGCAACCTATGCGGCCATGATCCGTGAAGGCCGGCAAGCAGGCATCCCGCTGAAACTGAACTGCATTGAAGCCGATGACTTCTTTCCGGAAAAAAAATGGGAAGTCCTGGCGGTATGCGGCTATATGCGGCCCGATCCCTATTCCGGAATAAAAGGGGTTGAGGCGGTTGAGGACGGAGTATACCGCGTCTGTGTGCGCCTTTCTTCCAAGCGCGGCGACAAAGACATCACCTTTACCATGCGCTTGATGGAAAGCATGGAGCAGAGCCGCCTGGTGTTCAACCCCTTGCTCAACCGTTTCCTGGCCGGCGAGGATTTTGAAAGCCGGCCGGTTAAGATATCCGATTCCGGACGCATCCGCAACGAACTTCAAACCCTGTGTTCGGAAGCATTGGAGTTTATCGATGAAGACCGGATCCGCGTCCATTTCGACCGTATCGCTCCAGAGGTGATTTCTCTGGACAAGCAGCGCATACTGAAGCGGATTCTTCAGTGGTACAAATCTCATCATCCCATCTGGTTCAGCTGGCTGGAAATCACTGCCGCCCAGAGCCGTTGAACCGGCCGATCACAAGGGATCGTGGAAGGAGAGGAAAATGAAAAAAACAATTGCCATAAACTGCCTGGGTTTGTGGCTGGCAACCGGTTTTCTGGTCTCCGGCGCGACATCCGTGCCTGCAAAGGATGACAGCCTCAACCAGAGGCGCAACCTGATCATCTGTTACGAAATCAAGAACTACGACTCACGGATCCGCAGTACGGTGAACACCATTTTCAATGATCTGGTACGTCCGGGAGACAATCTCATTGTCTATTCTCCCGCCCGTGTATACGGCTTCTCCCAGCAGACCTTGTCGCGTCCCAAAGCGGAACTCTCAAAATGGCTGCAGGAAAAACTGAAGGCGGACAGCAATATGGCAGCAACGGGTCACCGGCAGGCCTTCAGCGAATTGAAAGGGCTTCTGGAAGAAATGCTTTTCGAGGCCAAGGGAAGCGATACCAAAAGCCTGTTGAACCAGTATCGACAGGGACTCGCCAACCTGCAGGCGCAACGCCGCATCAACCAGCCCCTGTTGTTGCAGTTTGCCGAAATGTTCGCAAAGACGCCTGGAAAGAACCACGTAGTGGTATTTTTCCAGAAAGAGTTCCGCCCCATTCCTGATTCAACCATGATGGACGGCTTCATGCAGAATGTCGATCTGGCGTTTATCGCCCGGGAGGTATTTCTGGAACCCACTCAGCAGGAAAGCCCGGAAAAATTACAGGCGGTGATCGACGCCTTCCGGGAAGCCGATGCCACCATGCACTTCGCCTACCTGCAACCGGGAGGGGAACGGGCGCCGCGCCGGATGGAATTGCATGAACACTCCACCGACATGTACCAGTTCTTTTCGCGACTGGCAAGAGAAACAGGCGGTATTGCACTGACGACAGCCAAAGCCCAGGAAATGATGAAGGCCTTACTGGAAAAACTCGAAAACTAGCTTTTTCGCTCAGCCCATGGAAAAAGTCATGGGCACAAACTGGATGTGGTTGTCAACATGACGTACGCCTTTCACTTCCGCAGCTGCGCGGGTGGCGCGATCGATATCTGCGCGAATGACCGTCGACCCCCTCAGGATCACGTGGCCGTCCCGGGCTTCCGCTTCCAGAAACTGAATGGGAATCCGTTCATGGTACAGAATGGCAGTCGTCACCCGGTGCCCTAGGTTCAATCCGCTGATCAATTCCTGTTGCCTGTGAACCTGTTCCCGGAAGGGCGGTGAATCAACCAGGCTGTGGATCATGGATACCGCGGTTTCAGCTTCCATTTCCCGGGTATTGATCACCAGATCGTACAGATCGGTTGAATCCCAGTCCACATTGAAAAAGAAACGATGGAACCCGGAGCGTTCACGGTCACTCTGACGGATCATGGCCAGGACTTGATTCTCATCCATGTCATACTGTTCCATCAGGCGATCGCGGCGTACCGCGATCGGTGCGGTTACCTGGACCTTGAGAACACCGGGGATTCCCGCCAGAATTACCTGCCCTCCCCGGCCCAGTATCAAGGCGTTTCCGGTACCGGCGAACTCGAACATGGCGGTTTTCAGGAAATGAAGATACCGGTCTTTTTGCGAAGAAAAATTGTCCCAGAAGGAAGGACGCTTTTCATCATAGCGCTCCAGATTCTCCAACGTTTCACCGTAATCGGAAAAAACGCTTTCCAGGGAAGACTTATCCAGGCGGGGCAGATCCAGCCGTTGCTGTAGAATTTCCGCCATCTGGGTGCCCAGACTGCCAAGGCTGCGAGAGAGTGTCACAATCGCCATTTTGCCTCCTCCCGGAGAGAAATGACCGTCACGAAGCATCCTTCGTTTTTCTTCAGTATCAATATAAAGTGGTTTCGCCGTTGTTTCAACCCGGTTACATCGACATTGCCGGGAGGTTTGATTTTTTTTTCCTGATTGACTTAGAATGTTTTCG
>JAFGNX010000144.1 GCA_016926835.1 Candidatus Aminicenantota bacterium | reverse complement strand
TTCGATATCTACTACATCCAGAACTACACTTTCCGCCTGGACCTGGAGATCCTGTGGCGCACCCTGTTGAAGTTCAAGTTCATTGACGCCGCCAATCAGTGACATTTTTTCCAGCCTGTTGAAGGCCCATGGTTCCCGGGGCTGGTGGCCGTTGCGTGAACTGCGCCGGCAAGATCCACAAAGTGGCGGTTATCATCCCGGTGATTTCAGTCTGCCGGTTTCGGCGGCACAGCGTTTCGAAATCGGTGTCGGCGCCATCCTGACTCAGAACACCACCTGGAAACAGGTGGAAGTCTGCCTGGATGGCCTTGAACGCGCCGGCCTGCTGGCGCCTGAGCCATTGTTGCTGGCACCCGTGCAGGTTATCGAAAAGGCGATCCGGCCCGGCGGATATTTTCGCCAGAAGGCGCGCAAGCTCTGTGAGTACAGCCGCTTTTT
This sequence comes from Candidatus Aminicenantota bacterium, assembly GCA_016926835.1. Taxonomy (GTDB): domain Bacteria; phylum Acidobacteriota; class Aminicenantia; order UBA2199; family UBA2199; genus UBA876. Next base: position 11,104 of record JAFGNX010000144.1, on the reverse strand, counting down.
CCGGCAGTGGGATCCGGAACCGCCGCCGCGACCGGAACTTCTTTCCGTTTGGGGGATTGGTGAAGAAACCGCTGATTCAATCCTGCTCTACGCGTACAAACAGCCGTTCTTTGTTGTGGATGCCTATACGAGGCGCCTGTTGGAGCGGTTGTTCGGAGAGGCGGATCCCCGCTACGCCAGTTTACAGGAAAAATTGACAAAATCGTTTTTGCACCTGGAACCGGTGCGGCGCGCTCAAGTGTTTAACGAGTTTCACGCGCAGGTGGTCCACCAGTCCAAAACCTTTTGCCGCAGCCGCCCACTCTGCCGGGGATGTCCGCTGGAAAGCGTTTGCGCGAGTGCCGGAAGACTTGTTTGATAGGCCGCGAACGCTTTTGAATGCGCCGGTTGAGTGTGATATAATCTGTGCGACCGCAATAGAGGCTGTTTACCATGACCAATTTCAGAAATATCAATCGCAATATCAATCAGAAAGGCCCGCGGGGTCTTCTCTTCTGGGTGGCCGCTTTCATCATGATCATCCTGTTGTGGAATTTGCTCTCCGACGTTTCTTCCGGAGGCGTGGAAAAGTTGAATTTCTCGCAGTTCATGGCCAAAGTGGAAAAGGGTGAAGTCATTAACGCATACCTTTCGGGGAATACGGTTTCGGGCAAACTCACCGATCCCGCGGGAACCGGAAATGTACTGCGTTACGAGGCCGCGGTTCCCGTGAATTATCCGGACCTTATTGACAGCCTGCGTAAGCACGGGGTCAACATTGAAATCGAGGAGCTGAATAAGAACGAATGGCTTTCCATCCTGTTGTCTTCCGCTCCACTTTTGATCCTGATCTTTTTCTGGGTGGCCCTGATGCGCCAGCAGAGCGGCGGAAAAGCATTTACTTTCGGCAAGAGCAAGGCGCGCCTGTTTTCGGGAGAAAAGAACAAGGTCACTTTCAAAGACGTAGCCGGCGTTGAGGAAGCCAAGGATGAGCTTCAGGAGATCATCGAATTCCTGCGTGAGCCCAAGCGTTTCCAGCGCCTGGGCGGAAAGATTCCCAAGGGCGTTTTGCTCATCGGACCTCCGGGAACCGGAAAAACCCTGCTGGCCCGCGCCATTGCCGGGGAAGCCAACGTGCCGTTCTTTTCGATCTCCGGGTCCGATTTCGTGGAACTCTTCGTGGGCGTGGGCGCTTCGCGGGTACGCGATCTGTTCGAAGAAGGCAAGAAACATGCCCCTTGTCTGATCTTTATCGATGAAATCGATGCAGTCGGGCGTCAGCGCGGCGCGGGACTGGGCGGTGGACATGATGAGCGCGAACAAACCCTCAACCAGTTGCTGGTGGAAATGGATGGTTTTGACGCCAATGAGGGCGTTATCATTATCGCGGCCACCAACCGTCCGGATATCCTCGACTCCGCGCTGTTGCGTCCCGGGCGCTTCGATCGCCGCGTGGTGGTGTCCACACCCGATGTGGGTGGGCGCGAAGCCATTCTTAAGGTCCATGTTCGCAACATTCCCCTGGCGCGCAATGTCAGCCTGAAAGTGCTGGCACGGTCCACGCCGGGCTTTACCGGTGCGGATATCGCCAACCTGGTGAACGAGGCGGCGTTGCGTGCCAGCCGCCTGGACAAGAAAAAAGTTGAAATGAAGGATTTCGAATACGCCAAGGACAAAGTGCTCATGGGGTCGGAGCGCAAGAGCATGATCATTTCGGACAAGGAAAAGCGCATAACCGCTTACCACGAAGCGGGGCACGCGCTGATCGCCGCGCTTGAGAAAGAAGCCGACCCGCTGCACAAGGTTTCCATTATCCCCCGGGGCATGGCCCTGGGTGTGACCCAGCAACTTCCCCTCAATGACAAGTACACCTATTCAAAGGAATATCTCCAGGCACAGTTGTCTGTGCTGTTGGCCGGGCGCGTATCGGAGGAGATGTTCCTGAACCAGATCACCACTGGAGCGGGAAACGATTTTGAGCGAGCCACCTCCATTGCCCGCAAAATGGTTTGCGAGTGGGGCATGTCTCCCATGGGGCCCCTGGCTTTTGGACAAAAAGACGAAATGGTGTTTCTCGGCCGCGACATGATGGTGCACAACGAATATTCCGAAGAGACGGCCCGCCAGATCGACCAGGAGATCAAGAAGATCATTGATGAGGCTTACGGCAACGCCCGTTCGATCATGGAAAAGCACCGTCATGAACTGGAAACCATAGCCGGCTTGCTGCTGGAAAAGGAATCACTTTCCTCAGCGGAGATCCAATTGGTGCTTGCGGGCAAGGCGGATGAGGTGAAAGGCACACCCGGCAGCAAGAAAACCACCGAGAAATCCAAGACGGTCAGAGCCAAGCGGACATGATCGCTGAATTCATTATCAACGCTTTTTCCCGTTTCTCCTTCGTGGATGTACTCGATATTTTTTTTCTGTTTCTGTTGTTCTATTACCTTTTGCTCTTGATCAAGGGTACCAAGTCCTACCAGATGGCCGTGGGGCTGGTCTTGATCGGTTTGATTTCAGTGCTTGCCGGACTGCTGAAATTAACGGCTTTTTCGTTTATCCTGAACAACTTCCTGACCTACCTGATTTTCGCCATAATCGTGCTGTTCCAGGATGAGTTGCGCAAGATCCTGACGGAAATCGGTTCCAAACTTCGCACCAAGTACGACAAAGCGGATCGTGCGGAAATGGTGGATGAGATTGTGAACGCCGCCACTGCCCTTTCGCTTTCCAAGGTTGGGGCCATCATGGCCCTCGAGCGTGAGATCAACGTCAAGACCTATGTCAACAAGCCGGTCAAGATCGACGCATTGGTGAGCAAGGACTTGTTATTGACTATATTTACGCCCAATTCTCCATTGCATGACGGCGCCGTGATTATCAGCAAGGGGCGGATTGAATTGGCGCGTTGCTTTTTCCCACTGCCCCCGCTTCTGGACCTGAGCCCGTCGGGAACCCGCCACCTTGCCGCCATCGGCATTACCCAGCAGACGGATTGCCTGGCCGTGGTGGTATCCGAGGAGACGGGCAAGATTTCTCTGGCCGTGGATGGTGAATTGATTCGCGGCTTGGACCGGGAAGGCCTGAAAAAGCGCCTGCACCATTATACTTTGTGATGCCATGAATATCCGTCGCATTTTATTTACGAACTTTGGTCTCAGAATGGCCGCCCTGGTTATTGCAGTCATGGTATGGATACTCATCACCGGAAAGCAACGCACGTATGAAGAAAAGGCGTTTGAAGTTGCGGTAGAGTACTTTAATGTGTCCAGAAACATCGATGTGCGTACGGTGCGGCCGGATCAGGTGCGGATCAAGGTCCGGGGGACCACGAAGGAGATCCGCATGGTATCCTCAGAGGATTTTCGTTTGCGGGTGGACCTGGCCGGGGTCAGGCACAGCAAGCGCATGAACCTGTTTACCGAGGATTTTCTGGAATTCCCCCCGGAACTTGAGGTCATCTCGATCCATCCCAAGATGATCGAAGTCGAGGTTGAGGAGTTCATGCGCAAGGAAGTCCCGATACGGGTGCGTTACCGGGGTCGCATGCTTCCCGGTGTGGTCCTGCTGAACCGCACGCTGAATCCCGAAAAAGTAACCGTGTTCGGGTATCGTTCCCAGATCCAGGATGTTGCCGTGGTAAATGCGGAAAGGGATGTCCAGCTGGATACGATTGAGCGTACCCAGACCGTGCGTATCCCCCTGCAGAAAACCGAGGAGATCCTCAGGTTTGAAGATACTGATACCGTGGAAGTGACCATTGAGGTGGAAAACCGCAATGCCGGCCCCCGATGATTCCCTTTTCGGAACCGACGGGATCCGCGGCCGCTGGGGGGTGCCTCCCCTTGATGATGATTGTATGGAACGCCTCGGTTCCGCCTTGGACGCGGTTCTGGGACCCTGTCGCCTGTTGGTGGGTGAAGATCCGCGGGAGTCGTCTTCCCGCATCCGTGACCACCTGCTGCGAGGGTTGAGCGCGCGTCAGGAAGTCGGCATCTGCGGTGTGATTCCCACGCCCGGTTTGTCATGGGCATTGCGGACCGGAAACTGGGACTGGGGAATTATGATTACCGCATCTCACAATCCCTGGATGGACAACGGCATTAAATTGTTTGCCGGTAACGGTACCAAAGCGGACGATCGCACGCAGGACCAGGTCAGCGCCGCATTCCGCCTGGCCAAGCCTCGATCCGGTAAAGGCGTCCGCCAGTATCGGTGCGCGGCCGCGGATGAGTATGCCGCGCAGCTGCGCAAGTGGGGTGAGGGTCTGAACGGGGAAGGCGTTTTTCTGGTCGTGGACGCAGCCAATGGTGCTGCGGCCGGAATCGCGCCTTCACTTTTTTCGGACCTGGGTTATCGAGTGCAAATGCGCGGAGCGAACCCGGATGGATGCAACATCAACGAAAATTGCGGCGCCGCCCATATTGAAGCGCTCCAGTCGGCGGTGCGGGAAACGGGAGCGGACCTGGGTGTCACCCTGGATGGAGACGGCGACCGCGTACTGTTCGTGAACCGCGAGGGAGGCATTATCACCGGAGACCATGTCCTTTTCGCCCTTGCAGGCGGAATCAACGATGACCCCACTCGTTTCCCCGACGGCGTGGTGGGAACCGTAATGTCCAATCTGGGTCTGGAACAGGAATTAACCCGCCGCAAAATCGCATTTCTGCGCGCGCCGGTAGGCGACCGCCACGTAGCCCGTATCATGCGTGAGTCGGGGTTTGTCCTGGGGGGTGAACCATCCGGACATACCATCTGTTCGCTGATGCAACCCACCGGTGACGGCTTGTTGACGGCCTTGCTGTTTTTACGTGAACTGGGAAGTGAACCCGCGGTCGCGGCTACCCGGCTGTGCCGGGAAATGATGTGGTTCGCCCAGGAAACTCGTTCGATCCGCGTAGAAAAGAAACGCGATCTGGAAACCTGGTCTGATTTAAACCGGTTCAAGGCACGGATCTTTGAGTCTCATGGGGAGCGTGTCCGCCTGCTGATGCGATACTCCGGAACCGAACCCAAGCTGCGTTTGATGGTAGAGGCGGAGACAGAGGATCTGGTGCTTTCCATTCTCGATAAACTGGAAGCACTGGTTCGCGATGAGCGCAACCGGGAAGCGTGGGACGGAGTGTGATGAGCTACGGCTTGATCGCGTGATTGAGACGGAGTACACTGTTCAGATGTGCACCTGCAAGGAGGGCAACGGATGAAACTGGCCGTAAAGATCGACCAAGTGGCCACCCTTCGCCAAGCCAGGGAAGCCAGGGAGCCGGACCCGGTATACGCCGCGGTGCTGGCGGAGTTGTCGGGCGCCGATTCCATCGTAGTGCACCTGCGTCAGGACCGCCGTCACATCCAGGAACGGGATCTCAAATTGCTGCGCACAATTGTCAAAACCAGCCTGATCATGGAAATGGTGCCGACCATGGATATGGCCAAGATCGCCCTGCGCACCAAGCCGGATAAGTGCATCCTGGTACCGGAAAGCGCGGACGAGGTCACCAGCCGTGGCGGACTGGACGTGCAGATGTTTTCCGAAAAGATTGAAGAAGTGGCGGGAAACCTCAAGGCTGCCGGCATCGCTGTTTCCGTTCTGGTGGATGCGGACATGGAACAGGTCAAGGCCGTTCATCGCCTGGGAATCCGCGAGGTTCAAATCAACACTTCACCCTATGCCGAGAACTGGAACAACAGCTATGCGGTGATTGAGTTGGAAAAAATTCGCAAAGCCGCGGCTTATGCCAGGAAACTCAATATGCGTATCCATGCGGGGCGTGGCCTGGATTTTCAGAACGTTTCAGCTGTCGTTTCCCTGGGTGAAATCGACGGACTCAACGTGGGACATGCCTTGATCGCCAATTCTGTTTTCATGGGATTAAGCGAGTCGATTAAGCGCATGAAACTGCTGATCAGCCGCAAGTACTGAGAGCGCCATAGCAATTGTTTCCAGAGGCGCCGGAGGCAGACAAAAATATGCAGGAGAAAAGCATGGTGGATATCGCTTTCCTGGGCGGGGGACCCGCCGGATATGAAGGGGCCATAACGGCCGCCCGTCAGGGGTTGAAAGCCCTGGTGGTGGAAAAGCATAAGTTGGGGGGAACTTGCCTGCAATGGGGGTGCATCCCCACCAAGACCCTGATTCACGCCGCGCGCATGGTTCAATCAGCAGCCGGAGGCCGTCGCTACGGACTCCAGGGCGGAGAAGGCGTGTCTCTTGATCCGGAAGCGCTGGGCAAACAGAAAGATCGAGTCGTATCCAAATTGACCCGGGGGATCGAGTTCTTGTTGAAGGAAACCGGGGTGGAATGGATAAACAACAGTGGTACGGTGGTTGCGGGTGATACCATCCGGTTACAGGACGGTCGCGAGATCAAGGCTCGTCATATCGTTATCGCGACCGGTTCCCGCATGGCGGACTTGCCCCACATCAAAATCGATGCACAGCGCGTCATCGGATCCAGGCAGGCCCTGGATGTATTCCCGGTTCCCAGGCGCCTCCTGGTAATCGGCGCCGGGGCCATCGGCATGGAGAATGCCTTTATTTACCGCTGGCTGGGTTCTGAAGTCACCGTGGTCGAGCTCATGGAGCAGGTTGTTCCCGGCAGCGACGTGGAGGCTGCCGCTCTCCTGACCGCGGAGATGAAAAAGCAGAAGATCCGCATTCATACGTCTACCCGCACCGGTCCGGTACACGTAGAGAATGATATGGTCAAGGCGGAATTTACCAGCGAAGACAAGCAATGGGAAGGGGATTTCGACAAGGTGTTGCTGGCCGTGGGGCGGCGCCCGGTCACCGAAGATGTTTTTGATCACGCCCTGCCCATTCAACTGGATCAGCAGGGTTTTATTCAGGTGGACGAAAACCTCAAAACCGGTCTGGAAGGCGTTTACGCCTGCGGTGATGTCATTGGTCAACCCCTGTTGGCACATAAGGCTTCTCATCAGGCCATGGCTATTGTCAATCACATCCTGCACGGCCGGCCCGTGCATCATCATGCCGTACCGGCCGCTGTATTTACAAATCCGGAGATGGCATCTGTCGGCATGACGGAAATCAGGGCACGGGAACGGTATGGTGACAGGTTGAAAGTCGGTCGTTTTCCGTATGCCGCCGGATCACGTGCCAATGCTGTGGATGAGAAAGCCGGTCTGGTCAAGGTCCTGGCCGCGCCGGACAATACGGTGCTGGGGGGGCACATTGTGGGTGCGGAAGCCGCGGAACTGATCCTGCCCCTGACCCTGGCGGTTGAGAAACGCATGAAAGCCGATGATTTGCTGGACCTGACTTTTGTTCACCCCACTCTGGGAGAGAATGTCTGGGAGGCCTTGGCCGCAATCTGTGGCCGGGCCGTGCATATCTGATTCGTTCTGGAGCCAAACGGGCAATGCATGAATCCACGGATTGGGCGGGGCTGGATCTGGAGTCATCCCTAAAGCGCCTGGATGCTTCTCCCGAAAGCGGTCTTTCTCAGGCGGAGGTGGAAAAGCGCCTGGTTGAGTACGGACCCAACCGCATTCAGGAACGGTCTCCCCGCAGCCGCTGGCAGCTTTTTCTGGATCAGTTCCGCAGTTTCATTATCGCCATTCTCATGGTTGCCGTGGGCCTTTCCGCCCTGGTGGGGGAGTATACCGACAGTCTGGTCATTCTGGCGATTCTTTTTCTGAATGCGCTGCTGGGGTATATCCAGGAGGCCCGTGCCCGCGACTCCATCGCGGCGTTGAAACGCATGACCCGCCTGAAAGCCAGGGTGATCCGGGACAATCGCGAACAGAACGTGGATTCGACCACCCTGGTTCCGGGAGATGTGATTTTGCTGGAAACCGGAGACAAGGTTCCCGCGGATGCGCGCATCATGAAGCATGTCAACCTGGAATGTGATGAAGCGTCTTTGACGGGCGAATCCGTTCCCGTGGCCAAGGATACCGCGGTTTTGCCGCCCGGGATTGCGGTTGCGGACCAGTTGAACATGGTGTTTTCGGGCACCATAGTAACCGGCGGCCGTGGCCGCGCCCTGGTGGTGCGTACCGGCATGCAAAGTCGCCTGGGACAGATCGCGGAGATGATCCAGGAAAGTGGAGAAGACCCGACTCCTTTGCAAAAACGACTGGACCAGTTGGGCCGCTGGCTGGGTATTGCCGTGCTGGCAATCTGTGCGCTGACATTCCTGTTGGGATTGATCCGTGATCCCGGTATCATGCGGGCGCTGACTGGCGATGTGCCGCTGATCACCGCGACGGCACGAATAAAAGAGATCTTTATGACCGCAGTGGCCCTGGCTGTGGCCGCGGTTCCAGAGGGTCTGGCCGCGGTGGTGACCGTGGCGCTGGCGCTGGGCGTTCAGCGCATGGTTAAACGCAATGCCTTGATCCGCAGATTGCCTTCGGTGGAAACCCTGGGCAGCACCACGGTGATCTGTACGGACAAAACCGGCACCCTGACTCGCAACCAGATGACGGTACGCAAACTGTGGCTGGAAAATCGCATCATTGAGGTGACCGGCTCCGGGTATGCATCTGAAGGTAAATTTTATGACCAGGGTAATGAGGCGGATCCGTTGGAGGTGCGCGACCTCCTGACCATCGGCGCGCTGAATAATGACGCTGCCCTGGATGGGGAATCCGTGATCGGCGATCCCACGGAGGCGGCATTGATCGTGGTGGCGGCCAAGGCCGGACTGATCAAATCCGAACTGGAAAGACGTTATCCCCGCCAGGATGAAATCGCCTTTGATTCCCGGCGCAAACGCATGACTACCGTCCATCTCATGAACGGCCGCAGGGTCATGTTGGTCAAAGGCGCTCCGGATGTGCTTTTAGAGCATTGCAACCGAATCCGTTGTCGTGACGGCGGCCGTCCCCTGAAAGACGCAGACCGGGAGCGCATCCTGGAAGCCAACAAAAACTTTGCCGCTGAAGCTCTCAGAGTATTGGGTTTTGCTCTCCGCGAACTGGAGGAGAACGAACCTCCAGAAGAAAAGAATCTGGAGTTTATCGGCCTTCAGGCCATGATGGATCCGCCCCGTGATAGCGCCCGCCGGGCGATCGAGCGTTGTAAAAAGGCTGGTATCCGGGTGGTGATGATTACCGGTGACCAGGCCGTTACCGCGCGCGCCATTGCGCAAGAACTGGGGATTCAGGGTGAAGCGATATCCGGTACGGATCTGGAAGCCATAAAGGATCTGGATGCGCGGGTCGATGAAATCAGCGTTTATGCGCGGGTAAATCCCGAACACAAGATGCGCATCATCCGCGCCTTGCGCGATCGCGGGCACGTGGTGGCCATGACCGGTGACGGCGTCAACGATGGACCGGCGCTCAAGGCAGCTGATATCGGTGTCGCCATGGGGATCACTGGAACCGACGTGGCCAAGGAGGCCTCGGATATGATTCTGACGGATGACCACTTTTCCTCAATCGTGGACGCCGTGGAAGAGGGCCGGGCCATCAACGATAATATCGGAAAATTCGTCAATTACCTGCTTTCGTCCAACCTCGGAGAGGTTCTGGTCATTTTTGTGGCCATGCTGATCGGCTTCACTTCCGGCGGCGGCCCCCTCCTGCCCTTGACTGCGGTGCAATTGCTTTGGTTGAACATCGTAACCGACGGGCTCCCCGCATTGGCCCTGGGGGTGGACCCGCCGGACCGGAACATCATGACACGCCCGCCCCGCTCTCCGCACCGCGCGGTATTGAGCCTGGACATGTTGGCCAACATCGCCTTGACCGGGGTGCTTCTTTGTGTGTTTACGCTATTGCTTTTTGCTCACAGCCTGGATCGAAGCCCGGCCGCGGCGCAGACCATGGCGTTCTCTGCTTTGGTTGTGTTCCAGATTATCCGTGTGTACATGGTTCGCTCCCATTACCGTGTACCTCTTTTTTCCAACCCCTGGCTGTGGGGAGCGATCACCGTATCACTGTTGTTGCAGTTTTTTGCTGTGTATGGGGCGCCAATAACCGTTGGCAATCTTTTCGGTACCGTGCCCCTGGATTGGGCGGACTGGGGTCGCATCATGGCTGCAGGGGCCGTGATGCTGCTGCTGGGTAGTGGATTCGGGTGGGTTCTGAGGCGGATACGGGGTGTTTCAACTTCGGACAGGTTCGCGAAAGATTAAGTGGCATGGGGATTGCTTCCATGCCCCAGGAGGAGTCATGCAACCCAAGGCAATGTGGATCGTCGGACTGGTCCTGGTAACAGCGCTGGTTTTGCCCGCGACCGAATACAATTACAACGCGCGCACGCGGGTATACGTGTATACCATGGGCGGGAATTTCCATCTCACGGCGGCCGGTTCGGGGCTCTGGCATGAAGCGGCACTGGCGGATGACGGTGTGTCCCTGACCGGCGGGCTCGGTTTCAGTCTGCTCAATGTCCACAACCGTTTTTTTCTGAACCTGGAAACGGATTTCACGTCTGCCACGGTCAGATACCGGGGTTCGCATGGCAGGGGTGTTAATGCCTGGTCCTTCATGATCCAGGGTGAATACCGCCTCGGACAGGCTTCGCCGGTCAGTGTTTACGCCGGTATCGGCGTGGGGGTGATCGGCAAGGACGAAGTGATTGTTCCGGGGATCTACGATGACTGGTTGCGGGTTGATTCCGTAACGGAAGCCACGTTTGCCGGTGAACTCGGCATTAAGGTTTCTGTTGCCCGGCGCCTCATGTTCCGTGCCGCCCTGCGCTTTTACTCTGTCTCGACAGGATACGATGATATCGATTACTGGGGCGGCTACTGGGACAGCTATCTTGATGTGTGGGTGGATGACTACGGCAGCGAACTGTACGCCACGTCAATCATGGCCGGACTGGAGTTGCATTTTTGAAAGTTGAAAAGAATGTGCCAGGTGCCGGGTAGCTGGCAAGAGGCGAGTGGCCAGGGGCGTAGGAGCGGTTCGCGAACCGCCCTGTAGAACCTGGAAATTAGAAGGGTTATCTTGAAGTAATTGTATTCCCGCCCTCAACTATCTCAACTTGTTTTTTCTTCCCGACTTCCCAACTTTATTAACTTCTTTCCTCATCAACTCTTCAACTTTTTTATCCGCCGATGGCAGCATCAGGATGTGCAAAGTAACCCCGAGTGCGATTGTTCCCAGCAGAATGCGCACCCACAACAAGCTGGTGGCAAAAGTCGCC
>JAFGNX010000004.1 GCA_016926835.1 Candidatus Aminicenantota bacterium | reverse complement strand
TTTTTTTCTACCTTCTACATTCTACAGGGCGGTTCGCGAACCGCCCCTGCCTATCACACTTTGTCAGCGTTGTGATTTTACTTTAAAAGCCACTTTCACCGTGGTGCGGAACTCGGTGATGTGGTCTCCCGACACCTTGGCCGTCTGGGCGGTGACTTCCACGCCGACGATGTCGGACACGGTTTCCGCGGCTTCGCGTACTGCGTTGGCGGCGGCTTCTTCCCAACTCCTGGCGGACGAACCGATCAATTCAATTACTTTGACTGTTGACATCATTGCCTCCTTGGTCCCCATTCTCCCGGCTGATTCGAAGCAACGCCTGCGGGGGATTGCTACGCCCGGGAAAAACTCCGCTTTTGTGATCCCTCTGTTCCCTGAAGCGGGATCCTGCGGGGAGTACGGGTCTCTGATTACAGGATGGGCCAATCCCCGGCGAATGTCAACTCCCGGCGTTTCCCTTGCTCTGCCGTGTATGCTATAATCCTGATCTTCCCGTGTTTGTCCGGCCTGGGACCCAGAGCGGATAGCGGGCGATAAAGTACAGATAGTTCAATGAAACATATTACTATTGTCATCGGCTTGTTGCTGCTGTTGCCGGTCACGGCATTCTGTTTGAACGTCAGTGTCCGCTCTTTTGATTACCCCGATTATACCCGCCTGGTTTTCGAAGGAGATCGCAGTTTCGCGTACAGTGTTTCATCGTCAGGAAGCGGGTTTGACCTGCGCCTGCAGCAGGCGGCACGCACGGATCCGGAAGATATTGAATTAAAGCAGAGTCGTTGTGTTAGACAGGTGGATGTTGTGCCGCGCCATGACGGCACGGTATACCGCGTCATCACCCATACACCGGTCCGGTTCCAGCGCCAGTTCGTTCTGGAGAACCCGTTTCGCGTGGTTTTTGACCTCGAAACTGACCCCGTCAGTCCATCCGTGCCTTCACAAACCGCCCAATTAGAAGAAGGAGCTTTGCCGGCTCGTGCCGATGGCACACGCATCAACACGATCTGCATCGACCCGGGGCATGGCGGAACGGATCTGGGTGCCCGGGGTGGTACAACCGAACTGGTGGAAAAGGACATTACCCTCAAGGTGAGCTTGAAAGTAAAGCAGTTGATCGAATCACGTCTGGGATTGCGGGTGGTCATGACGCGTGACAGCGACTCAGAGGTATCACTGGATTCCCGGGCGGCCATGGCCAACAACCAGAAAGCGCAGTTATTTGTATCGATTCATGTCAACTCTTCGTATCGACGCGGTGCCCGGGGAACAGAGACATACTATGTCAGCCTGGAAGCCACGGACCAGGAGGCCAGTGAACTGGCTCGAAAGGAAAACACTTCCATGGGAGGAGATGCGTTTGATCCCGCCGCCGCTGACGATTTACGGCTGATCTTATGGAACATGGCGCAAACCGAATACATCAAGGAATCTTCCAAACTGGCCACTTATATTCAGAACCAGCTCAACGACGTCATGAATACCCGGAACCGCGGAGTGAAACAGGCACCGTTTCGCGTGCTCATGCGCGCGGCCATGCCGGCGGTGCTGGTAGAGATCGCCTTTCTTTCCAATCCGGGCGAAGAAAAACTGCTGGCCCGGGATGGATTTCTCAGCCGTGTGGCCGGGGGAATCTACACGGGGATCGCCCAATTTGTCACCTATCACAACCAGCGTTATAAATGAACAAAAAGCTGATTATTCCACTGGTAGCCCTGGCAGTGGTCTTTTTTGCCGTGGCCCTGGTGATCTTTCTTTCCCAACCGGAAGAACCGGCCGCCTCCGCGCCCACGGATGCAGCAGACGCTGCAACCGAAGACGCGCCGGCAGACACTGTAAATTTAAGGTTGTTTTACATGGACCGATCGGATTGGCGCCTGGTGCCGACATCCGTGCGCATTCCCCGTCCCGCCACGCGGACTGAACTCTACCGGGAATTTCTGCGCCTGTTGCTGCAGCCACGTCAGGAACAGTGGGCCCCGGTTCCGGAAGGCACTCAAATCCGCGCCCTGTACTACGTTGAAGCGGATCGGATCCTGGTATTGGATTTCAACCAGGCGCTTGTGACCGGGTTCCCCGGGGGCAGCCGCTCGGAGTTGGAGTTCATTCAGTTTATCGTAAACAACATCTGTTTTAATTTCAGGGAGATCCGCTCCGTGCGTTTAATGGTGGCGGGCAATGAAGTCAAAACGCTCAGTGGACATATCGACCTGTCCCGTCCTTTCCAGCCCAATTTTGCCTTTTTAAAGCAGGATGAATAAAAAGCCCATCGGCGTATTCGACTCCGGCATCGGCGGCCTGACGGTATACCGTGCCATCAAGCAACGATTGCCCAGGGAACGGGTGATCTATCTGGGAGATACGGCGCGTCTGCCGTATGGTTCAAAATCAGAATCCGCTATTATCCGTTTTTCCGAAGAGAACGCGCATTTTCTGATGAATCACGAGGTCAAGTTGATCGTGGTGGCTTGTAACTCCTCCTCATCTTATGCGGTTCCACACCTGCAGGCGAGCCTGAAGGTGCCTGTAATCGGCGTGATCGAACCCGGCGCCCAGGCCGCGGTGGAACTCAGTCGAAAAAAAGTCGGTGTAATCGGAACTTCCGCCACCATTATGTCCGGCGCCTATGAGGCGGCCATCCGCAAACGCAATCCCTGCCTGGAAATTGTTTCCCGGGATTGTCCGCTGTTTGTTCCACTGGTGGAAGAGGGATGGGTGGATCACGCGGTGACGCGCATGGTGGCGGAAGAGTACCTGGTGCCGTTAAAAAAAGTGGGCATCGACAGCCTGGTACTGGGGTGTACGCATTATCCGGTACTCAGCAAAGTAATCGGCGGCGTAATGGGCGAAGGAATCCGCCTGATCGACTCGGGAGTAACAACCGCCGGGCAAGTGGACTCGATCCTGAGGAACCTGGGTTGGCTCAACCACGACCCGCCGGACAGTGAAGACGATTTTTATGTCACCGATTTTCCGGATCGATTCCGCCGCGTCGGCGGCATTTTTTTAAATCGCAAAATCGCCAGGGTATCAGTGGCTGGCAATTGACTCGGCCGGGGAACACATAGGAGGCAAAACCAAATGTTGACACTGATTGAAAAAATCATTTTCGTTTTGTTGGCGCTGGCCGCGGTCTTTCTGGCCATGCGTGAGTTCCGGCGCAAGGCATTACTGATTCAACGGGGGCGCCCCTTTCAAAGAAGCGACCGGCCGCTGTTTCGCTTCTGGTACGCCCTGCGTCGCGTGGTACTGCAGCTTTGCGCTTATGAGAACCGGCCCGTTGTGGGGTTTTTCCATTCAATGATATTCTGGGGATTCCTGGTTTACCTGCTGGTCACCATTAATCATGTAGTGGAAGGTTTCTTTTCCGGCTTTAACCTGCTGGGCCACGGCGGAATTCGCACCGGCGTGCTCTTTGGTGCCAATTTTTTTGCGGGCATGATCCTGCTGGCAGCGGTCTTCTTTCTGGTGCGGCGTTATATATTCCGCCCGTCTACGCTCGATATCCCTTCAGTGGAATCCGCGGTAATTCTGGGTTTCATTTCCACCCTCATGGTGAGTTTCGTTTTTTATGAAGCGCTGAAACTATATGGACCGGAGGGGGCGGTTTCCGGCAATTTTCTGGCGGTATGGGTGAAATCCCACTGGCTGCCTGCAGAAATGGCGGCGGCAACCCGGGAAGCATGGTTGAGAGCCTTGTGGTGGCTGCACATTCTGGTCGTGATGGCGTTCGGAGTTCTGATCCCATTTTCCAAGCATCTCCACTTGGTGGCCGGCCCGGTCAACCTGTTTTTCAAGAATCACGGTGTGCGCGCCGAGATCCCAGTAGTTGATCTGGAAGAACAGGAGTACTTTGGTTCACCCAAAGTTGTGGACTTGACCCGGAAAGATCTGCTGGACCTGTTTTCCTGCGCGGAGTGCGGCCGTTGTGATGATGTATGCCCCGCTTTGCGTACGGGCAAGACCCTTTCTCCCAAGACTTTGTTGCACAAGATGCAACTCCACCTGCTGGAGATCGGGCAGACACCACGGGATGATCTGAAAACCCTGTTGGGCGAAGTGGTGAGCGAAGAGGAAATCTGGGCTTGCACGACTTGTGGTGCCTGCATGGAAGTATGTCCCATGTTCAACGAACACATCCCCAAGATCACGGGAATGCGACAGTATGGCGTGATGATGGAATCCCGTTTTCCGGAAGAGTTACAGACCCTTTTCCGCGGGCTTGAGAACCAGGGGAACCCGTGGGGCATCAACGCCCAGGAACGTTCCAAATGGACGGAAGGCCTGGATGTGCCCCTGATTACGGATAAGGGTGAAACCGACGTGTTATTGTGGGTGGGTTGTGAAGGCGCTTATGACAATCACGCCCAGAAGCATACCCGTATGTTGGTGGAAGTATTGAAAAAGGCCGGAGTGGATTTCGCTATCCTGGGAGATAGTGAGAAGTGCTGTGGTGATCCGGCGCGCCGGGCGGGGCATGAGTATCTGTTCCAACTTCTGGCCATGGAGAATATCGAAAACCTGAACAGCCAGAAATTCCGCCGCATCGTTACCATGTGTCCCCACGGTTTGCATGTGCTACGGCACGAATACGCACGTATGGGCGGGGAATACAAGGTACTCCACTATACTGAATTATTGGAAGAACTGATCAACAACGGTTCGTTGCGTTTGCATGCCGACAAAAAGTCGGATCGTGTCACTTTTCATGATCCCTGTTACCTGGGGCGTTACCAAGGCGAATACGAAGCTCCCCGCCGCCTGCTTCAAGCCGCTGTAAAGGACGGCGGTCTGGTGGAGATGACGAACAACCGGGCCAAATCCTTCTGCTGTGGCGCAGGCGGCGGCG
>JAFGNX010000018.1 GCA_016926835.1 Candidatus Aminicenantota bacterium | reverse complement strand
GCGTAATGTTGGTAATGAATAACAGGATTGGGATTTGCCGGTTTTATTGAAGGGTAAGGCGTTTTAATTCTGCCGTGAGATTACCAGGATGGATGTTTTCGGGGATTCTGGTGTTAGCAGTCTGGGCACGCTGTACAGGTGCAGTTGCATGCGGATTCTTTCGTTCACTCCCCCGGGAAGTAATATGATAAATCGCTCCCTTGAACTCCATTTGTGAAAGAAGGGGGTCAGGTCTAACATTATTACTTCTTAGGATTCTCCATTCTTTTGAACCTCCTCTGAATGGTGCAGAGCAAATCTTCTGCCATACTCATAATGTCATTATGCAAGAACTGACCCCATTCTTTTCATTTATCGCCGAGTTGCCGCAGATTATTTTTTTGGACTTGAGATTTTTTCACGTTTTTTCATATTCAACAGCGAATGACCTAGGATCGACGGCAGTCCAAGGAGGACAAGTCATGGTTGCCAAGCGAAGCGTATTTTTTGTATTGATTGTATTGTTGACCATGGGTGTGACGTCCGCCACCATCAACATCACCAGCCCCAACGGGAGTGAAAGTTGGGCGGCCGGGAGTACCCACAACATCACCTGGACGGCGACGGGCATCGGCTCGGGAAAGTTTCGCATTTTTCTGTTCAACGGCAGCACCAGCCTGGGCACCATCGCCACGGATGTTTCTGCATCTCAACGTTCATTCAATTGGACCGTCGGACACTTGATCGATGCTCCGGATGTGGGCGCAGGCACCAATTACAGGATCAAGATCCGTGTTATCAGCGCGGCGCCGAATGATTTCAGCGACGCGCCGTTCGCCATCATCTCTTCAGCACCGCCTCCATCGGTCTCGATTAAAGTCACCAGCCCCAACGGGGGCGAGAATTGGCCCCGGGGTGATGGCCGTAACATCGATTGGATTGCTTCAAACAACCATTCGGGAACCTACCGGATTACACTGCTCAAAGGTGGAGTCCCCGCGGGAATCGTTGCGTCGGGCATTCCTGCGGCCCAGCATTCGTATAACTGGACCGTGGGGAAAACCAATGCCGCCTTTCCCGGAGAGAGCGCAAATTACCGGATCCAGGTTGAACTTGAGGGAGGATCGGTACTGGACTTCAGCGATGGGCCGTTCATCGTTTCCAGCCCTTCGGCATCTCCCCGGTCATCCATCAACGTGACCGCGCCTGTCGACGGCTTTTCCGTCATTTGGGGGGAGCGTTTTGATGTGCGCTGGACCGCTTCCGGCACTTCGGGGCAAGTGGATGTGTTCCTGGTTGAGTCGCCCAAGGGGACCCGTCACAAAGTGGGGTCGGGAATCGCAGTCGGCTCCGGAGTCCACACGGTCTCCCTCACCAGCTCGGGACCCACATGCATGCCCGGCCGCTACCAGGCCGTCGTAGCCCAGGGCGCTGTGTCGGGAAAAAGTGCGGTATTCTCAATTCTACCGGTTCCCGAGGTCCGGATTCTTCCCTCCAGTCCGGGCAATCCGGTATATCACATCCAAAACCAGGGAGGGAACCAGTTGGTGGACAAGCCTGGGCTCGTACTGATCTCCGGGCCGAAAATCCTCAAATTTAATCCAATCAACACCAATGTCACGTATCCGGGCACCATCACCCTCGAGTATCAGACCCAAGGAGCGGACCAAATCGAGTTGATTCGTTACAACATCCACAATCTTCCCGAGTCCCCGGCAGCCTGGACCTCCTCATCCCCCTCCGGACGCATTGTCTTTGCCACCTCTTTTGACACCAACCAGAGCGAGGCGTTGTACCGTCTTGGGGAACTGAATGTGGAGTTCTCTTTGATCGCCAAAAAAGGCGCTAAAGTGGATTCCCGGCGCATTTCTGTCAAGATCACGCCCAAGTACCCCGACGTGGTGGTCACCCAGGCCCAGATTGAACCAACCGAGGGTCCCTGGGGCGCCGAGGCTTCCTTCCACTTTGATTACGCCAATGCCCTGCGGGCGGAATTGGCGCCTGTCAAGGCCGATACCGCCGATCCCCATGGCAGCCAGAGTAAGATGATTTCCGGCAACAATGGGGCCCGTGTCAGCGGAGTCGAGAAGATCAAGCGTCATGGCGGCAATCAATGGCTTTTACGGTTACTGCGCCGGGACAACGGCAGTTGGGTGGAAAGGACCCTGTACAGTATCACCACCCCGCCGCAGGTCAAGGAGTTTTCCGTTTCAGAAACCAGCCTGAACGGTCCCGGGGTGGTCACATTCAGCATTGGATTCGTCGGCGCCGCTTCCGCGGAATTGATGGATGCGGATACGAACCGCGTGCTCCATACCATACCCGGTCAACAGGGAGGAGAGGTGAAGACTAGCCATCCCGTCCAGGTGTTGGTTTCCAAGACCTATGGACTGCGGTTGAGACGTTTCGCTCATGTCGTGAATGCCAGTCCCATCAGCATCACTGTGCAGAATCGACCCGTGGGCGGGTACAATGTCAGCATTACGCGAGATGGCGGGATCTTTCCCAGCCCCAACGTGACACTGAAATACGAGCTTTACGGCCATGAATTCATCAAGTTCTATTACCAAGAAAAGAGTGACCCGGACCCCCGCACGCTGATCAGGGAGTTTGCCGGCCTGAACGGGGCAGAGACCAAGGGCAGTTTCCAGCACCGCCCCGCCGGATTTCCCGCACGCTACAAGGTGATCATGCGGGATATGAGCGGACTGATACGAATCCTGTACGAAACCGCCCAGTAGAAGAAGAGCGATTGCCCGCACTGTCGCCCTTCTGAAGGAAGGGAGACGCCCATTAGAAGGTGCGTGTCAAGCGGGCAGACAAGTTTGATTGAATTTTTTCTAGGCGGTCCTATAAAGGAGCAGGGACGGTACTGTAGTGCGCCAAGCAAGCTGGCGAAAAGAAAATCCCAACGGATTACCTTGGTATGTCTGGCAGCGATACCTCTGAATGGGGGGGGGCGGGAATTGATTTTAATTGAGATTTTCGATAATTACAGACATTCTATTACGTGGGAACGTGCCGGCGTTCATAGTTTGAAAGGCTTACTCAAGGAGAAGAGACATGAAAGCGATTCTGAAATGGTGGGGAGCGGGGATGTTGGTGTTTGCCGTGGCGGGCGTTATGCCCGCGCAGACGGTCCAGTTCCAGCGCAAGGTCATTCGCAAGGTCAAGCTGCGTGAACTGCCCGCGCCGTTACTGAAGCTTGCCAAGGCGGACTTCGTGGTTCGCAACATCCACGTGGACATGGAGACGGATTGTACGAAAAACCGGGTATTCTCAGTCAAGGCCCAAGTGTGGAACATCGGCGATGCCGATTATGACGCCGCGGTCAAGTCCACAAATCTGTACTGGGATTACAGCAAAGCCTCTTCAAATGAGCCCCTGTGGTTTGGATTCACCCAATTGCCTTCCATTCCCAAAGGTGGTTTCGTCGTGGTGAGTCATGGATTGACTCGCAGCATGGTGCGGGACAGCGAGAAACCGCTCCTGACCAGTTCGCGATACTTCAAGATCGCCATGTGTCCCAACGAGCAGGAGGATTTCGTGCCGGAAAAGGATTTTTCCAACAACATCCTCCGGCACAATGTGCAGAACCCCTGTTTCAAAATGCCCCTGCTGCCGCGACCCGTCCCCCGCAAAATCCCCCGCTGACCCGTCCCGGAAGGGTTTCGGCATGTCCGGGAACTCACCCCGTCAACCGCTTCTTCTGGATGGGATGAGGAGGATCAGAGGCCGCCGGCGGACTCGATGGCGGTGTTGAGGTCGGCCAGGAAGCGGGCCATGGGTGTGCCGTCCACGGCGTCATGATCCAGGCGTACCGTCATCTGCGGCACCTCGTCGATCACGACCTGATTTCCCGCGACTACGAGAAAAGGTACGGTGCTGTACAGTATGACAGTGGGCTGACACATTGCCGAGAGTGCGGGCGGGGGTTCAGCATCAACCGCCTGGGCAGCTTTTGTCAACGGTTCATAAAGAAATAACCACGCCAACCAATTCCACTATCATACTGTACAGCGTCCCACTTTCACTTTCATATCCTTCTTCATTCTTTCTTTCATTTTATGAAATATGCTACTCACTGAGTTAAACCAATTCAGGGACTTGACCGATTCAGAGTAAATTGCGCATCTCCTTTTCTGGAAATATGCTTGAAATTCCAGCTGAACGGCCCTAAAATCAGTTTATGGGAAAATCGGCTTGCCTTTTAGTTTAATAGGTTTGAAAATTATGAAACGACATACCTTGGTGGCCAAGGGCAATATTCAGCTGGCCCGCCACCATTACAACAAAGGTTACAATTACAAAAACACGGGGTATAGGTATATGGAACGGGTCAATTCGGGTCTTTTCGATTCCGAAGTCAGCCGGCTTCCCCATTTTAACCTGACCCTGTAACCAGCCGCCGGATCGGGCGAGGAGAAATGACCACGAAAAGAAAGTTCTTTGTCCTGGACACCAATGTCATCCTGCATGATTACAATTGCGTCTACAGTTTTCAGAACAGTGATGTGATTCTGCCCATCACGGTTCTGGAAGAACTGGACCAATTCAAGAAAGGCCACCAGCAGATCCATTACAACGCCCGTGAATTCATCCGCATCCTGGACGGGCTGCCTGGGGATAAAATGATCCGCAGCGGCGCCGCCCTGGGAAAAGGAGGGACCCGGATCCGCATCATGACCCAGCATCTGCATGAAAAAGAATTGGAGACAGTGTTCACCGGCAGCAAGGCCGATCACCGTATCCTCAGTGTGGCTTTTTTTCTGGCCCGTGCCGAAAAGAACCGGCGAGTGGTGCTGGTTTCCAAGGACGTCAACATGCGCCTCAAGGCCCGTTCTCTGGGGATCATTGCCCAGGACTACCTTTCCGACAGTATCGGGGATGTCCGTGACCTATACACTGGCAAGCGTGCCCTGGAGGACGTACATGCACCCCTGATCGATCGACTGTATTCCGAGGCGGAGGGCTTGTTGCCGGGAGAGATGGGGTTGTCCGATGCTCGGCCCAACGAGTACTTTATCCTGCGCAACGGACGCAAGTCCGCCCTGGCTTGTAATGAGGCCATAAGTGGCCGGATCCGGCGGGTGGAAGTGCAGCCCGCTTACGGAATCCGTCCCCGCAACGCCGAGCAAACCTTCGCCCTGCATGCCTTGTGCCACCCGGAAGTCCAACTGGCGACCCTGAGCGGCAAGGCCGGAACCGGCAAAACCCTCCTGGCCCTGGCGGCCGCCCTGGAGGTGAGGCGCGGCTTTCGCCAGGTCTTCCTGGCCCGGCCCATTATTCCCCTGTCCAATCGGGACCTGGGCTACCTGCCCGGGGACCTGGAAACCAAGATGGATCCCTTCATGCAGCCCCTGTTCGACAACCTGGCGGTGATCCGCCATCAATACGGGGAAGCCGAAGAGGCCAACCGCCGCATCGGCCACATGCTGGATACGGGAAAACTGAGCATCGCCCCCCTCTCCTACATCCGCGGCCGAAGCCTCGAACGCATCTACTTTATTGTGGACGAAGCCCAGAACCTTACCCCACACGAGGTCAAGACCATCATCACGCGGGCCGGGGAAGGCACCAAAGTGGTGTTTGTCGGGGATCCCTTCCAGATCGACACCCCCTACCTGGATGCCCGTTCCAACGGTCTGACCTACCTGATCGAGCGCATGAAGGGGCAGAAACTCTACGCCCACGTGATGCTGGAGAAAGGGGAACGTTCCCCCCTGGCCGAACTGGCCAGCAACCTGTTGTGAAGCCTGTCGGCAACCCCGGAACGGCATGTTACTTATGTCTCAATCCAGATTCCGGGACAATTGCCCCTTGTCGACACACAAAGGTAAGGGGGACGGTTCTTGACAATTTGACAATTTGGGAATAGGATCGGGTTATGCGGTTGCCAAGGCGGACGTTTCAGGGGGCGTTTCACCACGCCATGAACCGGGGCTACGAAGGCAGGGCCCTGCTCAGGGATGATGCGGACAGGATTTTCTTTCTGGAACTTCTGAGAAAAATTCAGGGCTTGACCCGCTTACGGATATTGGCGTATTGCCTGATGAACACCCACTATCACATGGTTCTTCAGGACAACAACGGCAAAATGTCAGTGTTTTTCAAGCAGCTGAATGGTCAGTACGCCGGATATTTCCGTCAGCGCTACGGGGGCCGGGGCTACGTTTTCCAGGATCGCTTCAAATCCATGCTCATCCAGGACGACGCCTACCTGATGGTGGCCATCGGGTATGTGCTGAACAACCCGGTCCGCGCCGGGATAATAAAGGATGTCGCGGAATACAAGTGGTCCAGCGGCAAGGAATATTTCAGAGAAAAGAAGCCTGGAATCGTTGACGTTGGATTCGTCGAGGAGCTTTTCGGTAATGCGGAAGAGTTCAATGGCTTTGTGAAGCGTTTGCCCATTGACGCGTTGCCCACGGTAAGGACCGAACTGGGAACAATCATCGGCGGGGAAGAT
>JAFGNX010000143.1 GCA_016926835.1 Candidatus Aminicenantota bacterium | reverse complement strand
GGAATCCGAGTATTCTCTCACTCGTTGCGGGGATTACTGGAAGAAGCGCCTGAGGCCTACAAGGATGTGGATGAGGTGGTAAAGGTGAGCCGGGCCGCGGGCCTCGCGGATCCGGTGGCCCGATTGCGGCCGCTGCTGGTCTTGAAAGGGTAAACCGGTTCCCGGCATTGACAAAAACCCGCACTTGGGGTATATTGCTCTCTTTATTGGAGGATTGTTTATGGCCAACCACAAGTCTGCCATCAAGAAGCATCGCCGTGACCTGCGCAAACGCATGATCAACAAAATGAACCGATCCCGCATGAGGACCCAGATAAAGAAATTCCGCAAGAGTATCGATGCCGGAGACCTGGATGCAGCCCGCAGCCTTTACCCGAAGGTGATTTCCGTAATCGATCGTATCGTAAGCAAAGGAACCATTCACGCCAATACCGGATCGCGATACAAATCCAGACTCAGCCACCTGCTGAACCGGACGGCATCCAATACCTGATCGCCGTGGCATTTCCCCGCGGTCATCTGTCTTACAGCCAGATCCGCACCTACCTGATTTGTCCGCGCAAGTACGAGTACGCTTACATCCGTGAAATTTCGGTTCCACTGAACGACAAATTGCTGCTGGGCACCGTTTTTCACATTGTCCTGGAATGGTATTTTCGCGAACGCATCTCGGGCGCCCTGCCCGGGCAAAACCAAGCGGAAGATTTTTACGCGGATTCGTTTCAACGTTTTTCCCGGGAGCAGCCCGTGCGCTGGGATGATCCGCGGGACCACGTGTACAAGCGGGGATACGCGCTTGTGCGCCATTTTTTTCGCGAACTGGCCCCCCAATTCAACCCCCTCATGGTGGAAAAGGAACTCAACACGCCCCTGGAGGGATATCCGGTGGAATTGCGCGGTGTCATTGATCTGGTGGAGCAGGATCTTTCGATCACGGATTTCAAGACGGCCACGGCCCGCTGGTCTCGGAACCGGGCTTACCATTCTCGCCTGCAGATGGTGATTTACCATTTCCTGTTTGAAAAAAACTTTGGCAATGCGAACTCGCGCCAACGATTTTGCGTTGTGTATTCCCGGAAGGGCAACAACGTGCGCAGCCAGTTCCTGGAAGTGGATGTGGGAACCGGGGACCGGGAACACATGTTCCAGGTGATTGAACACGTGGCCGATGGCATTCGGGAAGAGCGGTTTCCCCGCAATGAAGGTTTCCGTTGCGGTTTCTGTGAATTCCGGCATGATTGCCTGGGCCCCAAACCTTCCCAACGGAGGAATCATGAAGAAAAGGCTGACTAGATCCCGTCGCAATCGTATGATCGCCGGGGTGTGCGGCGGGTTGGCGGAGTACTTCGACATGGATCCCACAGTAGTCCGCCTGCTCTACGTGGTGGTATCGGTTATGTCCGTGGCTTTTCCCGGTGTGTTGGTTTATCTGATCTTGTGGATCATCATGCCCGAGGCCGATTCCTGAGCTTTCGTACGCCTTCTCCGGCTTGACAAACCCTAGGAATCAGTTACACTAAAACCTTGCCGGCCGGTGTTTTTTCCGCCGGTATCAACGGAGGAGTCGGTATGCAAATCCAAGTGGAAGCCAAATATTTGAATGGTGTTTTTGTGCTGGTGCCGGAAATCTTTCAGGATGATCGAGGCTTTTTTATGGAGACCTGGCGGCGTGACCAGTTGCGTGACATCGGCCTGGATCTGGATTTTGTTCAGGATAACCATTCGCGTTCAGCCCGCGGTGTGGTCCGGGGCCTTCATTTTCAATGGGAACCGCCCATGGGAAAGTTGATGCGGGTGACCCGGGGCACGGCTTTCCTGGTGGCTGTTGATATTCGCAAAGGCTCGCCTACACTGGGACAATGGGTGGGGGTGGAAGCGTCCGAAGAGAATCGGCGCCAGGTATGGGCGCCGGCGGGATTTGCCCGCGGATTCTGCGTGCTGTCTGAAAGCGCGGACATTCAATACAAGTGCACCGGAGCTTACAACAAGCATGGCGAATCCGGAATCCTCTGGAATGACCCCGCGATTGGCGTGGAGTGGCCGGTCAGGGAGCCCATCATTTCCGAAAAGGACCGCAATGCCCAGACACTTGAACAATGGCTGCGGTCTCCAGAGTCGGAATATTTTCAATACACGCCTGAAATCAACGGAGTGGTGTCATGAAGATCCTGGTGGCCGGCGGAGCCGGATACATCGGTTCTGTAATGATCCCCCATCTGCTTGCGCGGGGCTACAGTGTTGATGTCAATGACCTGTTCTGGTTCGGGAATCACCTGCCTGATCAGGTCGGCCTCATCAACAAAAACATTTTCGATCTGTCTGAAGCGGACCTGGTTGATTACGATACCGTGATTTTTCTGGCCGGGCTGTCGAATGATCCCATGGCCGAGTTTTCACCGGCTCAGAATTTTATCTACAACGCATCCGCTCCGGCTTACCTGGGGTATATTTCCAAAAAGGCGGGCGTCAAACGCTTTGTTTATGCGAGTTCCTGTTCGGTGTACGGCTATACTGTCAATGAGTTGTACAATGAGGAATCTCCGGCGGTTTGTGGCTATCCTTACGGCATTTCAAAATTGCAGGGTGAGCAGGCGGTCATGCAGATGCAGGACGATGACTTTTCGGTTATTGCCCTGCGCCAGGGTACGGTCAGCGGTTACAGTCCACGGATGCGTTTGGACCTGGTGGTCAACACCATGTTCAAGAGTGCGGTTACCACCGGGGAGATTACGGTCAACAACCCGGCAATCTGGCGTCCGGTGCTGGGAATCCGGGATGCCGCCATGGCGTACATCCGGGCGATTGAAGCCAATACTTCTATTTCGGGAGTATTTAACGTGGCTTCGGGAAACTACACAGTGGGCGAGATCGGCGACCTGGTCATGAGCGGAGTTAAAAAATTCCTACAAAAGGATGTCAAACTGAATATCAAGCATATTCAGGATTACCGCAACTACAAGGTCAGTATCGAGAAAGCCAAAAAAGTATTGAGCTTT
Source organism: Candidatus Aminicenantota bacterium (assembly GCA_016926835.1). GTDB lineage: Bacteria > Acidobacteriota > Aminicenantia > UBA2199 > UBA2199 > UBA876. Next base: position 84 of record JAFGNX010000143.1, on the reverse strand, counting down.
CATCCCCAGCACAACGTGGAAACCATTGTTGAAGACCTGGTGGAAAACCTGGAGCGTTTCAGGGATTTTGACAATCCCGATTAT
>JAFGNX010000142.1 GCA_016926835.1 Candidatus Aminicenantota bacterium | reverse complement strand
GGAAAATCAACGCTTATGAATATCCTGGGTTGCCTGGACTACCCCACCGGGGGAACCTACACCCTGGACGGCACGCGGGTGGACCGCATGAACCGTCGCCAACTGGCCGACATCCGCAATCGCCGCATCGGCTTCGTGTTCCAGGGATTCAACCTGTTGGCCCGAACCTCCGCCCTCGAAAATGTGGAACTGCCGTTGCTGTATTTCCGTGGAGATGAAAGATTGCCGGCCCGGAAAATGGCCCGCAACGCCCTTGAACGCGTCGGCCTGGGGGACCGCCTGGACCATGAGCCGACTCAACTCTCGGGGGGGCAGCAGCAACGTGTGGCCATTGCCCGTGCCCTGGTGAACCGGCCGGCCCTGGTCCTGGCTGACGAGCCCACGGGCAATCTGGATACCGCGACTTCAAATGACGTGATGAAGCTTTTCCAGGAACTCAACGATGATGGTGTAACTATTGTGCTGGTTACCCACGAGCCCGATATCGCCCGCTTCGCCAAACGCATCGTGGAACTCCGGGACGGACAAAAAATTCGCGACGTACTCGTAGACGACCGCATCCAGGCCGGCAACGGCAAGTCGGCGTTCAGCACTACCCAGGAGGCCCAATCATGAAATTCGATCGACTCATCCGCGCTGCCATTCGCAGCATCACCAAGAATCGCATGCGCAGCTTCCTGACCATGCTGGGTATCATCATCGGTGTCGGCGCAGTCATCGCCCTGGTCGCCATCGGCCAGGGCGCTTCAGCGGATATTGAGAGCCAGATCGACGCCCTGGGCACCAACCTGATCATGATCCGCTCGGGATCGTCCTATCGAGGCGGCGTCAGCCGCGGAGCCGGAAGTCTGCAGACCCTCTCCATGGAAGATGTAGAAGAGTTGCGCAAGCGTGCTGTTCTGCTGGACTACGTATCACCGGAAATCACCGTCGGTGTGCAGGCGATTGCCCTGGAAAAGAACTGGGCCACCCAGATACATGGCGTATCGGTAAACTATCCGTTTATCCGCAACTGGGTAATCGAAAACGGCGGCTTTTTTACCGAGCAGGATGTGCGCGGGCGGCGCAAGATGGCTGTCCTGGGTCAGACGGTTGCGAAAGAGATTTTCGGAGATCGCGACCCCATCGGCGCCCGCATCCGCCTCAATCGAGTTCCCTTCACGGTGATCGGTACCCTGAAGGAAAAGGGCGACGCCATGATGGGCGACCAGGACGACCTCATCCTGGCACCATCCACAACGGTACTCTACCGTTTGTCCGACGGCAAAACAGTTCGCTCAATCCTGGCCAGCGCCAAAGAAAACGCCCCCATGGAAGTAGTGGAATCCGAGATCCGCGACATTCTGCGCGACACCCATCGCCTGAAAGCCGCCGACGAAGATGACTTCCAGATCCGCAGTCAGACGGAGATCCTTGAACGGGTAACCGGGGTCACCAACACCATGACCATGCTGCTGGGAGCCATTGCCGCGGTATCCCTGCTGGTCGGCGGAATCGGCATCATGAACATCATGCTGGTATCTGTGACGGAACGTACCCGCGAAATCGGCATCCGCATGGCGGTCGGGGCCCGCAGCAGTGATATCCTGGTCCAATTCCTGGTGGAGGCAGTCATCCTCAGCCTTGTGGGAGGATTTATCGGCATCCTGGTCGGACTGGGCCTGGGCATGGGCATCTCCAGGCTGATCAATACGGGATTAATCGTAGACCCGGTGATAACCGTAATCGCCGTGGTTTTTTCAGCGGCGGTGGGAGTGTTTTTCGGTTTCTATCCCGCGCGCAAGGCATCCCTGCTGAATCCCATCGAAGCGTTGCATTACGAATAAACGCTCAACCTTTTTCGGCCTTGCGGCGGGAAACCAATTCGGCTACATTGATGCCGCGGTTTTCCAGGTGTTCCCGCACCAGCCGCTCGGCAATGGTATCCAACTTTGGCTGCAGGGCGGCGGTAATGATTTCGGGAGTGACTTCTTCGGGGACTTTCAACAAGTTGCGCTTCCAATGCACCAGGTAGCCGGACAAGCACATGGGTTGGACCCGGCTGTAAAACTTGGGATTGAATACATCCAGGGGTGATTTTCCGGTGCGGTTCATGCTGTTGAAGTCGATTTTGGCACCGAGGCGCTGTAGTTCCCTGCGGCGATCTTCCCGGGTATTCAGGTCATACACCACGGGCAGGTACTCGACATGGAAGCGGGAAGCGAAATCTTTGATCATGGAGAGGAACTCGGGGAAATTGTCACCGGTAACCAGGATTTTTTTTCCGTCCGGAGCCTGTTCCCAATTGGCGCCATCCGTAAAAACAGGGATGTCATGGTCAAGGGCGTAAATCACGCTGGCCAGGGCCATGCTGGCACGGCAAGGCATGCACCACGCGGCCTCCTTGCCAAACTCTTTGCTGGTTTCCTTGTAGTCCCGCACAGCCATTTCCTTGAACAGGTGCCGGATATCCATTACCTGGTGCGTAATTTTATCTTTTCCATGCAGGGACTGCAGCAGTTCAATATTGGGTTGATTGGCCTTCAGCAAAATGTGCAGGTACCCCTTGTCAAAGGTCAGCAAGTGTACCCGGTCGTATTGCCCGGCCAGGTAGTGGGCCGCATAAAGGGAATCAATCCCCCCGGAAAACTCAATCACGACTTCGTTCTTCATCAAACGCCTCCTCGTGGAAAGAACAGCCTCAATTGTAATTCTTTTAATTACTTATTGTCAAGCAAAAATATCGACAGCAATTTGAGTTTTTATCATAATTCTGATATTATTTCTATTGAATAGTACTCTTAAGGATTACGTTAAGAATGAAAATCAGCGCCAGAACACGATACGCGGTACGCATCCTGGTTGAACTGGGCATGGACATGTCCCGGGTGCACTCTCTGCGGGAAGTGGAGACCAGCCAGCAGATATCCGCCAAGTTCGCCAAACAGATTCTTCAGCCACTGGAAACCAGGGGATTGATCACCAGCCGCCGCGGCGCCCGCGGCGGATACCAACTGCAGATGGACCCGGAACGGATTTCACTTCTCGACGTGTTCAAGATCACCGGAGAGTTGCTGCTTACCGCACCCTGTATCAATGAGCACGAGTATTGTCCCCGCAACCACAATTGCGGCGCACGCAGCCACTGGCAAGCCCTGGACAAACTGATCCGGGACTACCTTGAACAGACCACCATCGCCGACCTGATCCGGACGGAAAAGCCCGACTCAACCGTGCCTGGTTCCTGAGGGAACGTCCTCCTTAATCGCGACCACGCGCCAGGCAATGTGAAACAGGAGGGGCCGCATGCGCACGTTGCTGAAACCGCATTCGTCCAACATTTTCCGGAAATGCGCGGGGGACATGAATCCTTCGATGGAGCGACTCAACCAGGCTGCATCCCGGCCCAACCCGGTGACTCTGCCATAGACCCACGGAACGACCCTGCCCAGGTAGATACGGAAAAAAGCCCGCAACAGGCGTGAGCGGGGAGGAAAAAAATCCAGTACCATGAGGCCCCCTCCCGGACGCAGGGTCCTGTGGCATTCCCTGAGTGTCTTTTCCAGACTTTCCAGGTTGCGCATGACAAATCCCGAGATCACCGCGTCCCAGGTGTTGTCGCGAAACGGCAAGGATTCTCCCTGGGCCTGGACGGGCAAAAAAACCCTGCCGAGCCTTTTGCCTTTGGCCAGCATGGCGTAACTGGGATCCAGGCCAACGCAGAAAGCTTGCTTTTCTGCCAGGCATTCAGACATCTGCCCGCCGCCGCTTCCCAGGTCCAGGATGCGGCCGCTTACAGGAAATCCCCGCAAGGAGCGATGGCGCCACCAGGCATCCATGCCCAGGCTGCACAGGTGGTTGAAACGATCGTAATGATCCGCCATGCGGCCAAACAGCCCGTGTGGCCGCGGATCGTCCGGCTTCGGTCTGGTTGCCAAATCCGGATTATTCCACCCGGGCGCGCCGCGAATCCCAGTACAGGTAGCCCAATAGCAGCACGAACATGACAAATCCAAGGGCTTCGCCGCCGAATGACTCCTGCCAGTGCTCCGTGCCCAGGGCCCGGATCATGGACCAGCCCTCGCCGAATGCCAATTGACCGAAATAGATAATGGCCGCGGCCACCACTCCCATGATGGCCCCTCCGGCGATAAATCCGGATGCAATCAGAGTGCCCCGCTCCTTACGCGCAGTCTGCAGTTTTTTATCACTGGTACTGCGGGAAACAAAATGCGCGATCAGGCCGCCCGCCAGCAGGGGTGTGTTGAGGTAAAGCGGCAGGTACATCCCCAGGGCGAAGGCCAGCGGAGGAACACCGATAAACTCCAGCACGATGGCCAGCATGATTCCTGCCAGGTAGAGCAGCCAGGGAGCCGGTTGGCCGGTCATCAAGGGCTTGAGTACCGCCGCCATGGCCGAAGCCTGGGGCGCTTCCAATCCACCCGGACCGAAACCATAGGTTTTGTATAGCATCAAGATCACCAGGCCGACCGCCGCCGCGGAAAGCAGGGTACCCAGAAACTTGTAGCGCTGCTGGGTTACCGGAGTTGTGCCCAGCCAGTACCCGATCTTCAGGTCGGTGATAAAGCCTCCGGCCATGGCCAGGGCGGTGCACACGACACCTCCGATCAACAACGCCGCCAACATGCCCTGTTCACCTTTAAGGCCCACGGACACGAGAATCACCGATGAGATGATCAGGGTCATCAGCGTCATTCCCGATACAGGGTTCGTGCCCACTATGGCGATGGCCCGGGCGGAAACCGTGGTAAACAGGAAAGAGATGATGGTCACGATGGCCAGGCCCACCAGGGCATGGTACCAGTTGCCTCCCACTACGCCCAGCAGAAAGAAGGCGAACACACCCATCAGCGTTGCAAAAATCAGGATGACATTCCATTTCATCGACATGTCGCGCTGCAGGCGTTCCGGGCGCTCTATCCCATGTTCAACGCCTTTGCCGGTGATTTCACGGGCGGCCAGCCGGAAGGCGCCCACGATGATGCTCCGGGACTTGATAATGCCGATAATCCCGGCTGCGGCGATTCCCCCGATACCGATATGGCGCACGTATTCACTGAAGATCTCAATCGGAAGCATATCGGATATGGGCTTGGCCGCGTTCAGGATGGGTGCGGGATTGAACTGGCCGATGTAGTAGATGGCCGGCACCAGTACCCACCAGGAAAGAAAGGATCCGCAGGCGATAATCAGGGAATACTTCAGGCCGATGATATAACCCAGGCCGGTGACGGCCGCTCCGATATTGACATTGAACTCCAATTTAACCGAATCCGCCAGTTTGCGGCCCCAGGAAAACACCCGGGTGGAAACGATCTCTTTCCAGAAACCCAGGCCGGAAACCATGAAGTCGTACAAGCCGCCGATGAACAGCGCTTTTACCAGGATTCGTGCCTGGTTCCCGCCCGCTTCCCCGGCCACCAGCACCTCGGTGGTCGCCGTGGCTTCGGGAAAGGGGAACTCCCCGTGCATATCCGCCACGAAATACTTGCGGAACGGAATCAGGAAAAGGATACCCATGAACCCGCCCAGCAAAGATGCCAGAAACACCTGCATGAACGTGGCTTCCAGACCCAGGATGTAGAGTCCGGGTATGGTAAAGATGGCCCCGGCTACGATCAGTCCAGAACTGGCGCCGATGGACTGGATGATCACGTTTTCCGACAAGGCATTGCGTCGACCCGTCATGACTGAAAACCCCACCGCCAGGATTGCGATGGGAATGGCGGCCTCAAACACCTGACCGATCTTCAGGCCAAGGTAAGCCGCGGCCATTGAAAACAAAACCGCATAAAACATGCCCCAGAAAAGGGAATACGGGGTCACTTCCGGCAGCGGCCGGTCAGCGGGAACCACGGGACGATACGTTTCTCCTTCTTCCAGCTTGCGATAGGCGTTTTCCGGCAAGCCGGTGGGACGGTCCTGCCCTCTGAGTTCAACTTGGCTCATGCTAGGCTACCTCCAGTTCGGAACGCTTCCCGCCGCCGCAAAGGGGCGGAATTTCAGCTTGAGGCTAGCATACCAACCGCAGTAATTCAAGCCGGCTCAACGGAACGGAAATCATGGCCATCACCGGCTTCCAGTTGACACCTGAATTGGGCCTATGCTACCATGCAAAGCGGATTCTTACTGCCAAACCGCCTTTTGGAGGGTGTCATGGATTTATCCACGAGTTACATGGGATTGGAATTGCGCAACCCCATTATTATCGGAAGTTGCGGTTTTACCGGCTCCCTGGATGGCATTCGTCGCTTGGAGGACCACGGCGCGGCCGCGGTGGTGCTCAAATCGATTTTTGAAGAACAGATCCTGAACGAAGCGGGCGCGCTGCACGAAAGTTCATTGGGTCACGCCGAAGCCGCAGACTACATCACCCAGTACACCCGCCGCCACAGCCTGGACGAATACCTGCGCCTCATCCGCGACAGCCGGGAAAAAACCGGGATCCCGATCATTGCCAGCATCAACTGCATTTCCGCTTCCGAGTGGACCGACTACGCCCGTCAGATTGAACAGGCCGGCGCCCATGCGCTGGAACTCAACCTTTTCGTGTTGCCCGCGGATACCCAACAGGATGGAGAGGCCATTGAAGAGATCTATTTCAATATTGTCAGCCAGGTCACAGCCCAGGTGGTCATTCCCGTGGCCCTGAAGATCAGTCCCTATTTTTCCAGCCTGGCCAACACGGCGTTCAACCTGTCTGTCCGCAATGTGGCCGCCCTTGTCCTGTTCAACCGCTTTTACAGTCCGGACATCGATATCAAATCCATGAAAGTCATCAACGGAGAAGTCACCAGTTGTCCCAACGAGAACGCCATGGTATTGCGCTGGATCGCATTGTTGTCGGGCCGGGTACACTGCGACCTGGCCGCCACAACCGGGATTCACGACGGCGCCTCCGTGCTCAAGAACCTTCTGGCCGGAGCCGCGGCCGTGCAAATCGCGTCGGCCATCTACAAGCAGGGGCCAGAAGTCGTGACTTCCATGCTGACGGAAATCCGTAAATGGATGGAAGAATCCAGCGTAACGCGGCTTCGTGATGTGATCGGCCGCTTGAGCCGCAAACGCATCGATGCCCCGCAGCTTTACGAACGTGCCCAATTCATGAAGTACTTCGCCGGCGCTGAAGACTGATTTCCCTGCCGGCAAAATGGCTTCGGGAATGCCTCTGACAGATACGCCAACCACCTTTTTTTTCACACGCTGGTGGATTGCCGCTCGTCCCTTCTCATTTCCCGCCTCAACCATGCCGGTATTATTCGGCGCCCTCCTGGCCGCCGTCTTGAACGAATCGCCCGTTTTCCCGGGCCGGCTGCTGCTCTCGCTGACTGCCATGCTGCTGTTGCAATCCGGAGCCAACATCCTCAATGATGCAACCGATTTCCGCCGGGGACTGGATCGGGAATCCACCCCGGGCAGTGGCGCCGTGGTACGACACCTGCTGACAATTCGCCAGGCCTGTCGCGGCGCCGCGCTGCTGTTTGGCATGGGTACGCTCCTGGGCGTTTTTCTGGCCTGGCAAACCACGTGGTGGCTGCTGGCCGTGGGAGCTACCGGCATCTTTCTGGGCGTTTTCTATTCACCCGGAGGCCGGTTGGGCTTGAAATACCGTGGTTTGGGAGATTTGGCGGTGCTTTGCGCATTCGGCCTGCTCGGCAGCCTGGGATCCTGGATGGTCCAGGTCGGCTCAGCCGCCTGGCCTCCGGTAATTTACGCCCTGCCCCTGGGCCTGCTGGTAGCGGCCATTCTTCATGCCAACAACTGGAGGGATGCACCCACGGACTTCAATGGAGGCATCCTGACGCCGGCCATATTGCTGGGCGACCGCGGTTCGTTTATCTATTTCCACGTTCTGCTGATCTTACCGTTCCTGCTGCTTCCCATGTTTGTGGTATTCCCACGCTGGGTTGCTCCGCAAACTTCACCCCTGCCCCCGGCCTGCCTGGCCGCCTGGGCCGCTTTCCCCCTTGCCTGGCGCCTGCTTGCCCGCTCACGGCAGCGTCAATTCCCCACTGACCGTTCGGATTTTATCGCACTCGATGCCGACACGGCGCGGTTGAACCTGGCTTTCGGGATACTGCTCAACGCCGGCCTGGTGTTCCACCTGTTGCTGCAGAAGTAAAACAAACGCAAAAATCACCCGGAATATTCGGACATCACGGATAGAGAAATTCACTCGACCGCGATCACCTTGCAATCCGCCGTTCGTCCACGAGGTTCAGGAGCTGAAAAATCCACGCGCTCAGCAATCTGAAGAAAGGCCTGCAGGGTTTCCACCACTGAATCACGGATTGCGTCACAGGTAATGGTCGCGCCGCTCACCGCATCCACTTCCGCTGTCTGCGCCGGTTTCAGTCCGACCAGCTGATCCAGGAAACCCTCACGAATCAGCCGTTTCACATAAGGCGGGGTATCTTCCGATTCGACCACCTTGACTTCTTTCACTGCGCCATTCAATTCCATCAACACCAGGCAATTGGTAATGCCGCGATACCCCTCAACCTGTGAGTAATCCGCGGTGAACAACCCCACCAGATTTTCATTCTGCCGTTTAATCATCGCAAAGCGGAAACCGTCGGCTTCATAGAGCTGGAAATCTTTGTGTCCGTTCACGATCCGGCTCAGCATGCGATGACATTTGTGGCGATCAGAATGCCTTTGCCTGCGGCGGCGCTGGGGATCCGCGTCTGCTGCGGACAGCACCATCCCCGCTGCAAACAGAAACAGGATCAGCATCGCGGTTTTACGCGTTTTCATTGCGTTTCCTCTCGTTGAATCATCATGTGCATTTTTCGGTCTACAAGGTGTAAAACGTCCACATGAATCCCAGGGTCCACACCACATCCGCGCTTTTCATGGCGCGCTGGGCATAGGGAATGTTCACGATCATATAGATCTTGCGCTTTTCATACTGGTCACCCATGGGGAAGAACTCGGCATGAAGCATGACTGCATGATTGTACCCCCGGTTAAGGGTATTGTCCAGATTGACCAGGCTCATATCCTCTTCCATGCCGAACCAGCCGGTCAACCCGGCTCCGCATCCCAGGAAACGGAAAGGGGCGCCTTCAAGCTTGAGCTGGTAATTCAGCGTATCTGCAATGTTGTGTCCGCTGCGACCCCAGCCCTTGACTTCCCGGGCCGTGCCCTTCCAGTTGTAGAGGGCGTGACCGGCAATCTCAACTCCCGAGGAACCGACTTCAAAATGCCACATTGGGCCCAGTTTGAACTGGTCGACTCCGGGCCCGATTCCGGCCAGAAGGTTTTCATCCGCGGCGTTCACTGCAAAACCGTAACTGGCCCCGAGGCCCAGTTTCAAGTGCCGCAATCCGCCGGCCTTGTGTTTGTCCAGAAAAAACCACTGCCCGGAAAGCCACACCTGGTTCAGGTCGGATGCGTTCAACTCCAGTCGATCGCCCTGGGGCAGAATCTTTTCCGCCTCACCCCAGGCATACTGCAGGTTCACTCCCACGTTCAAGTTGTGCAGTACCCCGTACCCGAGTCGGAAATCCAGTTGATGAACGGAAGCTTCCTGAAGTCCGCGGTTGTCGCTGTCCATTGCCACCATCTCTTCCGCTACGGAAGACCACTTTTTTGTATAATCGATCATCTTGAAGTAGATCCGCGGCCAGAGAACGCCTTTGCCGATCCCCTTTGAACAACCGATTGTGTCCTCTGCACGGACCGGAAAAGACATCAACAACCCGGTTGCCATCAAACCAACCAAAATAATCTTTCTCATTTGTGTAACCTCATTGGTATTAGCCGCCCTAACATGCGGGCAAAGAAAACGATTTTTTAAATTATCGTTGCAAAATCCGCCAGGCAATCGGTCCGGATCAGCCCCGGGGAGGGGATTTGTTGTTGACCGTCAGGAACCTGCCGCTGCTCAACCGGGGCCGGGTTCTCTCACGCAGGATGATCAGCAGGGTGAGCACAAAAACAATGGCCAGCACCAGCGAGCGGATGGCGGCAAAAAAAGTGCTCTGGAACAGGCAGGCAGGACAATTGTAGTCTGTAGCGAAACCGGTCTCCACGTGGAAAAAATCCACGGCGCCGGACACCACGCAAAACACCACGAGGGTCAGAAAAAACCATTTTGCCTGTCGCATGAAACCCTTGCTCATACCATATTACGCTGGAGATGTAAAATGGGTTATCCAAAAAACCTGAATACATGTGGAAAGTTGAAGGGTTGGAGAGTTGGAATGAAGGTGACAGGTATCAGGAGACAGGAGACAAATGAAGCTGTCAAATCCTGTTTTCACTTTCGAGTTTCGACTACCTGCCTCCTGCCTCTTGCCAATTGCCCATCGCCACTTGCCAGGTGCTTTTACTTTAGACTTTCGACTTGGGCTAATGCCCCTGGCCACCATCTTCTTCATAGCCTGAATAAAGAATAAGGGTCAGTGCCCTGTCACCTGCCTCCCTGTCACCTGTCACCTTGGCTACAGGTTGACAACCGCTTTATCCTGGCGTTTAATGCTGGCGAAAATCGACCAGGAGAGTTTCATGGCGGAATCGTTTGATCTTCAAGTTGAATCCGAAGTCGGCATACTGGACGGTGTAATCTTGCACAGTCCCGGCGCCGAAATCGAGAATATGACTCCGGGCAATGCGGAGCGCGCCCTTTACAGTGACATTCTGAACCGAAAGGTGGCCGGACGGGGTTACCGTCAGTTTTCCGGCGTTCTCGAACTGTCTACCCGGGTTTTCTACATCCAGGATCTCCTGGCGAATGTGCTCGAAAAAGAAACCGTCCGGACCGAACTGGTTGACCGAATCATCCGTAATGAAAACGTCTTGTACCTGCGTCAACGACTCCTTGAACTGCCAGCGGAAATCCTGGCCCGGCAATTGATCGAGGGCGTGGAGATGGAGCGGGACAACCTGAGCCGGTTCCTCAGTGAGGAGCGCTATGCACTCAGACCCCTGCACAACTTCTTTTTCACACGAGACGCGGCCGTAACCGTTGGAAACGAGGTGATCATCGGCCGTATGGCCCGCCGGGTGCGCGACCGTGAAGCCGTGATTGTGGCGACCATATTCTCTCATCATCCCTCTTTCTCAACCCGCATCCACACTCCCTGGAGCGAAGGTGCCGGTACTGCGGCCACGCTGGAAGGCGGCGACATGCTGGTTGCCGCCAAAGATCTGCTCCTGATCGGCAATAGCTCCCGTTCCAACACCCGGGGAATCGATTTTGTGATCGATGTACTCAAAAAGCGTAAAAAACCCGGCCGCATTGTCGTGCAGCAATTGCCGCCCAGGCCGGAGTCCTTTATCCACCTGGACATGATCTTCACCTTTCTGGATCAACACCAATGCATGATCTACGAACCCCTGGTCAGCCGCCCCAACCCTTTCCACTCAGTTCTCATTGAAGTGGACAACGGTAAGGTACACATCAGTGAAGAAGAGAATCTCATGAAAGCCCTTGAAAAGGCAGGCATGGAGTTGGAGCCACTTTATTGCGGCGGTCGAAAAGATGCGTGGATCCAACAGCGGGAGCAATGGCACAGCGGGGCCAATTTTTTTGCTTTCGCTCCCGGAAAACTGATCGGTTACGATCGCAATGTCTATACCCTCGAGGAACTGAACCGTTCCGGTTATGAAGTGCTCCGTGCCACTGAAGTCCTGAAACGCAAGGTTGATCCACACGCGTATTCACGCTGCGTGATCACCGTGGACGGAAGTGAACTGGCCCGGGGCGGCGGCGGTTGTCGTTGCATGACGTTGCCCCTGCGCCGGCGTCCCTTTTAATCCGGAAACATGTCACACACGATTGTTTTTGCAACGTTGCTGGCAGTGCTGGGTTTGTTTGCCTGGGGGCGAATCCGCCATGACTTTGTGGCACTGATCGCCCTGCTTTTCTTGACTGTTGTCGGCATAGTTGATCCCGAGCAGGCCTTCAGCGGCTTTGGTCATCCGGCGGTAATCACCGTTGCCGCGGTTTTGATTATCGGCAAAGCTTTGGAGTTTTCCGGACTGATAGACCTTCTGGGCAAATGGGTATTAAAGGCAGGTGACAACCTGCTGGTGCAAATTCTGGTCCTGTCGGTATTGGTAGCCGTGGCTTCCGCTTTCATGAACAACGTAGGCGCCCTCGCCATCATGATGCCCATCGCCATTCATATGGCCAGGAAAAGCGGCAATCCGCCTTCACTCATTCTGATGCCCATTGCCTTCGCGTCCCTGCTCGGAGGCATGACCACGCTGATCGGTACTCCACCCAATATCATTATCGCCACGTTTCGCGCCGGGGAGATGGGGAAAGCATTTGGAATGTTTGATTTCACCTGTGTCGGGGCAATTGTCGCCCTGGCGGGCATTGTGTTTATCACCCTTGTGGGATGGCGCCTGTTACCCAGGCGGGCGGGCGGCAAATCCGATGATGCGTCATTTGATATTGATGACTACATCACTGAATTGGCGGTCGACAAAGATTCCAGAATCCCCGGAAAGACCATCGGTGAGCTTGAGCAATCCTCAGATGCGGACGTTCAGATACTCGGGCTCGTTCGAAAAGAGAAACGCATCCATGCTCCGGACACCCAGGATATCCTGCAGGAAAAGGATATTATCCTGGTGGAATCAGATGCGGATAGCCTGAAATCTTTCCTGGCAGACACCGGGCTGAAGCTTGTGGGAGACAAGAAATTCCGCAAAGATGCCGAAGGCTCAGACAAAATCGCCGTTACCGAGGCCGTTGTGATGGCCGGCTCCAACCTGATCGGAGGGTCGGCCTCGGATTTGCGTCTGCGCAGTCGCTATGGCATCAACCTGCTGGCCGTGTCACGGCGGGGACAACGGATCCGGCGTCGCCTCGATCATGTTGTTTTCCGTACGGGCGACGTATTGTTATTGCAGGGACGCCAGCATTTACTCAACGACACCATCACCACCATCGGCTGTCTCCCCCTGGCCCGGCGCAGCCTGAGAATCGGGTACCAGACCCGGATCTCTCTTGCCCTGGGGATATTCCTTTCAGCCATTGTGCTGGTTGTGGCCGACTTTCTTCCGGTTCAGGTGGCTTTTTCAATGGCAGCAGTGGGCATGGTGCTCAGCAGGGTATTGCCGGTTAAAGAAGTATACAACAGCATTGATTGGCCGGTCATTGTGTTGCTGGGAGCCATGATCCCCGTTGGCGCCGCCCTGGAAAGCAGCGGTGGCGCGCGCGTGGTCGCTTCCGGATTGCTGTCGCTGGGCCAGAGCCTGCCGTCATGGGCGATGCTCGCCATGCTGCTGGTGGTGACCATGTTCCTGTCCGACATCATCAACAACGCTGCCACCGTGGTTTTGATGGCACCCATTGCCATCAGCATAGCCAGGGACCTGGGTCATTCACCCGATCCTTTCCTCATGGCGATTGCCGTGGGCGGCTCCTGCGCCTTTCTTACGCCGATCGGACACCAGTCCAACACTCTGGTAATGGGCCCCGGAGGATACGATTTCGGCGACTACTGGCGCATGGGATTGCCGCTGGAGATCATCATCGCGGTGGTCAGTGTTCCGGCGATCCTGTGGTTCTGGCCTTTATGAAAACTAACTGTTTGTGATCTGAGCGTTAACCACAACCGCGATTTCCTGGGCCAGAGCGACGCAGGCTTCGTAACTGCCGCAACGAGTCAGGAACGCGTTTCTACCCGATTTGGCCCGCAGGGACAACTCGGCGGTTGGGCGCATGCCATTCTTCTCTGGTCTGACCCGCACATTGAGGGCATCAACGTCTCCAAAAGCCATCATGCGCTTCCGGCCTTTGCGGATTTCTTGCCTGCGTTTGTCAAAAACCATGCGATTGTTCCAGAAAGTATCGCGGGTCACCATGAACAAGGGAAACAGCGGCAACAAAAAAAACAAGATCAGGAAAGGCTCCGCTTTCAAAGTCTGTAGTAAAGCCTGCCAGGGGGAAATACCTTCAGAAAAATCGACGGTGGTCAATAGGGCGGCATACCAGATAACCACAAAAACGACCAGCGCCAGCATGGGCTGCCACGCCTGATTCCTGCGCAGCCACAGAACCGCGATCTCGTCACCACTCCAATTGAGCGTCAACCTGCCGGATTCCCTATATGGGTAAGTGTCGCTGTTCACAACCGGATCATAATCCACGGTATCCGCGAATGCAACCATTACTGCTCCCCTATCATGGTTTCATCCAGCCTCCGCCTTGAGATTTTTCTTTTTTTCCCACATAATCCAATTGATTCAAGACCAATCCGATTGAAGACGGGAACGAGGCGAAAATTGCTATCAGGAGGATACCATGAGCAGCCGGACATCAGAATTCAGCGCGATCACTGACCGCAGGCAGGAGTTCCCGTCTTTGAAAAGAGAGTATGGGGGAATGCCCCTGGCGTTTTTCGACGGACCGGGCGGCACCCAGGTTCCGGAAAGCGTGATCTCCGCGGTTTCAGATTATTACCGCACATCCAACGCCAACGCACACGGGGCATTCATCACGTCCCGCGAAACCGATGAGGTCGTGGAAAATGCCCGCCGGCAGGCAGCCCGCTTCCTGGGTGCCGAAGGCCCACAAAACATCTCATTCGGCCCCAACATGACCAGCCTGACTTACTCGCTCAGCCGGGCGATCGGCCGCTGGCTGCATAGAGGAGACGAGATCCTGATCACACAACTGGACCATGAAGCCAACCGGGCTCCCTGGCTGGCCCTGCGGGAACAGGGAATCATCGTACGTGAAGTTAAAATCCTGGATAACGGCACCCTGGACTACGTGGATTTTGAGAACAAGATCAACGAGAACACCCGCCTGGTGGCCATGGGCTACTCCTCCAACGTAACCGGCACCGTAAACGAGGTGCAACGCATCCGCCGCCTGACCCATGCCGCGGAGGCCCTGCTTCTGGTGGATGCCGTCCATTTCGCGCCTCATTTTCCCCTTGATGTCACGTCACTGGGAGTTGACCTGCTTCTGTGTTCAGCCTACAAGTTTTACGGCCCCCACGTCGGGATCCTTTACTCAAAAGGGGAGTTGTTGAACCGCATTCCCACTTACTTCCTGAGGACTCAGGAGGCCCATGCCCCTTTTAAAATTGAAACCGGAACCCTGAACTTCGCCGCCCTGAACGGAGTGACCGCCGCCATCGACTTTATCGAGTCTTTCGACCCGGACCCTCGCGCCGAATCCCGTTTGCATCGTGCCATGCAAAAAATCGCCGGTTACGAAGAGGTTCTGGCCCGACGCATCTACGATGGACTGCAATCCATTCCCGGATTGCGAACAATCGGCCCGGACTTTAACGTGGAACAGCGGGCGCCGACCATTTCTTTTACTCTTGAAGGCGTAAAGCCTCACATTGTCTGCGCAGAATTGAGTGAAAAAGCCATCCTGGCGTGGAACGGACATTTCTATGGCATCCGTGCCGTTGAAAGGCTCGGCCTGTTGGAAAAAGGCGGGCTTACCCGGGTTGGTGTATCCTTGTACAATACCGAAGAGGAAGTTGAGCGACTGTTGACCTCGGTCAATGAAATTGCCGCCCGCCACCGTTGACCCGGTCCGCTTTCGGGACGTTTTGCCAAGTCGGGCCGATTATGGTAATTTGGGTCTCCGGACTGGAGGCAGCCATGAGATTCCGATCCGTCATCTTTGTGTTAGTGTTACTTGTCGTTCCCCTGAAATCCGGCCAGGATCAACCGGCCACCCCGGGATGCCCGCCCCTGTTCGTCAAGGCCACCTTTTATCCGACTTACAGCCTGTCTCGATACGACTACGACATCGACCACAACCGCCAGGAGTTGCGCGCCTATATTGAACTGCGGCAGGGAGGCATTCACGGAGATGCGGTTCGTGACGCCCGGGTCCTGGTAAACGGTACCTCCATCGAATACAACGAAAAGGAAAAGGATTATCGACTGCGGATCCTCATCCAACAGCAAAACCATTTCCCCAGGGATATCGTCCTGGAAATCTCGCGGCCGGACGGTTGCCGAATTCAAGAGGAGGTCCGTTTTCCCGGTTGGGTAAAGATCACGGAGCCCGATGCAAAGATCATCGAAACAACCGGTGACATTCCCGTTCACTGGGCTTTTTCTGCTCATCCGTTCTCCCTGGTTTTGCACATCTTTGATTTCAAGCAACGCCGGAAACTCCTCGAAAAGCGCCTGGATCCCACGCAGCCCGCGTTTTTGCCCCAAGCAGACATTCCGGAAAACTCGGTTCTGCGAATCTGGATCACTTCGGACTGGTTTTTCAAAAAATACTTAAGCGGGAAGCATATCGTCCGGGGATCGGAAATCAATGTCCTGCCATGGAGTCAGGTGTTTGTGCGCACCCGATTAACAGAAACGGAACCCCAATGAAACGCTTGCTGCCGGCAATCTGGATCGCTGCCGCTTTACTGGGAAGCAATCACCTGACAGCCGTACCCATCGCCAGGCCCGAAGCAATCAGAGTTCCCGGCATCTACCTGGATTGCAACTCGCGCCAAATCGACATCCATTTCATCAAGGAAGAGATCACCTTCGTCAACTATGTGCGCGACCGCCAGGCGGCCGATATTCATGTCATCATCACTGTACGCCCAACCGGCAGCGGCGGCAGGGAGCATACCATCAAATTTATGGGCCTGAACAGTCAGAAAGGCAATGACCGGGAATTGAAGTATTATTCCACCGCCACCGACACCGAAGACCAGCGCCGTCAGGGCCTGGTCGAAAAACTGAAGCAGGGGCTGATTCCCTACATTTCAGACACACCCATGGCGGATTTCATTTCCATCTCCTACAGCCGCGCCGGCGCGGAACAGGCCGCGCGCGCATCAACCAAAGACAAATGGAATCACTGGTCTTTCCAGATCGGATTG
>JAFGNX010000141.1 GCA_016926835.1 Candidatus Aminicenantota bacterium | reverse complement strand
GGAGTACAGGTGGGGGATGAAGTCATACTCATCGGCACGCAGGGGGATACGGAGATCAGTCTGGCTTCATTTGCTGAGTTCAACGATCAGTTGAACTATGAGCTCCTGGCGCGACTGCCGGTTGACACCCCCCGCGTGGTGGTTGGCGAGTAATCGCCTGGCTGTTTTGGCAACAGACCGGTGGGAATCCCTTTTCGGCTTGTACCGGGATCGATTGACTTGCAAAGCCGGATTGGGACATAATCATGATGTCCGGACTCTGGATTCCAATACATGAAAGCGAAAATTCTCAGATTTCTCGGGGGGATCGGCGTTTCGTTGTTGTCTATCCTGGTGATCCTGCTCCTTCTGGAGTTGGCGGTGCGTTTGACTACCGACTTCAAGTCCCGGCCCAGGGCGAAAACCCACCTTCCGGTTTCTTCCACCTACCGCCTGGCGCGAAACCCGGATCTGGTTTACGAACTTTTACCCGGTTCGCGGGCACGGGTGCAGGGAATTCCCATCCATATCAACAACGCCGGTTTTCGAGACCGTCAGTTTTCTATACAGAAATCCTCACTGTTCCGTGTAATTGTGGTTGGAGATTCCATTACCTATGGTTGGAATGTATCGCTGGATCAGACCTTTCACAAGCAACTGGAAAACCGCCTGCGCCGGAGTGGTTGTGAGGTAGAGGTGCTGGGTATGGGCGTGGTCGGCTACAACATGGTTCAGGAATACCACCTGATCCGTGAACGGGCCCTGGCATTCAAACCCGATCTAGTGGTGTTACAAATCACACCCAACGATTTTGAGCGCACCGTGGGAATCCGCAGGAACCGGTCGGGCCGGGGCTATTCCCTGCTCCTGTACCACGACCTGCGCATCCCCTACGTGATCGGCAAATCCGATCTATCCACCTGGCTCATGCGTCATTCTCACTTTTTTCGCTTTACCAACCTGCGACTGGGTGCGCTGATGCGGAAGCGCAACCCGGATTATGATCCGGGCCATGTTTTTTTACTGGGTGAAGAGAAATCATTCCGTTACCTGTCCAGGATACACTCCCTGCTGCGCGCGGCCGGGGTGCCCTGGGTGGCGGTGATTTTCCCTGAAGCCCGCCGCAAAGCGCCTTACCCGTTCACCGGCCTGCACCACAGGATTCATCGGGTATTGAACGAAAATGGAGTCCGGGTTATCGATCTATTGGAACCATTGAACGCCCCCAACCGGGAGGACATCTGGATCGAACGCATCCATCCCAATGCTCGGGGGCATGCCCTTGTGGCGGATATTCTCTCGGGCTTTCTGAGGCCGTGGATTCGGAATTGTCCGGCCGGTTAAAGGCGGATTGCTTTCACTTTGCCGTTCTCAAATACGACTGTGATGCCCGAGTAATGATAAATCATGCGGGTGCCCGTAAATTCCCGGCTTTGCGGTGAGCCCAGGACCGCTTCAACCTCATCCCGGGTCATGCCCAGGCGGATCTCCACGTTGCGGGGGCGTGCCGGCACCGCGGCCGGCGGGGTGTCAACGGGGGTGGGCGGCGAAACAGCTTCCCGCGCCTCCTCCGGTGTGGCGGCAAAGTGGAAGTACTTTTCCAGGCAGTGGATGATGTAAGCCAGATTCTCTTCGGATTCTTCTGCAATGATTTCGGTGGGGAAATAGAATTTGAATCTGGTTTCATGGTGGCTGTATTGACCCGAATCCCGGGTCGGCAATTTGCGGAAAGTGCGCATGATCAGCGCAACCCCCCGGGGAAAAAACCTGATTTTGTGGATCTCCAGCAATTCGTTTTTCTTTATGAATGTACTGGTGGCCCGTTTCATGCCCATGGTGGTTTCCTGGGTCCAGGCGCCGCCGTCGTGGATCAAGATGGTGATGCCTTTGCCAAAGAGTCCTTTTGGAGGCAAAGTGGGAATATCGTCCACGCGCAACAGGGCGAATGGCCTCGTACTCAAATGGGCCTTTAACTTGAATTTCAACCAGGAATCAACCCCGGCTGTTCCCGTGGAATTCAGCAACAGAATCAATGCCGCCAGGCAGGATGTTTTTTTAATGTCCATTTTGCGGGTACTCCTGAGTATCAGTATAAAGAGGGGGCGGAATCTTTGTCAAATTCGCTCGCCTTTTTCAACTTCGTTCCTTTCCAACTGTTTTTCTCTCGATCGACAGAAAAACTGTGTGACAAAGTTCTTTTGTCGTGGTATCTATGTGGCGGGAGTGCGGATGACGATTAAAGGGCGCTTGCGGCGAAGCCTGGGTTGGATCTCTTTTGGATTGGGCATGATTGCCCTGCGCGTAGCGGTGAACTGGGTTCCGGGTGTTGCCGAAGATATGTACGGCCGGGGCGTTTTCCCGCTGATCCGCCTGGTTCTCGACAATACCCTGGGCCTGCTGCCTTTGCCGGCGGTGTACGTACTGATTCCGCTGCTCTGTATCTGGCTGATTCGTCGCCGTCGCCTTCGCCGCAATGAAATCTCTTCCCGCTCTCAGCGCATGGGCATGCGGGTTCTTTCCACGCTGGCGTTTCTCTTTGCCGCGGCCGGGCTGTTTCTGATTTTATGGGGATTCAATTACGCCCGTATCCCCCTGCGTCACCAGCTGGCGCTGCCCCTGGATCCCCTGGAGGGGAAAGTACTGATCGGGGAACTGGAGCAGGCGGCTGCCGGACTGAACCAATGGGTGCAAGCGGCATCTTTTAATTCAACAGAAAACCTGGAGGAGCGCGTGCGCGCTGCCATGGCGGGGACGCTTCAGTCCATGGACTGGCCGGCCGTGGGGCGTCCGCGAGTGCGTGTTCTGTATCCGGGAGCGTTGCTGAAAGCATTCGGGGTGTCGGGAATCTACAACCCGTTTACGGGCGCGGCCACCATTGCGGCCGGCCTGCCGCCGCCGAGCCGCCCGTTCCTGATGGCGCACGAACTGGCCCACGCGTGGGGGGTTACCGATGAGGGGGAAGCCAACCTGGTGGCATTCCTGGCTTGCACCCGAAACGCTGATGCGGAAATGGCCTATTCCGCTTACTTGGCATGGTGGGAGTACCTGGCCGGGCCGGTCTCCGGTTCGCACGCAAAGGCTTTTTCGCGCATTTCCGCTCGACTCCTCCCCCGCGTGCGCGAGGACCAGGCAGCCATTCGGGCGCACTGGCGGCAGTACAGCGGACGACTGATGCGAGCGGCCCGGCAAGTAAACAACATGTATCTGCGCAGTCAGGGGCTGGCTGCGGGAGTGATCAGTTACGACTCGTTCCCTGCTTTACTGCGTGCCTGGCGCCGGACGCGCAGGGCCGGGCCGGCAATCTCCGCAACCCCGGCCGGGTCAGGCGTGGATGCGGTTGAAGAGGCGGGGGGCAAGACCGAAGAGTAGCAGGGCGGACGTCGCAGCGAATATCAGCAGTACCCCTTCCATGGTCAGGAGAAGGGCAATGGGGGACAGGCCGGCCCGGATCAGGCGGCTCGTCAGCACACCCAGCAAAAAGGCCAGGCCCGCATCCAGGAGCATGGCGAAAAACACGTTCATATTCTGCTTGATGGCCCGTTGGGGAGAGACCCAATCCAGCAACGGCCGCGCCAGGTCGATCAGCAACGACAGGCTGATGCAGCCGACCGCCGCGGTCAAGGCCATGAGCGCTCCCGCGGGAGCGGTCCACCAGGGAAGGTCCAGGGCCACTACCATCATGACCGCGGCAATAGCGGTTCCCAGTAGGGCGATCGCCCCGGCATGCAGGAACTTGGCTGCCGCCTGCAGGCGCCAGGGAACGGGAATCACCCCTGAGATCCAGAAACTTTGGCCCTCGCGGGATATGGCCGATGAAGCTGTGCCGTTCATGACCCCGGACAGGAAACAGACCAGCGCCACGCCCAGGATCGCCACGGCGGGATTTGCCGATGTCAGCAGTCCCAGCAGGCGGGCGTATTCCTTGTGTCCGGTGGTGATCATTACCAGGAGCAGTACCGGGATAAACAGGACCGAATACATGCCGTTCAAGAGAAACATGGGCACCCGGTTCATGTTGCGCATTTCGCGTAAAAAGAGCGCGCGAATCGGCCGTTTGCCGGAGCCGTGAACGGCATGCACGGATTTTATGTTTTTGCGGCGGGAACTTTCGTCCAGGCCGATCAGGCCGTGGTAAAACAGTTTCTCCGCGGTCAGCAGCAACAAGAGGAAAGCGCCTATGGAAAACCCGGCCAGCAACAGCGGGTCGACCACGGCCCGGGTCCGGCTGCCCGGGTCCAGAAGAGATGCGGCCCAGCGGGCTGGAGGAAAAGCGGCGGTAATGCGGCGCGTGATGCCTTCCGGTCCGGAAAACAGGTTGATTACCTGTTGGTCTGAAAGCGCTCCCTCGCCTGTTCCCGAATCCTGAATCAGAAATTGGGGCAGCAGGGCCAGAAGCATGAGCAGCAACGCTCCGGCCACTACCAGGATTTCCTTGTAGCGTCCCAGGTTCACGACCCGCATCAGCAGGATCACCAGCAGCGCGGAAATCGCCAGGGGGATCAGGGGCAGCAACAGAATCAGGGCGGCCAGGCGCAAGGCGTAAATCGGCCCGAACCCTTCCAGGATTCCGTATTGCACCAGGACCGGTCCGGCCAGAGGAATCAGGAGCGCATAGTGGTTAAACAGGATATGGCTGAACTTGGCCAGCACCACCTGGCGCGGTTTCAGGGGCAGGGGGATCAGCCATTCCAGGTCCCGGGAAAAATAAAAGTTTGCCAGCATGCTGTAAATGCTGAAGATCAGCGCCATAACCTGGGCGCCCAGGATCACCAGTGTGGGCAGAATCCGTTGCAGCCCAACGGATTTGAGAATGGCGTGGAACTGCGCGGTGAGTTGCAGGACGAAAAAATACAGGGTAACAAATACCGTCAACATGAAAACCAGCGCCAGGGGAAGCAGCCAGCGCTGGCGATAATTCTCCCGCACATGGGATTTCAGTGCTGACAGGGGGGAATGGGCTTTCCAGCCGGCCCGGATCAAGGCAAGCAGCGGCTTCATGATTCCGTCAACTCCAGGAAGATGTTTTCCAGGGAGGTCGAGTCTCGGGATTTGCGGCGCAGTTCTTCCATGCTGCCACAGGCAACCAGGCGCCCCTCGTGGATAATGCCGATGCGATCACAAATTCGTTCGGCCACCTCCATGACATGGGTGGAGAAAAAGAGCGTTCCGCCGGCATTGCAATGGTTGCGCATGATCTCTTTCAGGTGGTGGGCGGAGCGGGGATCCAGACCCACCATGGGCTCGTCCAGGATAAAGACCTGCGTATCCGGCAACAGGGCGCCCAGAAGGATGATTTTCTGGCGCATGCCATGGGAATAACTGCGGATTTGTGAGTTCAGGGCTTTTTCGAGGTCAAAAATTTTGAGCCAGGTGGCGATCACTTCCCGGCGGCGTTTGCGGGCAACTCCATACACATCCGCCATGAACTCTAGGTACTCCATTCCGGTCAGGCGGTCGTACGTGGCGGGATTTTCCGGCACATAGGAAATCATGGCTTTGCATTCAAGCGCGTGGTCACGAATGTCCAGGCCGTTGATGCGAATGTCTCCACTATCGGCCTTTAACAAACCCACGATCATCTTGATGGTGGTGGTTTTCCCCGCGCCGTTGGGTCCCAGGAAACCGAAAATCTCTCCCGGGGGCACGGTGAGGTCCAAATGGCTGACAGCCTGAATATTGCCGCGGTTGTAACTCTTTGAAATGTCCCGAATTTCAATCATGCCCCCTCCTGAAAGATTCGCGTACCGGCAGCCGGAATGGTAATACGTGTTTTCCAAATAACAGGTTTATGATCGGGATTGTCTAAAAGACTGTGTTCAGTTAATATGAACGGGTCTGGAGGTGACGGCATGAACACCGTGGTGTTTCAACGTGTGCGTTTGCGCGGGGTTTCCGGCCCATACAGGGACAGCGAACACTTTCTGGATAAAGATGTGTTCCTGGTGGGGCGAATGCCCGGATTGGACCTGGTTCTGACTGACCGCATGGTATCGGGTCAACATGCCCGTATCGTCCATCAGGCGGACGGGTACTGGGTGGAAGACCTGGGTTCCACCAACGGCACTTTTGTGAACGGCATCAAAGTGGATCGGCAGCGGCTGCGTACCGGGGACCGGATTGCTTTTGACCGGCTGGAATTTGTGTTTGAGGATCCCAGCGATGTGCCGCGCACCATACTGGCGCCTGCCGCAGGCGGTTCTGCGGCACCGGATAAAACCGTTTCCAGGGCTCCCGTCGAAGCGGTAACGGAGCCGCCACGCTCCCACGCGGAGGTTCAGGAAGAATCACCTGAACCCGAGGTTCCGAAACAGCGCCGTCGCCGCGTAGCGGGATTGTTGTCGGGCCTGATACTGGCGTTTCTACTGGGCTATGCGGGAATACTGGCCGCGTCACTGGCTGTCGGCGGAATGACGGGGATGTCCTGGGCCTGGTTCCGGATGTCGGCTGTTTCCTATCCCTTCATGTATATGCATACACCCTGGCTGAACATGAGCCTGGGATTGCCGTTCTTCCTGGGATTGGCCGGCTTTGTCCTGGGCCCGGTAATCGGGGGATTCGTCGCCCGGCGCCTGGGTCGCGGTTCCCGGGTGGGAACCGCTTTGTTGTTTGGCGCCGCCTATACGGGCCTGAGCCTGCTGTTTTCCCTGGCCGCGGCGGGATTCCGCTTTGCCGGCTGGCAGCGCATGTTTCCCGTGCTGTTGACGTCCAGCGTTCCCGGCGAACTCAATATGGTGTTGGGTGTGGCGGTGATCTGGGCGGTCACGTTTCTGCTTGCGTTGCTGGGATCGGCCTTCAGCCGCTGACCCTCCCTAATCGATTTCCACGCCCGGGAGGCCGGTGGCATAGAGGCGACCGCAGGTTTCATACAGGGTGTAGGGAACCGTCAATACGACCATGCCGATCCGGGCGGCCAGATCGTGCGCTTCGGGGGTGAGTTCCGCCCCCCGAACCATGACCACGGCGGATATATCGCTGAGCATACAGGAGTGGATGGTCTGGGAAATCAGTTGACTGGTCAGCAGCACCATTCCCGGTTCGCCACGGGCCAGGATCACGCTCTGCATGTCCGCTGCCCCGGCGCAATTGATCTCGCGGTCAAGGTGCTCTTTGCCCACAGCCACGCGGGCTTCAAGAACAGCGACGATCTCTTTTAGGGTCATGTCTACTTCCCGCCGGCGGCGTACTTGACGATGCCGAAGGGCCCCTATTGTAGCAACGGAGTGTCGAAATCGCAACCTTGCCGCTGTCTGCCGGATCGATTATAATGACTCACCTGAATACCTGCCGGGAAAGCCAGTGAAAAAAGAGCGATTCGAAGAGCGCAGATTCAACCGCAAACTCATGGTCATGATCAGCGTGGTGATCTTCCTGTTGGTTTTCAGCCTGGCGGTGGTTCACTTCAATCTGAGTATCCGGGATTCCCGGCGCATGGCCCGTAATTACCTGGGTGCGATTACAACCGGAGTCAAAGAGACCGTGGATGCCTGGTTGCAGGAGAAGTTCAATACCGTAAGGCTCATGGCCACTTCTCCGACCCTGAGGCATTTCCTCACCCACAATCCGGCTGAGGCCAGCTACCGCCTGCGGCAGATATTCAAGGCAGGTCCCGGCTACGAAGCCGTTTTTCTGGCGGACGCGGAAGGTGTTATTCGCGCGGATTCTCATCCCGGGGATCAAAAAGTCCTGGTTGATTTAAAGACCCGCCCCTATTGGGACCGTTTTGCCGCCGGAAATTACGAACTGCTCTTGAGCTCGCAAATCGAGCGCTCTCCCATCACCGGTCACTTGGTTGTGGTGATTATCCAGGGCATACGCAATCAAGAAAACCGTTTGCTGGGGTTTTTGGGCACATCCATTGATTGGGAAAGATTCACGGAAAAATTTCTGGTCCCCGTTACTTTCGGCAAGACGGGCTATGTGGCCGTCACGGATCAGAAAGGTCGCAATATCGGGCACCCGGACAAATCGCTCCAGTTGCAGGACCTGTCCGGAGAAACGTTCATGCAGCGGCTTATTCATGAGAAAAACGGGTTTCAGCGGTATCGATTTCGTGGAGACATGAAAGTCATGGCTTTCCGCCAGTCCGCTGTTTCCGGTTGGATTCTGAACGCTTCCGTCAACGAATCGGAGTTGATCCAGGGTGCCGTTTACACCCGCAATCTGGTATTGGTACTGGGAGCGATACTGCTGGTGCTGTTGCTGCTGGTGGTCGGCTATCTGGACGTGTTTCGTCTAACCCGGGCCAGAGACGAGTTGCACCGCAGCCAACAGCGGTTTCAGTTGATCTTTCATCGTGGAAACGATGGAATTTTTGTTCATGGGATGGATCGCCAGGGGACTCCCGGGGTTTTTTCCCAGGCAAACCGCAACTTCCTGACCCTCATGCAGATGAACCGCAGGCAAATGATCGGTGCGTCAGCGGGCCGGGTGATCGGGGACCGGATCGGGGAAGATTATTCCGCTTTGTTGCGTGATGTGCTTCTTCAGAAATACCGGTTGGTGGAAACCACGATCCAGCTCCCGGGAGGGAACTGCAGTCATGTTGAGTTCCGCCTTTTTTTGGTTGAAAGTCGCCGGGAACTGGCGGTTATGGGGTTCGTACGTGATATCAGCCTGCGCATCCGTTCGCGCCAGGAGTTGCATCGCAGTCGGGATGAATTGGACCGGAAAGTCCGGGAGCGGACTCTTGAACTGCAGTCGGCTCATTCACGGTTGCAGAAACAATTTGCGGCAATGCAGAAAATGGCTCAGGCACTCAGGGATAGCGAGGCCAAATATCGCAGCCTGGTGGAGCGGGCCAGTGACGGCATCCTGCTGGTGGAAGATGGTCGCATTGTATTTGCCAATGAACGAATCGGGGAAATGTTGAAAACCCCCCCCGTCGACCTGGTTGGCCGTGAACTGGCGGATATCGTATCCAGAGATGAACTGGATGTGGTCATGGGGCATTACAAGCGTCGCCTGCAGGGGTTGCAGACCAAATCCATTTATGAAACCCGATTAAGGGCAAACAGTCAGGAAGATTTGGCCGTAGAGTTGAACGCCGGGCTGATTGAATACGATGGCAAGCCCGTGGACTTTATCTTCGTGCGCGATATCACCCAGCGCAAGCAGACCGAGGCCTTGGAACGTCGCCATCACGAGCAGCTGATCCAGGCGGATAAACTGGCCGCTCTGGGAACCCTGGTTTCCGGCGTGGCTCACGAAATCAACAACCCCAACAACGCCATTCTGTTGAATTTGCCCGTTCTGGCGGAAGCCTGGCGCGATGCCCAACCCATTTTCGAAGCGTACCGTGAACGCTTCGGTGAATTCCAGATTGCGGGCATGCCGTACACGCGTCTGCGGGATTTCCTGGGTACCATTCTGGATGATATGGCCGACGGCGCCCGGCGGATTAAGGCCATTGTGGAAGACCTGAAAGATTTCGCCCGCCCCGATGGCGGTGTCTTTAGAGATGAACTGGATGTCAACGGTGTGGTGCGCTCCGCGGTAAAGCTGGTGTCCAATCAGATCATGAAAGCGACGGACCAGTTCGAGATCCATTACGCGGAAGATCTGCCTGCGATACGGGGCAATTTCCGTCGCCTGGAGCAGGTGGTGGTGAATCTGCTTCAGAACGCATGTCACGCATTGAAAGATCGCAAAAGAGGCATCCGGGTCTATACGCGCAACCATTTGCCCAGCGGCATGGTGGTGATCGAGGTGGCCGACGAAGGCGTCGGCATTCCTGAAGAGAACATGAATCAGATCATGAACCCTTTCTTTACCACCAAGCGGGACCGGGGCGGGACGGGCCTGGGATTATCGGTTTCGCTCAGTCTTGTGAAGGAACACGGTGGTGATCTGCGTTTCGAGTCGGAACCGGGCATGGGGACCCGTGCCATGATTCTGATTCCCGCGCCCCGTGCCACAAAAGGAGATGCCCCATGACCCTTCGAAATCCAGTGCTCCCCATCCTGTTGGTGGACGATGAGGCCGCGGCACTCAAGAGTTTTGAGTTCGCCTTGAACAGTCTGGGCTGGGACCATGTGCTTGCAATCCAGGATAGTCGCGAGGTGTTGCCCCTGTTGAAACACCGCGAAGTGGAAATGCTGATCCTGGATCTAACCATGCCCGGTGTCTCTGGTACGGAAATTCTCGAGTGTCTCTCATTAGATCATCCGGAAATACCGGTGATCGTGGCCACGGGATTAAACGACGTCAAGATGGCGGTCCAATGCATGAAGATGGGGGCGGCGGATTACCTGCTGAAACCGGTGGAGAAGGGGCGCCTGGAGGCAGCGGTCAACCACGTGTTGGAAATGCGAACCTTGAAACGGCAAAACCGTTTGCTCAAGGAACGCCTATTGATGGAACCCGGGCTGGAACATCCCGAAGCGTTTGAGGCGATTGTTACGCGCAATCCGCGCATGTGTGCCGTGTTTCGTTATCTCGAAGCCGTGGCCGCCAGCCGGGAGCCCATCCTGATCACCGGGGCCACGGGAACGGGCAAGGAATTACTGGCGCGTTCGATCCATGCTCTGGGGGAAGGACCTTTTGTGGCGGTAAACGTTGCCGGCCTGGACGATCAGATGTTTTCCGACACCCTGTTCGGACATCGGCGCGGCGCTTTTACCGATGCCGTGCAACAGCGGGACGGCCTGGTGGAACAGGCGGGTGAAGGGGTACTTTTTCTGGATGAGATCGGCGACTTGAACCCCCAATCGCAGGTGAAATTGCTCAGATTGATTCAGGAGCGTGAGTACTATCCCCTGGGTGCGGATGTGCCGCGTCGCTCCGGCGCCCGCGTAGTCGTGGCCACGAATACGGATTTGAGACGACGAATGGAAAAGAAAGAATTCCGTCGTGACCTCTACTACCGCCTCTCAGTCCATCATGTGCATCTTCCACCACTGACGGAAAGACGTGAAGATATTCCCCTGCTGGCGGAAGCGTTTATCCGTATGGCTGCCGAGGAAATGGGTAAGCCCGTGCCCACCGTCCCTCCGGAATTGGAAACCCTGCTGCGCACCTACCATTTCCCCGGCAATATCCGTGAATTGCGTTCCATGGTGATCGATGCCGTGGGCCGGCATCGCTCACGGGTTCTGTCTCTGGAAGCGTTCCGGGAGGCCATGGCTCGGGAAAGCGGTGTCGATATCGTGGAGGCGGATCCGCAAGAGGATGACGGATGCATTTACGCTTCATGCCGCCGCATACCAACTGTGCGAGAAGCTGAATCGATGTTGATAAAGGAAGCCATGCGCCGGGCCGAAAACAATCAGAGTATCGCCGCACGACTTCTCGGAATCAGCCGCCAAACCCTGAACAGCAAGTTGAAAAAGTTTCACTCTGGAGAGTAAAATCCTACCTGTTTTCCAGATCTTCGTAATATCGTGCCAGAATGCGGACCAGTTCCGGTGCGTGTTTCATACCACAGCGGGCGCAGACCGGTTTCATGCAGTCGTTCATAAAAAGGTCCAGCGGGATTTCCGGGTGGGTGATTTCACCACAGATGCCACAGAATTCCTTAAGCGATGTATCGTTGTACTTGATGGCGACTTTGCGGTCATGCGGGTCAGACATGGGGCCTCCTGAAGATGCGAAACCATACTCCAATCCAGTGGTTGTGTCAAATGCGTTTTGACACAATGCCGCTCTTTGACCTACAATCCCCCTTCCGGAGATGTGATGAAGACACGAATCGGCAGCCAGGGATTACAGAACCGTCTGCGTGCCTTTGCCTGTCTGTGGGCGGGCCCGCAAGCGCCCGGGTCGGATGGGGCGGGTATCCGGAGCATGACTGTTGCGCTGGCTCGTCTGCTCACATTGCAGGCCTTGCGGGAAATGGCGGAAAGGGGAATCACCGACCGCGTGGTTTTCCGCATTCTCGATTTGGATCCGGGACTGCTTAAGGAAAAAAGTGTGCTGGGTCTCTACGCGTGGCTGTTGCGCCACATGCCGATAAGCATGTTCAAAAACCGGAAAATGCGGGCCCTGGGTCTTGCACGCTTCATGGCATTGAAAACCGCTTTGGCCTCGAACACCCAAACCGAATCACTCAGAAAGATTTTTGCCGCTTGGGTTATCCTGCTTACGGACACCCTGGGCTTGCGCGTGATCACTGCCGCAGGCGATCCCGGCTGGTGGGATGATGACTGGGTACTTGCGCCCAGGGATCATCCTCACTTAATGACCGCCGCGGCGGGCCCGTTAAACCTTTTCCCCTTTGTGGTTGATCGCCAAGGTGTTGCCGCCGCATGGGCCGCTTTACCCGGGCCCCTGGATTTCCAGTGCGGAGCGGAAACCTGGACGGCGACTCCGGCTGTGGCCGTTGAAATGGCCGGGTGGTTTGCCCGCTTGCTTGCTCCGGGAGCGGCCCGCTGGTTGCTACAAGCCGGCGGATTGCAAGCGGGGGAGGGCCTGGTTGCACTGGAAGAGGTGCGGCAGGCCCGGAACGGACGTGAGACTGCGGCGGCGATCCGGAAATTCAGATATTGGCAATACCGCGTCGATCCACTGATTCCCGCGCGCAATCACTATCTTGATTACCTGGAGGTTTCGGGAAAAGCGGATGAAATGAGACCCGAAGAGTGGGCGCGAAGCCTGGAAAGCCTGTTGAGCCGCGTTCCGGGCATGCGGGCACCCTATGATGACCTGTTGCGCCTGTTCCGACGTACCGGAAGAATCGGGCACTTTGAGCGGTGGTCGCGGCTGCGCCGGCGCGTGGTGTTGGGAGAACACGATATCAAAGACGCCACCGTCATCCCGGATTCGGGTATGTCGAATTCGCAACCCATCCAAGGAGATAAAATGGAAATGGCAGTGCTCAAGGACATGCGCAAGCTGAACGATTCTCCCCATGAACAACAGGTTATCGGGCGGGACACGGAGGTGATGGAAGCACTGGAAATCATGGGCTGCATGCAACGCGGCAATTTGCTGATTGTGGGCGAACCCGGAGTCGGAAAAACGGCTTTCGTTCATCACCTGGTGCGCGTGACCGCGCATGCGGAGAGTGACCTGGCGGACCGGCCGATTTGGCGACTGGACTTGAACGCCCTGATTGCCGGGGTGCAATACCGCGGCCAGTTAGAGGAAAAACTGATTTATCAACTCGATATCGTGGCCCGTGACGGGGGCGTGCTGTTTGTAGACGACGTACATGAATTTCTCGATGAAGGACTGGCCCGGCACAGCCTCGCCGACCTGGGCGTCATGCTCAAGCCTTATTTGGATCAGGACGATTTTCGCGTGATTGCCGCCACCACCCCCGGGCGCTACTCCCGTATGGAAGAGGTGGGTGGAGTATTTGTGCGGTATTTCCAAAAACTGGATCTGCGTGAACTCGACCTGCCCGATGTGGAGCGCATCCTGGAGTCTCGTGCCGTTCAACTGAATGAATTTCACGCTGTTCGTATCGACGCGGCCGGAGTTTCGCGTCATCTGGAACTGGTCAAACAGTTCTTTCGTGACCGCATGCTGCCGGACAAGGCACTGGCCCTGTTGGATCGTACTTGCGCCCGGGTGGCGCGCGGATCAGGCAACCAATGCCTGCCCCGGGTCAGCGGCGAGGATTTCCTGGCCACGCTGGCGGATGCCCGCGGTGTGGAATTGGCCGCCATTTCCGCTTCCCTGCAGCAGCGTCTGCGTCATCTGGACGCGGCCATGCGTCGCAGCATCGTGGGCCAAGACCATGTGCTGGCAGCCATCATGCGTCGTATGGTGCCGGCGCGCATGGGTTTGAAAATCAATCCCGACCGTCCCGACGGCGTGTTCATGTTTATCGGGCCCACCGGTGTTGGAAAGACTGAAACGGCCCGGGTGTTGTGCCGGGAATTGTATGGAGATGAACGCCGCCTGTTGCGTATTGACATGTCCGAATACATGGAAGAGATTGCCGTGACCCGCCTTGTGGGCGCCGCGCCCGGCTATGTCGGGTACAACGAGGGCAACCAGTTGATCGACGACATGCTTCAGGATCCGTACCGGGTGGTATTGCTGGATGAAATTGAAAAGGCGCATCCGAATTTAATCAACATCTTTCTGCAGGTATTTGACTCCGGATTGATCACCGATTCTCGCGGACGGCGCGCCTATTTTGATAAGGCGGTGATTATCATGACCTCGAACGTGGGCAGCACGGCGGCGGTGGGTACGCCTATCGGTTTTCCCGAGAGCGGCTGGAAGGGTGCGGCTCCCACGCGGACGGCCCAGGCCAGGGCCATGAAGCGGTATTTTCGTCCGGAGTTTCTCAATCGCGTTGATGAGATCGTCACCTTTCACTCTCTGAACATGGAGCACGCCCGCCGTATCGTGAGAATCCATCTGCACCGCCTGAACCAGCGCTTTATTCCCCGGGGGCTTGAAATCCGTTGCAGTCGCGCGGCGGTGGAGAAACTGGCCGAACTGGGCTTTTCAGCGGAATACGGCGCCCGCGAAATTCTGCGCACCATTGAGAAAGAGGTGATGCGCCCCGTGGCCCAATCCCTGTTGGGATCGAAGCGTCCGGTTCACCGTGTTCATGTGGGAGTCAACGGGCAGGGCCGCCTGACCTGGCGGCGTTCTTACCGCGCCTGAATCCCTGTCGCATTTCGCGACAGTGCTGAATTTCATGCACAAGTACCGTAAAGACCGCCTGAACCGGGTTTCTCAAACAATTTCAGCGCAGTTCGACCCGGCTGTCTGAAATCTCGACAGGGGTTCCGGTTTTCCGCATAAACGACACCCGGATATACTTGAAATTAAAGAACCTTTTCCACTGAGGCTTTCCAGGTCTTTAACCGCTTCTCATTCCATTTTCTAGAATCTGGCACGCTTCCTGCACAGGGAGTGTGGGCATGAAGCCCGATTGCCAACAATTCAGAAGGAGGTTTGCATGGCAAAGAAATTCAGTGAAATCATGGCCGAAACCGGTCAGTCCCTGGAGTACCAGGCCGGAGGCAAGGCTCCGGAAAAGATCGTGGATCGTGAAGTCCAGTGGAAGCCCCATCCCCGGGTGCAAAAACTGAAAGACATCTACATGAACACGCTCTCATCCGCCAACAATGAGTTCTCCTACTGGTACACCCGGGAGTACTTCATGCATGACAACGAGGTGCCCGTGGTGCGAAGGGCCATGGCACTCAAAACCGCTTTCTCACACTTGACTCCGGTGATCTTTCCCGGTGAACTCCTGACCATGCGCAAGGCCGCGTTCTTTCGCGGATCCTTCCCCATGCCCTGGCTGTCGGAAGGCTTCTACATGGCCAAGGAAGACGAGTTTTACCAGGAAGCGTTGAAACGCGGATCCGCCAGCGTGGATGAACACTCCAAGTTCGGACAGGGCGGCGGTAACGTAACCAAAAGCTTCGACAAGGTGGTTTCCATCGCCGGCAAGTTCGGCATGCGCCAGGAAGAGATTCCGGTGCTGCTGGAACTGGCCAAGATGTGGTATGGCAAGTCCGTCGATGACCTGGGCAACAAGTACGAGCAAATGGTGCCCGACTACGAAGTCAAGGAAGCCATCATGCGCAACATCGTGTGCATGTTCGACTCCGGCTTCACCCTGCCCCAGGGGCGGGAAGTCATCAATTACTACTATCCCCTGGAGTATGGTTTTGACGGCATCATTGAAATGGCCAAAGAACTCAAGGACAAAGTGGCCGGCCGCGCCGACGGTGACGGTATCATCGGCATGAACCGCCTCTACAACTACGAGGCCGTCATTCTGGCTGTTGAGGGCATGCAGGCCTGGGTAAACAATTACGCCAAGGAGGCCCGCCGCCTGGAAGCCATGGAAAGCGACGCCCAACAGAAAAAGGAATACGGCGATATGGCGGAACGCCTGGAATGGCTGGTGCACAACAAGCCCCGCACCTTTATCGAGGCTTTTCAGATGATCGAGACCCTGCACCTGGCTGTACTCAACGAGGACGCCATCTCCGGCATGTCTCCCGGCCGCATCGGCCAAATCCTCTATCCCTGGTATGAACAGGATATCGAGGCCGGCCGCATCACCGACGATGAAGTGCTGGAACTGCTGGAACTCGACCGGGTGGTCAAGACTTCCATCGACTGCTTCGCCTCCATGGGTGTCGTGGGCGGCGTGTTGTCGGGCAATACCTTCAACACGGTATCCATCGGCGGCCTGACCAAAGACGGCAAATCCGCCGCCAATCCCCTGGAATACCTGGTGCTGAAAGCGGCGGGGACGAACGCCATGCCGCAGAGCACCCTGGCCTTGTTGTACGACGAGAAGTTGCCGGACGATTTCCTTATGCTGGCGGCCGATGTCATCAAGACCGGGTCGGGCTACCCCGCTTTCATGAACAACCGCGTGGCCCAGGACTTCCTCATGAGCCATTACGGGCATGAGGGCATGAATTTGGAAGACGCCCGCGCCTGGGCCATCGGCGGCTGCCTGGAAACCTCTGGCTGCTGCTGGAAGCCCCTGCACCTGAACGGCAAAGAGTATTTTATCCCCGGTGGTGCCGGCCAGCCCACTTCCGTGGGCGTGCACTTCATCGCCCAGCCCAAGGTGCTGGAACTCACCCTGTTCAACGGCGTGGATGCCCGCACCGGAGAAAAGGTGTTCGAGCCCCACAACAGCAAACTGGAGAGCTTTGAAGAGTTGTTCGAGCAGTACAAGAAGTACTGGCAGAAAACCGTGGATGTCCTGGACCTGTGCAACAACATCCAGCACGATATCTGGCGCAAGAACAACATGGCGGTGATCAACTCCTTCATGAAGCCGGACTGCCTGGATACCGGCCACCTGATCAATGAAAAAGGGTATCGTTACAACGCCACTTTCAACGTGGAGAATTCCGGCAACATCACCTGGGTCAACTCCATGGCCGCCTTGAAGAAACTGGTTTACGACGACAAGGAGGTCAGCCTCGAAGAGATGAAAAAGGCCATGAAAGACAACTTCGGCTTTAAATCCGCCCGTGACATCGGATCCTTCTCGCTGATGGACCAGGAAAAGAAAGACGATTCGGGCAACAAGTACGACGAGTTGCACTTCAAATGCCTGCAGGCGCCCAAGTACGGCAATGACGATCCTTATGTGGATTCCATTCTGGAAGACTGGGAAAACTTCTTCTGCCGGGATTGCTGGACCTATGAATCCCTGTACGGCGAGCCCCTCTACGCCTGCCAGATCTCCGTATCCACCCACGGCGCCATGGGTGCGGCCACCATCGCATCTGCCGACGGACGCCTGGACGGAACGACATTTGCCGATGCGTCGATGTCCGCCTATCCCGGAACCGACAAGAACGGCCCTTACGCGGTGATGAAATCCGCCACCGTATGGGATCATTCCCTCTCCCAGAATTCCCAGTTGAACCTGAAACTCCATCCATCCTCTATCAAGGGTGAAGAAGGTTCCCGCAAACTCGTGGACATGACCCGCGCCTACATGAGGATGGGCGGTTTTCACGTGCAGTACAACGTGGTCGACTCCAAGGTTCTCAAGGACGCCCAGCGGAACCCACAGAACTACCGCGACCTGATGGTGCGCGTGGCCGGGTTTACCCAGTACTGGGTGGAGATCGGCAAACAGGTTCAGGACGAACTGATCGCCCGGACCGAGTACGAGGGCATCTGACCCTTGAATCCACACACAGGAGATGATTATGAGTGACGAAAAATACGTTCACAAGGATTGCCGCAACTACGCGCCCATTGACGTGCGCAAGGGTTTCTGCCACGTGCACAAGAAAGAAGTTCCCGCCGACACCGAAGTGTGCGCCAAGTTTGAGCGCATCGCCAAGTGTCGCTATTGCAAGAATTTCTGCGCGGACAAGGAAAAGATCGAACTGGGGGTTTGTGAAGCCTCTATGAGCAAACCCAAGTTTGTCGCCTACCCCGACATGGTGGCGGTGACCTGCGAGATGTACAAAGAAACTTGATTGTGAATAGGGGAGGAGGCGATGCCTCCTCCCCTTCCACCCCTCACAAGGAGATCACATGGAAAAAGACAAAGCGAAACTATACGGTTACATGGTGGTGTTCGCCTCCTGGCTGGCTGTGTTCAGCCTTTTCGGTTACCGCGCCACTTTTGCCATGCTCAAGGGACCGATGAGTGTGGACCTGGGATGGTCCCAGGCCCAGGTCACCCTCGGATACTCGCTGATGATGACCATCTACGCCATCACCGCTTTCTTTGCCGGCCTGGTGCTGGACAAGTGGGGCACCAAGCCCGTGTATGCCATCGCCGCGGTGTTCGGGGGCTTGGGTTTTTACCTCACCAGCCTGATCAGCACCCATTTGGCCTATCTCTTCACCTTCGGTGTGCTGGCCGGCATTGCCACGGGCATGTTGTGGGTAACCTCCACGGTCTCGGTGCGCAAGTGGTATGTGGGCAAAACCTACGCCACCATGTGGGGTTTTGCCTTTGCCGGCGCCCCCATGGCCCAGTGGTTGCTGGCCGAAGTGGTCAAAGGCACCATGGCCGACGGCAGCGCGGACGCATGGCGTACATCCATGAAGGTTCTGGCAGTGATTATCTTCGCACTGCTGTTGCTGGCGGTGTTCATGGCCAAGCGCAATCCGGAACGGTACGATATGAAACCTTTCGGGGAAATGCCCGTGGCCAAAGGAGCAGCTGCTCCCCATGAGTGGACCACCAAAGAAGCCTATTCCCGTTATGCCATCTGGGGCGCCATCCTGATGTTTCTGACCAGTATGATGGCCGAGTTTCTGATCTGGACGCAATTGGTGAGTTACTGGGTTCAGGACAAGGGATGGGACCGCGTAGCCGCCATCAACGTGTACAAGGTGATCGGTATCATCGGTATTTTCAGTATGCCCATCCTGGGCATTATCGCCGACAGGGTGGTCAGCAAGGTCGCTCATGAAGCCAAGGGACGAAAGATCATGTTGATTATCGGCCCCACGACTGGTGTAGTGGCCTGCATCTTTTTACTGATGTGCACGGCCACACCCACCTGGGTCGCCTACGTTGCAGCCTTTATTTTCGCTGTGTACTGGGCGATTGTGCCCGGAGGCGTGGTCGGATACACGGGAGCCATCTATGGCCGCAAGACCCTGGGCAAGATCTGGGGCCTGGCCACATTGATCGTCATGGGAATCGGCCCATTCCTGGGATCATTTATCGGTGGTTGGTTAAAGGACGTTTCCGGCAGTTATCAGTATTCCATTTTCTATGCGCTGGGATCCTTTATCGTGTCCATCCTGCTGGCTTTCTCCCTCCCTCTCAAAGCGGAACCAAGGTCATAGCCCGACGTTCCTCCAGGGCGCCCGCACCCGGGTGCGGGCGCCCGATCCACAGGAGTGATCATGAAATCAATGAATATAGAAATTCAAACAAGCAAGACGCCCTGGGTTGACCCCGGCACTCGTGAACAAGGGCTGATATTCAGTATCCAGGCCCATTCGGTGCATGACGGCCCCGGCGCCCGCACCACAGTGTTCATGAGCGGCTGTCCGCTGAAATGTGTATGGTGCTGCAACCCGGAGGGTCTGTTCAACCAGCCGGTCATGCTGCACAGCGACGTCAAGTGCGTCAAATGCGGCGCCTGCATCGCCGCCTGTCCGCATGGGGCCGTATCCCTTCAGGACGGGGTGTTGACGTTTGACCGTTCCCTGTGCAACCAGTGCGGCACCCACGAATGCGTGGATGCCTGCCTCCACGAAGGCAATGTCATCAGCGGGAAATGGTACACCATCAACGAACTCATGCGCGTGTTTGAACGGGATCGCATGTTTTGGGGCTCCAAGGGCGGCGTCACCTTCAGCGGTGGTGAACCCTTGATGCAGAAACGCTTCATGCTGCCCTTGCTGAAGAAGTGCAAGGATTCCTACATCCATGTCACCATAGAAACCACCAGCCATTTGCCGTCAGACTATTTCATGGATGCCATCCGCTATGTGGACTGGGTGTTCACGGATATCAAGCACATGGACCCGGAGCGTCACCGTGAGCTTACCGGCGTTGACAATCGCCTGATCCTGGCCAATATCCGCCGCATGGGCGAAGCGGACTGGTGGCAGGGAATCGTTGTTCCACGGATCCCGGTGATTCCGGGTGTCAACGATTCGGAGGAAAACATCCGCGAGTCCGCAAAATTCGTCAAGAGTGCCGGATTGGAAGTGATCAACCTCCTGCCCTTTCACCGCCTGGGCGAATCCAAGTACCGTCAACTGGGGCGGCGTTACCCCTTTGTCGACATGAAGCCGCCGCAACAGAAGCACATGGAACACCTGCAGAATATCGTCCAGTCCGAGGGGCTGTACGCTTTTGTCGGACACGAAACACCGTTCTAGATCGATCGCTTTTGCGTAGACTGCAAAGAAGTGAAATGGTAATCTAATTCAGAACAGGAGCTAGGGAGATGAAAAACAGAGCAATCTTGGTCGTTGGTATGATCTTTTTGAGTGTTGCCGCCACAGTTGTTGCCGCCAATACGAATTCCGATGGCCCTGCATTGAAATGGTCTTTCAGCGAACGCACGCGTTTGACCACTTTTGACAACAGCATCAACCTGGATGACGGCGCGGCGGACACATTCGCTTTCACCCGCCACCTCACCAGCCTGGGCCTGGCATGGGAACCGCGAAAAGATTTGTCGTTCACAGTGAAACTCACCAATGAGTTTCGCAGTTGGTTGAGCCCAAAGAACCGGCCCAATAACCTGGGTGAGATCTTTTTCGACCAATTGTACGCAAAATGGCAGCACGTGGCCGGCAGTGACCTGACTCTGACCATCGGGCGCCAGAACATCATGTTGGGGGAAGGTTTTGTTTGCCTGGACGGCCAACCGTTGACCGGATCCCGCTCCGCCTATTTCAACGCCGTACGCGCGGACTACGCGTTCAGCAGCAAGCATAAACTGACGGTCTTTGTCTCGCACGTGCCGCGTACCGATACCTGGCTGCCGGTGATCAACGAACCCGACCCGGCCCAGCCGTTGGAGGAACAGGCCAACACCGGTTTCGGGCTGTATTACCAGGGAAGCATCGGGAAAGTGGGGATGCAAGCCTACTACTTCCGCAAGGATACCGAAGCCAACGCCGCCGCACCCGTTGAGTTGGGCATCAACACCCTTGGCGGCCGCGCGGTCCTGCCCCTGATGGACCGCCTGGCCTTGACCGCCGAAGCGGCTGTCCAGAATGGCTCATTCGGAAACGCGGACCGGAGCGCGTACGGCGGATATTTCCACCTGGATTGGAAGATGGCGGAATCCACGCCGATCGTCAGGGTACTGACCGTTGGCGGAATTCTGTTGAGCGGCGATGACCCGGCCACAGCCGACTACGAGGGCTGGGATCCCTTGTGGAGCCGTTGGCCCAAGTGGAGTGAGTCCTACATTTACACCCTGATCCGTGAGCGCGGCATCGCCCGATGGACCAATTTCAGCGCCCTGTATTTCGGTCTCAATGCCGTGTTCACCAAGGACTTCAAAGCCAGGGTCCATTACTATATCCTGGGAGCGCCCCAGGACGGGCCGAACACCCCGGCTTTCACGGCTCTCGCCGGGGAGGGCCATCAGCGAGGCGGATTGCTGGTGTCCCGTTTCGACTATACCATCAACCGTAACCTGAGCGGTCATTTCGTGTGGGAGCATTTTGAGCCGGGCAGTTATTATGTAGACGGCGCGGACGGCTACAACTGGTTTCGTTTTGAACTGATGATTCGATATTAAGGGTTCATTCAACTGCGAAACCCTTGCACATCCATACCATCCATACCGGCCGGCCCCGGATAACCCCGGAGCCGGTCTGGATGTACTGTTGGAGGAACCCAATGGAAACCGGAACAAAAGACAAGTGGGCATTGATCAATGCCATCATTGAACACGAACTGAAGATGTTTCAGGCCGTGAATTCCCGCCCGGATGCGGGACAGGATTGTCAGCAACGGCCGGAAACATTCCGCCTCATGCGCTGGATGCACCACAGCGTACTGTCAGAAGCAACGCTTTCGGCCTACCTGGAAGACCTGGAGGCTGCGGTTGCCCTGGAGCGCAATCTGGTAACCGAAAAATATGCGCGCATGGGGAATCAGATCCCGGCGCTCAAGGACAATCCCCTGATTTTTCGAATTGCTGAAGCCGAGTGTGCCTGGATGAAGGAACTGCGCGAGCGATATCCCCATGTAATCCAGGGAGAGGCGGACAGTTTTCGCAATTACCTGGTCAGTGAACTGGAGACTTATTCAGATGATACCCTGGCGCGATTGTGGGGGGATGTCCAGGCGGCCATGGTACGCGGGTTGAACCTACCGCAGATGCGCTACCGCAACCTTTTCAAGCGTCTGGGCTATGAATCCTTGGAAGCGGTGGAAGCG
Organism: Candidatus Aminicenantota bacterium; assembly: GCA_016926835.1. Classification (GTDB taxonomy): domain Bacteria; phylum Acidobacteriota; class Aminicenantia; order UBA2199; family UBA2199; genus UBA876. The sequence goes on along the minus strand of JAFGNX010000141.1, from coordinate 7,713 downwards.
GAAAAATCCGAAAAGAGAGATTAGGTTGACCACATGAACGGAATGGCGGCCGGGCGTGAACTTTTCGAGCGGTTGGGACGGCCCATGCTGGAGCGGCGTTTTCCCGGCTGTGTGGAACGCGTGGCCGCGGGCCTGGTGGGGGAAGGCTCCGAGTGTTTCGGCTACGATGACAACCTTTCACGTGATCACGATTGGGAAACAGGGTTCTGTTTGTGGTTGAACGATGCGGATTACGCTGTGCATGGTGCCGCCATGCACAGTGCCTATGAGAGTGAAGTGATTGCGAGCAAAATGAAATCGGCCCCCGGAGACGGATCCCCATCCCGGCGAGGGGTATTTGCCACGGGGGCGTTTTATTCCCGTTTCCTCAATCGGGACACTCCTCCCCAATCCAACGTGGACTGGTTGAAATTGCCGGAGGAATACCTGGCGGTGTGCAGCAACGGTGAGGTGTTCATCGATCCCCTGAGGGAATTCTCAACGTTTCGAAAACGCCTGCTGGAGTTTTATCCCCGGGATGTATGGTTGAAAAAAATCGCCGCCCGCTGCCTGAGCCTGGCCCAGGACGGGCAGTACAACTATCCCCGCTGCCTGCAACGGGGCGAGCCGGTGGCGGCCAACCACGCCCTGGCGCGGTTCATTCACGCGGCGTGCTCACTGGTGCACCTGCTGCATCGCTGTTACAAACCCTTTTACAAGTGGATGCACCGCTCCCTTTTGAAGCTTCCCGCTCCGGGACCGGAGGTGGGGGACCATCTGGCATGCCTGGCGGGAGCCGGAAGTGAGGTTGGACAGATTCCATTCCGGAAGCAACGAGACCGGATCGAGACGGTTGCGGAAATACTGGCCCTGGCGATGCGCAAACAGGGGATCTGTGATTCCAGCAGCACGTTCCTGCTCAAACATGCCGTGGTGGTCCAGGATCGCATCACCGATCCGGCGGTCCGCCGACTCCCCCTGGGTACCGGCTGACTTGAGGACGGATTACAAAAATATCAAAATTTTTTCACTTTTCCGTCCCCAAAGTATTCCAGGGTATCTATTGCATACAGGCGCACCTCCAGGTCCGGATCCGATTGCAGCGACTCAAGGGCCTGCCTGATCCTGGGGGCCAGTGTCGCAGAAAATCGGCGCATTACCCAAACGGCAGTGCGCCGCACCTTGGTATCCGGATCGTCCAGGGCGGAAATCACATGCGACAACGCAGCGGGTGTACCCAGGGCGGCCATACCGCGCAGGGCGGTTTCACGTTGCCACCATGCCTTGTCCTTTAGGCCGGCGGCGAAGGCATCCAGGGCCCGGGGAGATCCCAGTTCAAACAGGGCTTCGCCCACCTGGTTGAACGGGCAGTCGGCGCGTTCTTCCAGACATTGGACAAGCGTGGGGGTGGTATCGCGAAAACCCATGTTACCGAGGGCGGAAGCCGCGGCGCCGGCTGCATCGGTTGGGGCCCGTTGCAGCACGTAAAGCAGCGGGGCAATCGCCCGCCGGTCCTTCATCCTGCCCAGGGCCAGGGCGGCCGCTTTGGCCATATCCCGTTTTCTGTCTGCCAGCGCTTCGATCAGGGCGGGTACGGCGGTTCGGGCCTGAAGACGTCCCAGAGCTCCCGCCGCTGCGGTGCGCACCCAGCGGTCAGGGTCACGCAGCCGCGCGATCAAATCCGGTACCGCCGCGATCGATCCCATCTCGCCCAGGGTGTCTATGGTGTACCAGCGCACGATGGGATCCTCGTCCGCCAGAAGCGACAAGAGGTGAGGCAGGGCCTGGGTTCCCGCGCCGGCCAGGGATTTCAATTCGCGTCGGATCAACAGGCGGTTGGTCGTATTGCGGATCGTCTCCGCGCTCGCCCTTATCTGGCTGGACGTCTGGGCTACGACCGGATTGTTCGCCGCAAGAAGACCGCTGCTCCAGAGTGAAATTCCCATGAATACCAGGGCATACAGGCCCAGAAACGCCAGGATCTCCCGTTTTCGTTCAAAGCGATTCTTGCCGAAGAGCAGTCGCTGCGGCCATTTCAGCAGGCGAAGGATGAATCGGGGCAGGGGGAACAGGAAGGGGGTTCGTTGCTGGAACCGGCAGTATTCAGTCCCGGCGGATTTGCGCATTTTCATTTCTTCAAACAGGGCGACGCCGATGATCACCAATGTGCTCAACAGCCAGGGCAGGGTGTTGGACAATTCGAAATAGCGTTTCTGGTTGTTACCGGGCAATAACAGGATGCCGTAACTCCAGATGATCCAGCCCAGATACTGCGGATGGCGCGAAATGCGGTAGACCCAGAAATCGGCCACTTTGCGGCCCCGGGCCCGCGCCAGGAACCAGGCCAGTGTCCCGGCCACAAAGAAAAAGAAACCGGTTGCCACGAATACCGGGGGCAACACGCCATGAAGCGCGATTCCCGCGGCCCGGCCCAGGTCGATCATCCATCGGTAGGGGAATAAAATCGCATCACCCAGGCGCATGACGTTGAACGATAGGTCCAGGAAGGGCAGCCACAGCAGGCGCAGAAAGGCCAGCCCTCCCAGGAAGAACATGGTGGCCGCGAACTGGCCGAAAACCGGCAGAAAGAGCAGGATCGCCCCGGCCGAAGCCAAGCCGGTACGGTTGCGTGCCAGGCCGACGACAATGAGGAGGAGGGTGATGGCCAGGGCGGCGTAGCCGATCACTTTCAGGTGGAAATGATCCATGTACAGCCGGGTTTTGTATGCCGTGTCCATGTCCTGGCCTGTGGCCAGGGCGGGGGTGTTCACGGTATTTCCCATCCAGTCGTCCAGGAGTCTGGGTAGTTCAACGGCCGCGAAAGTCAGGCCGATGGCAAACACCAGGGCCAGCAAAGTCAAACCCGCGGTGGTTTTCCATGAAACACTCATCATCCCTCCTTCCCACTCCTTTGTCGGACCGTCAAATGATTTTCCCCTCATCAGGTACGGATCAGAATGAAAAAAGCATCACTTGCGCATACAACAGGGATGAATTATGAATTTGTGAATCTATTCGTAAAGGGTAGGAAACAGGCTGTCTGGGGGGAAGCAAATCGATTCCGGCAGAAATGGTATCGATCCGGCAAATGGCCTGGGCCCGGGAAAAATTCACAAATTCATAATTCGTCCCCAAAGCGTCCGGGGAGGGTGTCGTATTCGGGAGGGTGATCCAGGCGGGTTTCCCTGATGCGGTCCATGAGTTGCTGGTTGATCTGGTAGGCTTCGGAAGTATGCAGTGCCTGGCCGCGGCGATGGAGTTGCAAGGCCAGGTGCTCCTGCTTTTTTTGCAGGCTGTCGTAGAGTTTTTGGTAGTGGCTGACGCCGTCCCATTCTTCCAGTTTCAGGAAGGTGTAGGCGGACCACTCCAGGTGGTGGCGTTTGCAGTCGATGCAGAAAACCTTCTGGGCGTAGCGGTCGTTGCCCTTGAAAAGGATGGCGGCAATGTCGAAGAGAATGTTTTCCCCTGAGCAGAAGGGGCAATGTTTGGGCTTGTCTGTTTTTATTCCATCCCGCTTGCCGTCCTCGTCGGTACTTTCCTTGTACTGCTTCTCGTTCACTTCGGTAAAAGCGGCGGCGCAGGCGCGGCAACGGATCTCCAGTTTGAGGAAGCGGTCCTCTACCTGGTTCGGCAGGAAAGCGCCCGGCGGATTGGCGAAGTAGTGGGAAGTGACCTCAAGTTCGGCTTTGCCGCACTCCGGGCAATGGGCTTTGCCGGCTTTCAGGTAGTTGTCGGCGGGGATCGTCGCCGGTGCGGCGGATTCCCTGGATTTTTGCTTCACGTGAAAGGTCATTTTGCGCTTGGAACTCATTTTCGCCTCCTGGGCCGCTGGCGGCGGCGGCGGATAAACCCATTATATCATATGACGGATTTGGCAAAAAAATGAAACAGGGTTGACAAGGGGGGAATCCTGCGTTATATTAAGCATATGGTTAAATTAAGTGGTTGGTTAAAATGAGGCCCGCGACGGACTCGCGGCAACGGATCCTGGATGTCGCGCTGCGTGAATTCGCCCAGCGGGGGTACTCCGGCGCGCGCATGGGTGCCATCGCCCGTGAAGCCGGTGTCAACAAGGCATTGCCCTTCTACTATTTCTCGTCAAAGGAAAATCTATATGCGGAAGTGGTGACCAGGGTAATGGGTGAATTCCTGGAAAAGATCGGCCCCATGCTGACCCCTGAGTTGACCCCGGATGTCTTGCTGGAGCGGTTCCCCCGGGTACTGATCGAATTTTTCGCACACAAACGCGACTTCCTGCGCATCGTGGGACGGGAGCTGCTGGACGGTTCCGCGCGGGCACCGGAACTCTTGGCCCGGCGCATGCGCAGTGAACCCCATGGCGGACCCGTCTTTTTTTCCGGAATGGTCAAGAAATGGTTTGACGCGGGCCTGATCCGCGAGCCCGATCCCGTGCAGTTTATGTTGCATCTCTTTTCCCTGTGTATCTATTCCATCCTGGCCCGGCCCATGGTGGAGGCGGCTTTCCGGATCCGGAATCAATCGGACAAGGATTTTTACGAAAAACGAATCCGCAGTGTAACAGCGGTTTTGAAAGAGGGAATATTGACATGAAAATTTTATTGATGCTGATGCTTCTGGGCGGCGGCATGTTGTCGTCCGCCACCCTTACTTTGGAGCAGGCGGTCCGGGACGGTCTGGAGCTTGCTGCTTCCGTGCGCAACGGGCGCATTGACGTGGAAAACGCCGAGAGGCGGTTGCGTCTGGCCCGGTCACGTTTCCTGCCGGACCTTGATGCCGGGGGATACTGGCGTTTCCAGTCCGAGCGCATGCAGTTGACGATCGATCCCGTCATCCAGGCCGGCCAGGTGCTCTTTCCCGGCCTGGAACGAAGCGTGGGCACCCTGCACAACTGGGATCTTTATCTGGGATTGACCCAGCCGATATATACCGGCGGCACGCTTTCGCGGCGCCGGGATCAGGCTGCTGTCCAGGTAGAAGAAGAGTCTCTGCGCCTGGAAGCCGCACGGGTGGACCAGGCGGCAGAGATCCGTGCCGCATACTACACCCACGCCATGCTCGAACAACGCCGTTCCGTGGCGCAGCAACTGGCGGAGCGGCTGGAACTGCATCTGCAACGCCTTGAAGCCCTGGCTGGGGAGGAGATGGTGCAAAGAAGTGATGTGTTGGAGACCCGTTCCCGCCTGGTGGACACCCAATTGAATGTGAATGAACTGGATCAGGCGGTGGCTGAAGCGGCCAGCCGCTTTCACGAGCTATGCGGCCATTTTCCCGGCGAAATCACTGCGGGCGCGGATCCCAGGACCTTTTCCCGGGAAGAGGCCGAAACCCGTTTCCTGAGTCGTCATCCGGGCCTGGCGGCGCTGAAGACCCGCTTTCGGCAACTGGACCTGGAAGAAAAAGCGGTGGCGGGCAAGTACCGTCCCAGTGTGGGGGCGTTCGCCGCCGTTCACCTGGGGCGTCCCGGCGTGGATATGTTCGCGGCCGACTGGATGGGTTATGCGGTTTTGGGGATTTCTTTTTCCATGCCGGTATTTCACTGGGGGCGCGGAGGGGAAGAACGCGGTCTGGTACGTGCTTCCTCCCGCAAATTGGATTTCCAGCATGAAGAGTTGCTGCGAAGTGTGGCTCATTTGCTGGACCGGCTTTTCAGCCGCCTGGCCATGTTGGAACGACAGCTGGTGGAATTGGAAAAGCTGGCTGACCTGACTGCGGAAGACAGCCGGATCAAGCAGGCCCTGTATCGGGAAAAGCAGATCTCCAACCTGGATTTCCTGGCGGTATTGTGTGAACAGGAACAGGCCGCTTCCCGGCTGGAAGCCGCCCGATACAACCTGAGACTGACACAAATCGCCGTGCACCGCGCCATTGGTTTCATGGAGGAAGAGCAATGAAAAAATGGATTTTTATCATGGGAACAATCGGATTCCTGCTGGCGGCATGTTCGGATGATCAAGGTAGAGCCATGCGCGCGGCCGGCGTTGTGGATGGAAATGTAATGAACCTGCGCAGCAAGGTCAGCGGGCGCCTGGAAAAAATCAGCGTGTCTGAGGGCGAGGCCGTAACCGCGGGGCGGATCCTGGCGCGGATCGATGCGCGGGGTGTGTTAAACAAGATCGAGGCGGAAGAGATTCGCCGCCGGGACATCGCCGTGCAACGTCTCCGTCTGCGGAAACGCCGGGTCCAATTGGAAGCGGCGAAAGATTACGCCGTAAGTACCAGTCTCCGCTTGGAACGTTTGCACCAGAAAGCCGCCGTGTCCGGGGATCAATATGAACAGGCCCGGCTCAAACGCATCGAGGCGGAAACGGCACTGAGTGACAACCAGCGTCAACAGGCATTGTTGGACGTACAGGAAGCCGCCGGCCGCAACCGCGAAGAATCGTTGCGGCTGATGCTTGAGGATCACACGCTGACCGCTCCCATTGACGGCGTGGTATTGGAGATTCATTCCGTTTCCGGCGAAAACCTCTTTCCCGGAAATGCCGTGCTGGATATCCTGGATACAAGCAGCCTGTTCGTGGAAGTCTTTTTAGAGGAAGCGGAACTGGGAAGATTGAAATTGAACCAGGAGGTTCTGATTCATGTGGACGGGCGTGATGAGCCGGTAACAGGTCGCATCGCCTATTTCGGCCGTAAGGCCGAATTTTCCCCCAAGTACATCCTGTCTGAACAGGAGCGGCGCAACCTGCTGGTCCAGGTGAAAGTAGAGATTCCCAGTCAAGCGGCGGATGCCGTTAAGTTGGGCATGCCTGTAACCGTTGAATTTCCGCGGTGAGCGGCATGGTGCGCCTGGAAGAAATCGCCTGTTCATTCGGTTCCGTACGTGCGGTAGACAATGTGTCTTTCCCCATCCGTCACGGCCGCATCACCATCCTGGCGGGTGCCGACGGGGCAGGCAAATCCACGCTGTTTCGAATCCTTGCCGGCCTGGAACATCGTGACGGCGGACGTGTATTTCTGGAAGATAAACAAGTCGAGCCCGGAGAAAAGGAGTTGCTGCGGCGTCTGGGTTACATGCCGGAGAGGTTCTCTCTGTATCCGGATCTGTCGGTGGAAGAGAATCTGAACTTTTTCGCCGATATTCACCGTGTACCCCGCGCCCGCCGGGAAAATCTGAAAGACCGCCTGCTGGGACAGACCGGCATGGCGGAATTCCGTTCACGGCGGGCGGGAGCATTGTCCGGCGGGATGAAACAGAAGCTGGCCTTGTCCGCCATACTGTTGTCATCCCCGGACCTGATTATCCTGGATGAGCCCACGACCGGGGTGGACCCCTTGTCGCGACTGGAGTTTTTCGCCATTATCGAGGAACTCAAGAGAGAGGGCAAAACCATTGTCATGGCCACGCCCTACCTGGACGAAGCGGAAAAGGGGGATTTTGTGGTCATGCTCAAATCCGGGCGGGTACTGCACCAGGCGGCCATTCATGAGTTGAAGCGTGATTTTCCCGCCCGCCTGCTGCAGGCGCAACCCGGAGGAAATGTGATCGCCGCGTACCAGCAACTGCGTGACAACCCGTTCCTGGTGGATCGGGCTTACCTGAAGGGCCCTTCCATCCGTCTCCTGTTGGATCGTGATGAAGACCTGCCCTCCGATCTGGATTTACCGGGGCTGGAAGAAGTCGAACCGTCCCTTGAAGACATCTTTATCTATTATGATCGCGGTGGAGGCTCCCATGGAACCGGTAATTGATGTTCGCGATCTAACCCGGCGCTTCGGCGATTTCACGGCTGTGGACCGGGTGAGTTTCCG
>JAFGNX010000140.1 GCA_016926835.1 Candidatus Aminicenantota bacterium | reverse complement strand
TTTTTCGCGTGTTGCGAACCCCGCGGAGTTTACAATCGTTTAGGGGATATGAAGCTTTGGAGAACAGGATCATGAAGAAGAACACGCGCGTGAAAGGGAAATGGCTGTGGATGCTGTTGTTAGCGCCGCTGCTAGTGGGTGCGGAAACCGCGACCCTGCCGGGTTTCATGACCCCCAGTCCACCTGTCATCGACGGATACCTGGACGAAGCGATCTGGGATTCGGCGCAGAAATTGACGGGCTTGAAGACATTCAAACCCGATTTCGGCAAAAAGATGACGCAACGCACCGAGGTGCTGCTTGCGCATGACCGCGAAAACATCTACGTGGGTTTCCAATGTTTTGAAGAAAACCCATCCAAAATCAAATCATCGGTGACCAAGCGGGATAACATTTTCAGCGATGACCTGATCGGCATCCTGTTGGACACATTCCAGGACAATCAGTCGGGATACGGTTTCGTGGTCAACCCCCAGGGTATCCAGGGCGACGGCATGATGGATTCCGGGGGGGACCTGGATCCCAGCGCGGATTTCGTCTGGTTCAGCCGGGGACGCATTCATGAACACGGTTACACTGTGGAATGCCGTATCCCGGCCACGAGCATCCGTTTCCCCTCCCGAAAGAAACTGGCAATCAAAGTGATGATCATCCGCCAGATTGTGCGCACTTCAGAAATGGGCGCGTATCCCGAAGTACCCGCCAAGAGCGCTGCTTTCCTGAGCCACGCGATTCCCGTTGATTTCTCCGGACTGAAGTACCGGCGTGTGGTCGAACTCCTGCCCGCTTTCACCAATGCCCGCAGCCGCGAGGCGGAAGAGGGTGTCATGGCGCCGGCGCAAACCCGGCGTGACCTCAGCCTTACGGCAAAGCTGGGCCTGACCGCGGGCATGACCCTGGACGCCGCGGTGAATCCGGATTTCAGCCAGGTAGAGGCCGATGCCGGCCAGGTGGACGTCAACCTGCGTCACGCCCTTTATCTTGGTGAAAAGCGGCCCTTCTTCCTGGAGGGCATGGAGGTGTTTCGTTTTGCCGGCAATACCGAAGACGCGCCCCTGTACTCTGTTGTCCACACCCGCAACATTGTGGATCCCGTGTACGGCCTTAAATTGAGCGGGAAGTTGACCCGGCGGGATACCATGACGGCAATCATCGCCCGGGACAAGCTGGCACCCGACACAGAGGGGGCCACGCGCGCGGATTTCGGTATCCTGAGGTATCGACACGCTTTTTCAGGTGACGCGTTCATGGGCGGGTTCCTGACTTCCCGAAGCGCCGGCGATGGTTTCAACCGCGTGGCCGGACTGGACGGGCGTTTCCGCCTGAGTCCGGCAAGTTCAACCGAGTTTCACCTTCTGGGCTCCTTTACCCGGCCCCAGGGAGGGGGAGAGGTCAGCAACGGTCATGCCCTGGCCGTCAACTACAATTACAACAACCGCAACGTGATGGTAATTGCCGGCGTTCAGGACATCGCGCGCGATTTCCGGATTGATTCCGGTTTCCTGACCCGGGACGGCTTGACCCGGCTCGGCGCCTTCGCCATGTACCGCTTTTATCCCAAGTCCGATTTCTTTCAGCGTATCGAGCCTTTTTACTGGAGTTACCACATTTACGACAAGTACAGCGGCATGGTGGAAACCTTCAACCTTTTCACCCTGCGTTTGCATTTGCCCAGGACCACTTCGCTGCGTTTTGACCTGATCGCGGGCAACGAGGTGTTCGCGGGCCAACGTTTCGGTCGCAATTCAGTGGGCGTTCAATTGTACAGCCAGGTCACGCGCAAGGTCTATCTGCAGTTGGTTTATCGTCGCGGCGGAGCCATTTACTACGATGAGGAGGATCCTTTCGGCGGCACGAGCAACCAGTTGGTCTTTGGCCTGGACTACCAGCCCACGGACAAGTTCACTTCCAGCCTGTCATTGCGGTACACTGACTTTTACCGCGCAAGCGACGGCAAAGAGGAATATGATTATCTCATCGTGCGCAGCCGCAATACCTTTCAGATCAACAAGTACCTCTTTATCCGCGGTATCGGCGAGTACAACTCCTACCGCCGCCGCCTGGTGCTGGATTTCCTGGCTTCGTTTACCTATATCCCCGGAACCGTGGTGCACGTGGGTTACGGTGCAGCTTTCGACCGCATGCGCTGGGAAAACCGCGAGTATGTCGAGGACGATCGCTTCCTGGAGCGCAAGCGCGGCTTCTTTTTCAAGATCTCCTACCTCTGGCGCCTGTAGGCGGAGGGCGAAACCATTCGTTCCGTTTGAATATGATTACTTTGATTGAGCTGCCGGATTATCTTTGAGCGCGTCATGGATCATGGCGATCAATTGATTCATTTCGTAGGGTTTTTTGAGGATTCCGGCGATATTCTCCAAATTTTCCACCGGCTTCAATTGGGCCGGATCCTGCTGGAAACCCGTAATGATGATTACCGGCCGGCTTTCCAGATGCCGGGAAGCGAGGGTGGCGATCTCTATGCCGTTGACATGAGGCATGTTCAGGTCGGTAATGACAAGATCAAAGGCTTGGGTCTTCCGGTTAAGCAGGTCGCGGGCTCTGCGGGAATCCGAGATCGCGGAAACCTTGAATCCCCGGGATTCGAGGGCATGTTTATGGGAAAGGCAAATGTCGATTTCATCATCAACAAATAGGATTTTTTCTCCCTGGCCGGAAAGAACCCTCGGTGATTCCTCTACTTCAGCACTCCATTGGTCCGGATCAATCAGGGGAAGGTAGACGTCTAACCGGGAGCCCTTGCCCGGAGTGCTGGTGACTTCCACCTCCCCTCCGTTATCCGTGACGATTCCGTGCACCATGGACAGTCCCATACCACTTCCCGAGCCAATGGGTTTGGTGGTGAAGAAGGGTTCGAAAATCCTGGTCTGTATTCCCGGGGGCATACCCCGGCCGTCATCCATCACAGTGATGCGGCAGAATTCGCCCCGGTCCAAACTCGAGATTTGACGTCCATCATGACGGAATGCCGACACAGAGATGACCAGATTCCCATCCTGATCGCCGATGGCGTCTATGGCGTTGGTGCAGAGGTTCATTAGGATCTGGTTGATCTGGGCGGGGACCGCCAGAACGTAGCGGGTTTCGGGGATCACATCCAGAGTCAGGGTGATGTTTTTCGGCATGATCGCCTTGACCAGTTTGACGGCCTCCGATACCAGTCCCGTGATTTCAACGCTTTTTTTCTTGGATTTCAAAGATTGCCCGAAAACCAGTATCTGATCCACCACCTCGGAGGCCCGTCGCAGTCCTGAGACAATTTCCGCGATGCCCTGACGGGCCGGTCCATCCTCGTTCACTTCCGCACGAACGATGTAAGCGTAGGCAAACAAAGATGTCAATATGTTGTTGAAGTCGTGAGCGATTCCTCCCGCCAGGGTGCCGATGGCTTTCATGCGCTGGGAGTACTGAATATGTTCTACGAGCTGCTCGTTTTTACGGCTTTGCTGTGCATAGGCCTCGATTAATTGATTGGCCGAGTCGACGACTTCGCGGAAATCCCTGCTCACGGAATCCACATCCCCCCGGGAGTTCAAGTCGCCGGCGAGGATTTTCGTGATCATTTTGTTTAGTTGGCCGGTAGTGCGTTTCAGGCCGCGGTTTAAAAAACTGGACACAATCCAGGACAGCAGGAGCAGGATGGTTCCGGAGAGTATAAAGAGGGTGATCAGCGGGGTATTCAACGCCCGGGCGATTTGGGCATCGATCTCTTTTTGTTCGATCTCCGCGATCAAGGCCCATTTGACTCCCAGGATTTCAATGGGGGTGTAGGCGGAAAGGACCCGGGCTCCCCGGTAGTTCCGGGTGATGATGCGTCCCGCCTTTCCGGCCAGGGCGGCGCGGGACGGTGGGGTGTCCACACCGTTTTCCCTGACGGTGCCGTTGAGGGATGCCTGCACGGAATGCCGGTTTCTGTCCATGTATGAATCAGAGCGCATTCGCAAATCCTGACCCACCAGATAGGTATCGCTGGTCTCCCACATTCCGGTACGCTCCTGCATGATATGATCAATGGATTCAATGGATATTTGAAGGGCCAGAATCCCAATGGTGCGGCGGCCATCCCGAATCGGAGCGGCCATGAATTGAGCGGGAGCGTTCATGGAGGGCGGGTAGGGCTTCGTATCCGATAGGGCCACTGTTTGTTTGTCCCGGGTCTGACGCCAGACATCGCGCAGGGAAGACGGATTGTCTCCAATGGGGATGCCGAAATCCGACTCCTTGCGCAGGGTGAATACGGTGTGGCCTTTTTCAGGAGTCATGAGGAAAATATCGTAATACCCGTATTCACGGGCCATTTTCTGGAAATGAAAGAAATGACGGTCATGAACCCGGCGATACGGAGATGGGGCCTTGAATCTGCCCCGAGTGTGCCCCTGAAAGCCGCGGTTCTCTTTGTCTCCGTTGTCGTAGAAAGCCTGCCGGAGGTCCCTGAAAGCACTCACTACATAGGGATTCCCGGAAAGGACGGTCACATCGCGGAGTCTCTCGGAAAAGAAATTCTCGATCTGATGCTTCTTAATGTTCCGCACCGATTCCAGGTGCTGAAACGCCTGGTTGCGGAATTCAATGTCCGAGGTGTGCAGACTGATCAATGCGAAAGTCATGACGGGAATCATTCCGATTACGAGGAAGCTGGTGACCAGAAGGAGTTTAAGTGATATATCTCGGGTCATGATTGTGTGGGGGCCGGAACGTCAGGAAGTGTCTCCCGATGAAACCGGATTTTCCGGGGGGCGGAACTTGTACCCCACGCCGCGCACGGTAACGATGCGACTGCCTAAATCACCCAATTTCCCGCGCAGCCGGGAAACCTGGGAATCCACCACCCGGTCGGTGATGTCGAAGTCATCGCTGCGGATATGGTTGAGAATCTGTTCTCTGGAGAACACCCGGTTGGGATTCCTGGCCAGCAGGACCATTAAATCGAATTCTGTGCGGTTCAATGGAACCAACCGTTCCCGCAAATACAATTCACGGGCGTCAATGTCTATGCACAGGTGATCGTTCCAGGTTATTTTGTCTTTTTTCTGAGCACAGGATTTCAATGTGCGCCGTAGCACGGCCCGTATTCTGGCCAGCAGGAGAGGGGGTTCGATGGGTTTGGTGATATAGTCGTCGGCGTACAATTCCAGGCCGTGGATAATTTCCTCCTCCATGCTTTTGCCCGTCAACATGATAATATACATTCCCTCCAGTCGCGGATCGTTCTCCAACCGGCGACACACTTCGAAACCGTCGATCCCCGGCAACACCAGGTCCAGCAAAAGAAGATGAGGTTGAATCCGGCGCGCCAGCTCCACCGCTTCTTCACCGGAATGGGCCCAGGAAACAACAAACCCCTCTTTTTCGAGAATATACGCGTAACTTTTGCGCAGACTGACATCGTCTTCCACAAAGAGAATATGCGTTTTCATGGGTACCCAATGGTTGAAACGATCCGCGAATCCATCCCGTGACAACCCAAATGAAGTCGAATCGTCTCCGACTCCAAATGGTTATACTATCGTGCGAAGGATTTTTCAAATTCAGGGGACTACGGTTCGACGGCACAAGGATTCGCTGCATTGTCACGAAATCCGCAAGAAAATGGCAAAATGCCGCAACAATTCTGGCATAGCTTGCAAAAGGTGGAATGGGTTCGGCGACAATCCGACAGAACCGGTTCGTTTGTGCGGCCGGAAGGAATCGGTTTTCGCCAGACCAAAAAAAAGATCATGGAGGTTACATGTTAAACCCTGGAAACACAGGATTCATGTTGTTGGCAACCAGCCTGGTCATGCTGATGACCCCGGGACTGGCGTTTTTTTACGGTGGCCTGGTCGGTCGCAAGAATGTCCTGACCATTATGATGCAGAGTTTCGTGTCCATGGGTGTCACCACCATTCTATGGTTCACCGTGGGATACTCGCTTTGTTTCAGCGGTGATGTGGGCGGAATTATCGGTAATCTGGACCACGCTTTCCTGCGGGGGATATCACTGGACCAGATGTTCGCTGATGGTTCCACGGGAATTCCCCTGCTGGTTTTCATTGCCTACCAGATGATGTTCGCCATCATCACCCCGGCCCTGATCACCGGGGCGTTCACCAACCGGGTGCGCTTCAAGCCCTACCTGATGTTCCTGGTATTCTGGCTGTTGTTTGTCTATTTCCCCTTTGTCCACATGGTTTGGGGCGGGGGCATCCTGGCGAAGTGGGGAGTCCTTGACTTTGCCGGCGGCATAGTGGTGCACGCCATCGCCGGTATGGCCGCTCTGGCGTCAGTTTTCTTTGTGGGCCGCAGAAAAGTCGAAGACAAAGGCATGCACAGTATCCCCCTGATCGCTCTGGGGACCGGTCTGCTCTGGTTCGGCTGGTATGGCTTTAACGCCGGCTCCGAACTTCAGGTGGACCGGATCACCACCCTGGCTTTTCTGAATACCGATCTGGCGGCGTCCTTCGCGGCCATTACCTGGCTGCTGATCGAATGGTATCATAAGAAAAAACCCAAGCTGGTCGGCTTGCTCACCGGAGCGGTAGCCGGTCTGGCCACCATTACGCCGGCGGCGGCGTATGTCTCGCCCCTTCACGCCTGCATTATCGGCTTACTGGCCGGAGCCATCTGCTACTTTGCCGTAGAGCTGAAAAACAAACTCCGCTGGGACGACGCCCTTGATGTCTGGGGTGTTCACGGCGTGGGCGGCACCCTGGGTGTGATTTCGCTGGGCATTTTCGCCAGCACCGCCGTGAATGCCAGTGGCGCCGACGGCCTGCTCCTGGGCGGTGTGTCCTTTTTCTTCAAGGAAGTGGTTGCCGTAATGGGAGCCGGAATCTATGCTTTCCTCTTCACTTACGTAATGCTCTGGCTCATCAACAAGTTCTCTCCTGTTGTGGTCAATCAAGAGGAAGAGTCGGAACTGGACTTCGCCCTCCACGGCGAATCGGCTTACGATATGTAGCCCCTGGTCCCGCCCACGGTTTTGAACCGTCACGGGGTCGGCCATCCGGCCCGCCCCCGTGACGGTTCTTTTTCCATTCCCCTGACCGAACCTGATGCCTTCATCTACCGGCCGCCTATGTATTCGGGGGGTTGTTCATCCTCCAGGGATTGTGGCTGTTGTATGAGACATTTGTGCGCGGTCGGCTCGTTTTCGATTTCCGATATCGGGCGATTGACTGGCTGGGGGCGGGATTCATCGTTTTCGGACTGTTGGTATATCCGGTCCTGTTGTACCTGCCGGGGCACTCCCTGCAGACAACAATCAGTCTCGGGTTGCCCTGCCCCTCCATCATCCTGACTCTGGGAATTTTCCTGCTCGTGTCCGGCCTTTTCAATCGCTGGCTGATCGTCATTCCGGCCTTGTGGGCCGCCATCGGCACGGGTGCCGCTGTCACGTTCAAGGTGTATCCGGACTTCGTGATGCCCATCTCGGTCCTGTCCGTTCTGGTCTTTGTGTTTACAAAAAAAAAGCAGGCCATAATCTGATGTGTGACGGTTCACCTTGCGTGTTTCGGGACCGGACCCATGCGGCACAGGGCGATGTTCTTCATGACGGCAAGGTAGCGTTTTTCAATATCCGTTAAATCATTGGCGTCCGCGATCTGCCTTCCGGCCGCGTCACGGATCATCTTTGCGTGCCGCGAGATATCCAGCGCGCGTTCCGGGCTTTGCTGGACGGCGGCCACCACGGCCAGGGTTTCCAGCAGGCGGGCGTAAACGGCCACGCTGCCGCGGGCGGACTGCCGGATCTGGTAGAAGGCCGCGTCGAGAAGTCCCCCATAGGTATATGTCTTCAATACAAGGCGCAGTTTTCCCTCTTTGTCGAAGCGCCGGGCCGAGGGAAAATCCGAGCGGCTGAGGCGACAGACCGCGGTTCCCAGGCGGTTGATGCAACTGATGGCCGTGAAGGGGTCGTTGATACCCGGAGACAAGGCACGCAAAGCCACTTCGACCAGTTGATGAACGGCGAATTCGAGGTCCTGTTCCGGTGTGCGACGTGTTCCCGGGATAAAGGCATTGGCGATCGCTTCTTTGACGGTGTCATCCTCAGTTGCCGGATATATCGTCGCCAGCACGGATTCCGGAAAAATGTATTCGCCCGGGCGGTAATGAACCTGGATCACAATATCTTCCCGGGTTGCTGTTTCCATCAGGCTTTCTTCGGATAAAGCCCGCAGGTAGCCGCTTGAACGGGCGTTGACGTAGCCGGGGTCGGCCTTGGTAATGGCATCGAATTCGGGATCGGTGTCTTTTCCCGCCGGGTGGTTTTGAGCGGTTTTGATGAAACGGGCAATGGTTTCATCCAGTTCCCGGGCTACGCTGTTGATCACGCTGTCGGCGTGGATCGAATTGGACACGTGGTGGTAAAAGAAAATCAGTACCCCCAGGTCGATCAGGGCCAGGACAAAACTGAAAGTGACCGCGATCGCGGGGACCGGATGGGTTGTTCCGGACAGGGGGATCGCGTTCATCACCAGCAGGCAGTACAGGAAAGTGGCGATAAAAGTCCCCAGTACCAGCTGGTTGCCCCGGTCCGCCATGAAGTTGCGCAACAGCCGGGATCCGAATTGAGAAGAGGTCAGTGTCAGGGCGACGATCGTGATCGAAAAAGTGACTCCGGCGATGGTGATCATCGAACCGGCAATGGTCGAGAGCAGGGTGCGCGCCCCCTCGATCCCGCCGGAAAAGAGCAGGCGTCCCGGCTCGATCAACAGGGTCCGATCCAGTTGGATCAGTCCGAATGCCAGGCCGGATGCCGCGATGACCATGATGGAGGGAACAAACCAGAAACTGGTGCGCACGGCCTCCCACATTGACATAAGGCGGATCTTCATTCCTATCCTCCTTTCCATCCCCAACCTGTTATCGATAGTGTTCTGATTCTAAATAAAAGCAAAGGCCAAAGCAATGGATGCAGGAGAGTTGAAAAGAAGGTGACAGGTATCAGGAAGCAGGAGACAGGTGGCCAGGCGTAGGGGCGACCGGCTGGTCGCCCATGAACCGTAAAGAAATTCAAACCACGGAACACACGGAATACACGGAGGAATAAGAAATCAGGTGGCGGGAGACAGTGTAGGGGCGGCTCCCCGTGGCCGCCCTGTAGAACGCGGGGGGCAGGAGCGATCAACTTCTCACTGATGGGTGTTCTCCTTGGCTGCGTAAGGGTAAACGATTAATTGACGGCTTTTTTATGCAGGCGGTCGTACCAGGTGATGGGGTCGGTGACGTAGTAGGATTTGAGTTCTTCGTAGAGTTCGGGGTGGCGTTTTTCCAGCTGGCGCGGCTTTTCAAAAAAGGTCTCGCTGGCCACGGCGAAGAACTCGGCCGGGTTGGTGGCGCCGTACTTGTTGATCACCGTCTTGCGGTGTTTCTTTTTTTTGCGGATCAGGCGCTCGTACTCTTTGCCCAGCACTTGGGCCCAGGAGGCGTAGGCGGAGAATTCCGCCAGGATGGGCGCGCCGTCGGCCGCCCCGTCCTCCTGGTCCAACTGGTGGGCGAACTCGTGAAAGACCACGTTGCGGCCGTCATAGGTGTTTTTGGCCCCGTGGACAGCGGCGTCCCAGGCCAATACCAGTTCGCCGCTGTTCCATGATTCCCCCAGGTTGGTCTGGGTGGTTTCCGAAACCAGGGCGCCGGAGTAGGAAACCCTTTTGGCGAAGTAGGCGGTGGGATAGATGTAGATGGTGGAGAGCTTGGGAAAGTAGTTCGTTTTGCGGTTCAGCAGCAGCAGGCAGGCTTGGGCGGCTACCAACACGCGCACTTCATTGGTGACCTCCTGGCCCTGGCGTCCGACGAAGTTTTTCTCGGCCAGGAAAACCAGAATCTTTTCCCGCAGCTCTTTCTGCAAAGGAGCGGGCAGACCTTTGTACAGGGGGAAATGCTTTTCCAGTATTTCGACCCATTCTCTTGGAAACGGTTGCTGCATGATGCGGCGACGCCGGTGTTGAACGAAACGGGGCTTCAAAAAGAAGTACAGAGCCACGAGCAGGCAGCCCAGCGAAAAGATCAAAAATTCCATGGCTAAAACCCGAAACTGGTGCCCAGGGCCATGGCGGTTTTGACGATGTCGCCGTCGGGCGCAACCTTCCGGGGTACGGCCACGGCTTCCGCAATCGGGGTGGCCACGATCTTGGTGCCCTGCAGCCCCACCATATGGCCGAACAGGCCGTCCACTGCGGTTTCCATGGCATGGTAGCCGAAGCGGGTGGCCAGCAGACGGTCGAATGCCGTGGGGCTGCCGCCGCGCTGCACGTGTCCCAGGATTGTGTACCGGGATTCAATGCCGGTCAAATCCTCGATGGCGTCGCCCACGAAGCGCGAAATGCCGCCCAGGCGGATGGGATCGCTGGGGTCCTGAACTTTTCGGGCCACAACCAGTTCGCCGTCAACCTGCCTGGAACCCTCCGCCACCACGATCAGGGAGAATCGCTTGCCGCGTTTTTCACGGTCACGTATCTTGCGGGCCACCAAATTCATGTCAAAGGGGATTTCCGGGATCAGGATCACGTCGCCTCCTCCGGCGATGCCGGCTTCCAAAGCGATCCAGCCTGCATAACGCCCCATTACTTCCAGAACCATGATGCGGTGATGGGATTCCGCGGTGGAATGGAGGCGATCCACCGCCTCGGTGGCGATGGCCACCGCGGTGTCAAAGCCGAAGGTGAGGTCCGTACCGCCGATATCGTTGTCAATCGTCTTGGGCACCCCGACCACGGGAATGCCGTACTGCTTGTGCAGTTCGTTGGCCAGGGTCTGGGTGCCGTCTCCACCGATGGCTACCAGCACATCCAGTTTTTCTGTTTCCACCGTAGCGGCGGCGTCCGCGGAGCGGTCCGAGAAACCGGTGCGGTTGCCATCCGCGTCCAGTACGGGGTATTGAAAGGGATTGTGACGGTTGGATGTGCCCAGGATGGTACCACCCCGGGGCAGAATCCCCGAAACATCATCAAATCCCAATGGACGGGTGTCATTTTCCACCAGGCCGCGGAAGCCGTCACGGATGCCCACGACTTCGGCGTTGTACCGCAGGGCGGCGGTCTTGACCACGGCCCGGATCACGGCATTGAGGCCGGGGCAGTCGCCCCCGCCGGTCAGAATTCCCAGGCGACGGATACGTTTCATATGCTCTCCTTCGAATCTCTTTTCCTGCGCAGCCCGTGAAGCAGGCCCGCCTCCAGTTCATTCAGGCGATTCCTGATCATCTCTTCCGCATGCCGGCTGGACAGTGCATCCGGGGGGATGGGAGCGCCGTAAGTCAGCCGGACGCGGCTGAACGGCAAAGGCAACAGGAATTTGTCCCAGGACCGTCGGAAGATGTGGACCGGCCTGGCATACCAGCTCACCGGGATCAACCAGGCCCCGCTGCGACGGGCCAGCTCCAGGGTACCCGGCTTCATTTTCCGGGCCGGGCCCCTGGGGCCGTCGGCGGTAATCAACACTTCGGTACCGGGTTCGCGCAGGCTGCGCATCATGGTCAAGAAAGCAGCGGCTCCTCCGCGGGAAGAGGAACCGCGAATGGGATCGAGTCCGAATTCCCGCGCCACTCCGGCCACCAGGTCACCGTCTTTTGAATGCGAGATCAGGGGACGTGCCCCGCTGTTGCGGAAATGATGGATCAACGCGAAAATATGGCGGTGCCAGAACAGGATGATCAGGGGCGCACCCTGGCGCCGAACCTCTTCGACGGCCTCCCGTCCGGATACTTCCGTGCGGCAGGTGCCGGCAATGGCGTGGATCAGCAGGCGGATGCACTTGCGGCGCAGCCAGTCACCCATGGTTCTCCGGGCGGATATTGTATTCGCGGATTTTCTCCAGCAGTGTCTTATAACTGATTCCGAGTTGATCCGCCGCACGTCGGCGGTTGAAATCCGTGCGTTCCAGTTCCAGTTCAATCCGGGCCTTTTCCACCAGACGCACCGCCCGGGCGGTGACCTGTTTGAGACCTCCATCCAGGCTGAAATCCTCCAACAGATCCAGGCCGCGGTCGGGCAGGACAATGTCCGCGCCCTGGATGTGCGGACCGCGTGAGATGATTACGGCCCGTTCAATCGTGTTCTGCAACTCCCGCACATTGCCCGGCCATGGGTAACGTCGCAGCTTGGCCGCGGCTTCCGGGGCCAGTTCCAGCCGGGGCTTGTTCATTTCCCGGCAGTAATGGCGCACGAAATACTCCGCCAGCAGGGTAACGTCTTCCCCCCGGTCCCGCAGGGGAGGGATGTGGATGGGAAATACGTGGATGCGGTAAAACAGGTCCTTGCGGAAGCGACCCGCCTGCACCTCCGCTTCCAGGTCGCGGTTGGTTGCGAACACGAAACGCAGTTGGAGTTTGATCTCCCGGTTACTGCCCAGCCGGTTGATGGTCTTTTCTTCGATGACACGCAACAATTTGCCCTGGAGGTGAAGGGGCAGGTCCCCGATTTCGTCCATAAAGAACGTGCCCCCCTGCGCCAGTTCCAACTTGCCGACCTGCTGGGTGTAGGCGTCGGTATAGGAGCCTTTCTCGTGCCCGAACAACTCGTTTTCGAGCAGGCGCTCGGGAATGGCCGCGGCGTTGATGGCCACGAAGGGGCTCTCGCAGCGGGGACTCAGGCGGTGGATGGTGCGGGCGAACAACTCTTTGCCGGTACCACTCTCTCCCAGCAGCAGCGCTGGCGTATCGGTGGGCGCCACCTGTTTGAGTTTTTCCGCTTCCGCCAGGATTTCCGGGCTCTGCCCGATGATCACGGCGGAACGGGTGGCCGTGGCCTCGGCCTGGCGGAAAACGATATTTTCGCGCAGGATACGCGTGGATTCCAGGGCCTTGGTGATGATCAGGTTGAGGTACTCCGGATCCACCGGCTTGGCGACAAAGTCGAATGCGCCGGCCTTGATGGCTTCCACGGCCTTCTCGATGGAGCCGTACGCCGTCAGGATGATGCAGGGAATGCCCATGGGCCGTGTTTTTTCGACCAACTGCAGACCGTCCATTCCCGGCATCTGCAGATCGGATACCATTACTGCAAATGAAGCGCGTTTCAAATGCAAAAGGGCGGTGGCGGCGTCATCAGCGGAGGTGACTTCGTATCCCTTTTCGGACAGGACAGTATGCAGCATCTCCCGCATGGAACGGTTGTCTTCCACCACCAGGACTTTGTGCATGACTGTCATTATACCTTCAGGC
>JAFGNX010000139.1 GCA_016926835.1 Candidatus Aminicenantota bacterium | reverse complement strand
TTTGATCCCTCTGAATGGCTCTTTGTCTGGAACCGGGGCGTGATTCCGCTGTCATGGTTTTCGCTACTTGAAAAGCGGAAAAACGCGTGGGGGAATGTGTCAGTATACCCCAATCCCGGCACATGTCAAGCTGATCTTGACAGTCCTGCAGGTTGGGCCTAATATGATTATTTGACACACAAACGGGAAATGAACAAAAACATCAGAGAACAGGAACATGCCGTGATCCGTTGTACCTGCGCCACGCCTTTTCAGGCAAGCAACGTGGCACAGTTGATCGATGCCGAGGGCAATTGCCTTCCCGTGGCACCGGTCATGGTGCTGTGTCGCTGCGGCCGGTCCAGGCGCAAACCTTACTGCGACGGCAGCCACGTTCCAGCCGGCATCAACGGAAACAAATCGGACAACCGAGTTCCCGACCGCCGCATCGATTACCATGGCCGCGAGATCACGATCCATGACAACCGCGGAGTCTGCTCGCATGATCGCTCCTGCGTGCTGGGACTTCCCCGCGTGTTTCGCAAAAACCACCGCCCCTGGATCGATCCGGATGCGGCCAATCCGGAAGAGATCGAAAACGTGGTCCGGAAATGCCCTTCCGGCGCGCTGAGCACATCCCGCCACGGTGTTCCCGCGGCGGAACCGCAACGCCCGCCGGCCATCCGTGTGGCCAAGAACGGCCCCCTGGAAATTACCGGCAATATCGGTCTGGAAGACGACCTGGGCTCTCGCCCGGAATCCAGAGAACATTATTGCTTGTGCCGTTGCGGTGAGTCGCGTAACCAGCCGTTTTGTGACGGGTCCCACCGGACCACTCGATTCCGGGACGACGCGCCCGAGGAGTGACCTAGCGGGACCTTTGTTTATGGGGAGAGGCGGGAAAGGAGAAGCGGCGGCTGAACCGGAGGCACCCGGCAGGCCGCTGAGGCTTCCCTTTCCCGCTCTCTTTGCCGCTCACTCAAACCAGATCTTGATCCGCGTTTTCTCTTCGTCCACTTCCAGTAAAGTCTGATTGCCACTTTTCTGCAACATGTCCAGCAATTGCTTCAGGGAGATCCGGCAATCTCCCATCAACTGGATCTTTTCATCTTTGCAACATTCGGCGGCCCATTCCAGCAGGGCTGCGGGAAAGGTCAATTTGACTTCCTCTTTGCCGCTGGCTTTGTTTACCACCAGCAACTTGATCACGCGGTTGTCCTTGTCAGCCTTGGCCGCGGCGGATAAGGACCCCGCCAGCGGTCCGGCCAAAAGAGCAGCGACCAACATAACCACCCAGATCTTGCGTTGCATGTTTCACCTCCTATGCGATTGAGTCCGGGGAAACCCCCGGGAATTCACTTGTGATCCACCCAGATGCGAACTTCCTCGTCTTCGGTTTCCAGGCGGATAATTTCACGACTACTGCTCAGGGTTTGAATGATGCCATCCAGGGAATACCCCCGCGATTGCAGGGCTTTGCGCTCCGCATCAGGCAACGCTTCCAAGGCCAGGCGGGCCAGCAT
Source organism: Candidatus Aminicenantota bacterium (assembly GCA_016926835.1). Classification (GTDB taxonomy): domain Bacteria; phylum Acidobacteriota; class Aminicenantia; order UBA2199; family UBA2199; genus UBA876. The sequence continues at coordinate 19,818 of JAFGNX010000139.1, read as the reverse complement.
GAACGGGATACGGATGGCCAGGGATGACTTGCCGGTACGTTGGTTCACCACCTCGATTCGCAACATGGCATTGCCCATGCCGTCTGGTTCCGATGGAGAGGTTTTCAAATGGCGCGGATCGATGCGCAACAGGGCGATCTTGGCCCGATCCGCCAGATCGGGATCGGATGACTTCTTGGCCATGCGTTTAAGCACGGAAACTGCCTTTGCGGCCGTCTTTTTATCATCCAGGTAACTCAACTTCAGGGCCGCGTAGAAACTCACGGTTTCCCTGGGGGATTCAAGCAAGTCCAGGATGGTCTGCAGGTATCCTTTCATGCCCTCTGAATGCAGTGAAAAAGCCAGGTCGATTATCGATATGCGTGCTTCTTCCTGCAAAGTCTCTGAGCCCCTCGTTTGCATAAAACGTTTGTATCCCGTCAGTGCTTCTTTTTTCCGGCCCAATTCCGCCAGGCAACGCGCCCGGTAATAAAGGGCCGGGGCGAAATCGGGGTGGGCTTCCAGTACCCGGTCGATTTCAGCCAGGGCCCGGCGCCACTGCTTGTCAAACAGCAGTATCTTGGCACGCTCCATCGAAACCTCTTCAGGGGACATGGCGGCTGAAACCGCGGCCCCGAGCACCATCACCAGCAATATTACCGTTAATTTGCGTGTCATCTTACACCTCGCGTACGGGAGATTCCAATTCCCGCTCAATCAGCCTGACTTTGAACAACAGGCGTTCCCGCTCCACCATGCGTCGCACCGCGGCCACCCTCTCCCTGCCGGGAGGAGGATCGTATGACAGTTCCGTGAGTACCCAGGATAAACGCTCCATCACGCCACGGGCTTCCTGGATCCGGCTCTGGGTAAGGTTGTGGCCCAGATAACGGTACTCCCGCAACAGGCCTGCCGCGGCCCCGGCCAGCACGTCACGCTCCTGTTCGCTCTGCTGGGCATGCAGGATTTCAAGCAGCAACAGGCGCGCGCGGCCCAGAAAATCAATGATCTCCCGCTGATCTTTGACGGTCTCCACCAGGCGGATGCTGTCGGACAACTGCCGGGCGGCGTTGGAACCGGCCGGGATCCCGGCCCTATGACTAAAAACCAGGTATCCGGTCAGCAAACCCAGCCCGAACAGGGCCGCGGCCAGGGGCAGGCGCCGGCGTTTTAAATCGCTTGCGGCTTGCGGCTGCATGGCATGACGGGTCACCTGCTTTGCCAGGCCCTCCCAATCCATGCCCTGCAACGATGAGCCGATTTCTCGCTCGCGGATATCGATTTGTCCCATCAGGCGTTGGAGTTGATCCAAGTAACGGGCACAGCCCCGGCATGCTTCTACATGCTGTACCACACCAATACCGTCGCTCTCTCCGGACAGCCACAATACCATTTCCCGCCGCATATGTTCACAATCATTCTGCTTCATGCCTCACCTCCTGCCGCAACCTCGCGGCGCAGATGGTTAACCGCCCGAAAATGGGTGGACTTGACCGTTCCCAGGGAGATATCCAATATCGCGGCGATCTCTTTCATTTTCAGGTGGTTGATGTGTTTCAAAACAAACACGGATCGTTCACGCGTAGACAATTGATCCACCGCCGCCTGCAAACGTTTCACGCGCTCCGCCTGTTCACTCCGCTCTTCCGGATTGTGAGACCGGTCCGTGATTCCATTCTGGATCAGGGTCAGTTTGCGTTCCCGGTCACTGCGTTTCCGTCGCGCCCGGTAGTGGTCGATGGCGATATTGGTGGCGATGCGGAAAACCCAGCCGCGAAGGCCCACGGCGTGGTCCACCTTGTGCAGGTTGCGGTAGACCCGTAGAAAGGTGTCCTGAAGCACTTCCATAGCGTCATCGTGATCACGGAAAAAGCCCAACGCGATCTGGAACACCATGGGCTGCAACAGACGTACCAGCGATTCAAACGCCCGGGCATCACCTTTTTGAGAGCGCGCCAGCAGTTCCCTCAGTTCGTCTCGTTGGCTTTCGCATTGTGGTATCGTGTTCATTTCCTCTTTATCCACGTCTTGTTTCCCGTTATTCTCCGGGGTCAACCCGCCGGGGAAGCGTACACTTATAAAACATCTTTGGGCGGGAAAAGGTTTACAAACAGGAGAGTTGGAGAGTTGGAAAGTTGACGAGAAGAGAAGTAATTAAAGTTGGGTGTAGGGGTGACCGGCTGGTCGCCCGTACTTTAAAAAAGGGGGCAGGTGGCAGGAGCCCAAGTCGAAAGTCGAAAGTTAAATCTCTAAAAACTCTTTTAACTTCTTCCCTTTTCAACTTTGCAACTTTTCAACTTTGATTGTCCAAAAATCCGTATTTACATACTTACAAGCACCGTCCCCAGTTTCACGGCCTGACTTTGCGGTCAGAGAGGATGGGGGTGTAGCGCGTGTCAAAGGTTCCTCCATGGGAAATATGGCCCGCGGCGCGTTCGGGATGGGTTTCCAGGTCCACGGGATTTCCCTCCGCGTCCACGGGGCGGCCCTGGTCGTCCACGGGCGTCAAGCCCGTGGGCGTTGTACCCACTCCATCTTCCCCGTAGGGGCGTCCATCGATCACCGCGCCGGCGGGAATCGGTTCACGCCGGGCGTTAAGCACCTCGCCGTCCGAACGGAACGTGAAGGGGATGGCCCCGGGGCGCAGACCAAATACGTGTTTGCCCAGATTGAAACTCTGGTCCAGTACGATGCGCCGGTAAGCGGCGATATTGCCCTGCATGGTCTCCACGGATGGATAAAAAATCGAGCCCTTGATAAAATACTCGTCTTTTTCCGCGTTGTAGTCCAGGTAGGCCTTCTCGGCGGCGAAGCGGCGCATGATCGCGGCCCGTTCGCGCAGGATCGGTTCGCGCACATGGCGCGGGGTGGTTTTCAACGCGTCATCGTCAAAGATCTCTTCGAGGGAATGCTTTAATTTAAGTAGCGTTTGCAGATCATTGGCCGCGGCATAGCTGATTAATTCCGTTTTAATCTCGGCGGGCATCACCCCGTAAAGGTCGGCGCCCACCACGGAAGCGTAGAAATACTCCATCTCGCCGCGGTCCACGTTGGGATTGACGTAATCGTTGAGTTGGGTCCACTGCGGCGCTTGTTTGGAATACCTGCCGTAATCCATCTCGCCCCACCCGGTGTCCCCCGGCAGTTTGCGCTGGAATGACCACACCGCGTCCACGGTATTTCCCACCGCGGAATGGCAGCCCAGGCATTGCATCAACTCCTCGGTGGTCTGGGGCCGCAGGTGACCGTCGCGGCGTTCAATGAAGGCCGCCAGGATCCAGCCCGCGCCGTTGTCGATCCAGCCTTTCCATTCCTTGCCCTGCACCGCGTCGGCTTCCTCTTCCGCGGGCGCGATATCCGCCAGGGTCACGGCTTTCCATTTGTACATGTAGCGGATCTCTTTAACCCGGCGCGAGCGTGTCCCGGGGAATTCATAGCTCTCACCTGACTCTCCCACCACCCCGTCCAACTCTGCGCCGCGCTCACCGTCCGCGTTCAGGTCCACGTAGTGAAGCGGGTGGGCGAACTCGGTCCCCACCGGGTAGAATCCCTTGTCTACTCTGATTTCAGCGGCGTCTCCAAAATAGTGGGTCGGGTCAAATGCAAGGTTCTTGATCTGTTTTTCCAGAAGATCCAAGTTGCGCGTATAGGTATCCATATCAAAACGGCCCTCTTTTTCCCGGAACGGGCGCGGCAGGCGCATGTATATGCCACTCACCGATCCGGTCAACGGTGTGAAAATGGCGTAAGGGAAAAAATTCACCGCGCGCCAGCCGGTGCACTCATCTTTGGCGTTCATGACAAAGCCATCGGCGGCCACGTAGCCATGGCGTCCGCCTTCGGTCGGGTCCGCTTCTTTCCAGGGAAAGAGGTCATCCGGGTTCAGGGCGGGCAGCAACTGCATATCGCTGTCGCGGTTGGAAAGGTTGTTCCAGCTGTCGTCCCCAATCCCGCGCCCGCGGGTGTAGGCTTCGCGCCAATTGTCGCGGCGCACCCAGTCCAGGTTGGCGGGGTCGGCGGCATCCGGAACCGCGATCCCTTCCGCTTCCAGGCGTTCGGCGATCTGCTGGGGATGGGTGATGTTTTTCCAGTTGATGAGGTTGAGCTTGGGAGTGGGAAAGCTGAACAGCACCTGGTCTTCGCCCATGGGGAAATTGTTGCCATGATTGATTTGCGCCAGGTGATCAGTATGGCAGTATTTGCAGGCATTCTGCGTGCCGTAGCCGGTTTCGATCCAGCACTGCGCAGGAATAGCGGGATCCGGATTAAACGCGGGACGGTACTCGGCGCCGGATTTCTGCTGAAATCCCTCGGGGGCGATGCCGCATTCCATGGCGCGCAGGGCGATCCATTCCGCTTCCAGGCCGGTGGCCCGGGTCAAAGCCACGACGCCCGGCGCATCTTGACCGTGCATAACCATCTCTTCACGGCGGACCTCGTCTTCCACCGAGGGCATGATCAGGAGCAATACACCGACCACAACCAGCATGATTACAAAAGTCAGCACCCAACGCTGCTTTTTTTTCATGGCACCCCTCCTAGAATTTCAGTTCCACTCCGGTGTTCAGAACGTGCAACGGGTCCTTGCCGCTGGTATCCTGACGGATGTAGTTGACCACCCACACCACATGTGCGGACAAGGGTACGGCTGTGCCCAGGTAAAACCGGTTGCGGTTGATTTTGTCGGCAATGGTGTCGGCAAACGGCTCTGTTGCGATAAACGGCTTGAGGACCAGTTTCCCCAGCGTGAGCTGGGTGGTGAAACGCAGGCGCAGGCGGAATCGCAGATGGTGGTCGGCACGGTCATCCTCAAAGCCGCGGATCTCCGTACGAAAGCGCACATCGAAACGCGTCCTGTTGCTCATGGAAAGTTTCCAGCCCGCTTCCAGGGTCAAACGGTTTTCCTGCAGGTTATAGGCTCCCTTGTCCGTGGTTTCACGTTTGTAGAGCGCGGCCAGGTAAGTACTGGAGGAAGCCTTCCAAACGACTCCCCCCTGCCAGTTGTGCAGAAAGCCGTCGGCAAAGGTGATTTCCTGGGTGCGGATCTCATTGGTGAATTTCAGCGATATCTTTTTATCCACCGACAAGGTGAGTGAATTGTTGATCCAGCCCTGGTCATCGGCGGCCAGGACTCCCGAAAAAAGCAGAATCATAATAATGATTGCACTGATTTTTGTCGAACGCATTCTGTTCATTGCCCTCTCCTCTTCATTGGAACCGCTTTATACTCTAATTGTTGTACAACATTCGCTTTCCTGCAATCCCCGACAGTCTATTTATGGTATCGTTTGAGGAATCGTTCAACTTCCGGAATGCCGCCCTGGAAGATCAGGTAGCCGTTGTAGGGCTCCCTGGGGGTGGTTTCGTCACTGACCGGCGTCAGCATGATGCGTTTGACTTCGTCCAGGTCTTCTGTCTGCCCCAGGGCCCATCCCAGCTTGATATAGGCCACTTCAGGCAACATGTTTTCCGCCGGGACCACGCCCTTGCTCATCAGATCACGGCCCGTATCGTAGACAAACATGTGCACATATCCCCACAGGGTCTGCACGGTCATGTACACGGCCACCCCTTTTCTGGTTGCCCGCTCTATGGCGGGATAGAGGGGTTTGTTGACATGACCCAGACCGGTTCCCGCGATCACGATACCGCGATAACCGTTGTCTACAAGGGAATCGATGATGTCCGGCTGCATATTGGGATAGTAGTAGACAATGGATACTTTCTCTTCAAAAAAGGGCTTGATGGTGACATCGCGATCGCGACGCCGGGGATTGAATGTTTTACACATGGGGATAATGCGTTCCCCTTCCACCCGCGCCCGCGGGATGTCACCGATGGTGCGAAAGGTGGAGCGGTAAGAGGAATGCATCTTCCGTACCCGGGTTCCGGAATGTAGCAGCGCGTATTCGTCCGATGTGGGGCCGAACATGCACACCATCACTTCGGCGATCTCTGAGCGGGAAGCCGCGGTGGTTGAGTGGATCAAGTTGAGGGCGGCATCCGAGGACGGACGGTCGGATGAACGCTGGGACCCGACCATGATGATGGGTACCGGCGGATTCTGCACCATAAAAGTCAGGGCCGCCGCCGTGTGATGCATGGTGTCCGTACCGTGACCGATCACGATGCCGTCCACGCCGCGGCGGATTTCTTCACCGATGGCCTTGGCCAGGGTGATGTACTGGCTGGGTCCCATGTTTTCACTGAACACCGCGAAGAGTTTCTCCGTTTCCAGGTTGCAGATATCCGCCAGCTCGGGAACGGCGCCGTACAACTCGCCGGGAGAAAACGCGGGAATCACGGCGCCGGTGCGGTAATCCAGCCGCGACGCGATGGTTCCACCCGTGCCGAAAAGTTTGACACGGGGTTTCTCCGGAGAAAAGGGAAACTCTTTTTCCGGAATCTTGTAGTGTGCCTCACGGTAACCAAGCTCCTGAATCGACTTGACCGTATCCACGTCCACACCCACGTTGTAGCCGGTATCCAGCTTAAGGACCAGGTGACGGTCATCATCATTTTCGGAACGCGGCAGCACGATTCCGCGAAAATCCCCGCGCGTGGTTTTGACCTCGGCTTCGCTCCAGACACGGATATTGAATTTTTTCAGCGTCTCCAGGGCACGCCCGCGATAGCCCTTGAACATATCACTCATCTCGCCCTCCCGGAACCAGGCGGCTCAACTCTTCCAGGTCGATATTGCCCAGCGCCAACGTCCGCAGCTGGCCCATAATCCAGCGGTGTCGAGCCATGGGGTCGGGTGAGGTGTTGATCTGGCTGAACTTTGCATCCAATACCGGCAAAAGATCCAGGATCTCCTGGCGGTTTTTCCTTTTAAAACCGATGGTTTCCAGCACTGACGGCAGCTCCATCTGGGGATGATCCGTAACCACGGGAAGCATGGCTTCCACCAGCGCGGGATGGATTTTCTCTCGCTTCATGAAGGCGTATATATCAACCAAGCGCGAGGGGTCGAAACCGTCTTTGCCATGGGGAACGGGTTCCAGGTGGCGCAATACCTGGGACAAAACCCGGGCCACGCACCGTGGGGGCTGTTGAAACTCCTCCACGATGCGCTCCAGGACCCAGAAAAGGTTGCGGCGCAGGATATAGCCGACGTGGTTAGACGCCACGTTCCACTCCTGCATACGCGCCATCTGAAGTGACACCGGTTCCGGCAGGCCGGCGCGGATGCGTTCGATGCGTTCCTCTTCAACCGGGATGGGGGCCGTATCCGTATCCGGGTACATGCGGTCCGGCCCCGGCAGTACCCGTTCAAAACGGGTCGTGCCGTCGGGGTACGACTTGCGTGTTTCATTCGGCACACCGGTAAAGGCCATACGGCAGCGTTCCTCAACCGTTTCCACTGCAGTCGGAATGTCACCGGCCGGTCCCCAGATCACGACCTGGGCATCCTGGGGAGCGCTTTCCAGGCGACGGCGGATTTCCGTCAGTTGTGAGCGCCCCAGCAGAGAGCGGGAATCTTCCGAATGGGCCATGTTGGGTCGTTCAATGCAGGCCACGACTTTTAGGCGGTCCGAGATTTCATCGGCAAAGACCTGTCCGGGCTGGGTGAAATGGGAAAGCAGGCCCTTGAATCCGGGCAAATTGAGGGCGACCGCACGCAGGTCACGGGCCCCCTGGTACAACTCATGCAGTGACTTGCGGGGGATCCATGCCTCAGGCAGATCATGGGTGGCGATATTCCACTTGTCCACTTTCAGGCCGCGCTCGGCAAGCAGGGAACGGATGTGCAGCAGGCTCTTCTGGCGAAACGCTTCGATATGGGTCAGCTCCGGTATCCAGGAAATGTGGGCCACTCCCTTGATTTCCACGCGGGTGCCCCCGCTGATGCTGACGTTGACATCCTCCCGGGCGGCGCCGATCCCGGTGCGCACATGGCCGGTGCTGCGGGTCAGGTACCTCAGGTATTGCGCGCCCGCCGCCGCCATGCGGGGTGTCACCAGGTGTGGATGGGTCACGGTTTCAATCAGGGGCATGCCCAGGCGGTCGGTTGTGTAGACCCGGTCATGGCCCAGGTCGGATACTTCGCGGCAGGAGTCCTCTTCCACGCTGATCTGGATAATGCCCACTTCCCTGCCCTTCAGGGGAATCCGTCCCTCAATACCCACGATGGCGGTGCGCTGAAACCCGGTTGGGATGCTGCCGTCCAAGTATTGCTTACGGGTCACGTGCAGTTCACCGACAATACTGGTGCCCAACAGCAGCGCCACTTCCAGCGCGATGTCCAGTGCCTGGTCGTCGATACGGAACGGAGGCGTGTCATCGATGTCGTAGGTGCACGCCGTTTCATTCTGGATGCGGTAATAGATGTTTTTGCGGGTTTTGAATTCCATCAACGCCGTGCCGTCGTACTCACCCAGTTCACTCAGGGTGGGACGCATGTGGCGAACCAGTTCCGCGTCGTATTCCCCGTCCTTTTGATAAATCCCGGCGGGGCAGCGGCAGAACAGCTTCTGCCGTGTCAACAACTGCTGGTGAATCTCCAGGCCGCAGCGGAAACCCATGTCCGCGTACACGGCATCCGAAATCTTTCCCAGGGGTTTATAGCCAACCTGCTTGAGGGTCTTGCGGGTATTCTGATCGGGACGCGGGTTTTCGTTCATGATCGATTCCTGTTTTCCGGGTTCTCCTCCGCCGCGGCGGAAGCGCGAATGGTCCAGTATAGAAGGAGATTTTGGGCTTGTCAAGCAAGGGTTCAGGAGACGGACATGGCACGCAGGCGTTCGATGCGATCTTTCAGGGGCGGGTGGGTGGAAAAGAGGCGGGCCAGCAAATCGGCACGCAAAGGAGATACGATAAACAGGTGGGCCGCCTGCGAATGGGTCTGCAATGGAATGCGGCGGCTCTCACGTCCCAGTTTCTCCAGGGCGGAAGCCAGGCCTTCGGGATTGTGGGTCAATCGGGCCGATCCATCGTCCGCGCCGTATTCCCGCGAGCGGGAGATCGCCATCTGGATGAGGCTGGCGGCCAATGGAGCCAGGATCGCCATGGCCAACAGGCCCAGGATCCCGCCGCCGTCATCGTCGTCTCTTCCCGCGCCGCCTCCCAGGAAAGCGAACCAGCGCATCTGGTAGGCCAGCATCATGATCGCCCCGCCCAACGTAGCGGCAATCGATTGCACCATGGTGTCGCGGTGAAGAATGTGGCTCAACTCATGCGCCAGGACCCCTTCCAATTCGCGATCGTCCAGCAGTTGCATCAGCCCGGTTGAAACCACCACCACGCCCTTGGAGGGATCACGCCCCGTGGCAAAAGCGTTGGGCGAGGGATGCTCCATGACGTAAACCCGGGGTGACGGGATCCCGGCGCGTTGACTCAGGGTTTCCACCATGGCGTGGATGCGCGGCGCTTCCTGCATTCCCAGGGGACGTGCCTTATGCATGCGCAGCACGATGCTGTCCGAAAACCACCATGCCGACAGGTTCATGACCGCGGCCAAGACCAGGGCGATCACCATGCCCGCCTTGCCGCCGATCATGCCGCCGATCAGCAACAGCAAGCCCGTCAATGCGCCCAGCAACAACACGGTCTTTGCCTGGTTCACCTTTCGCCTCCCCACCGCCTGCCGGCGGCGTTAATCACTTGATTATAGACCATACCGTCTCACTCGATCAAGACACCCCGTGTCCGTCCCCAAAAAGAGTATTTGCGTGGGGATTTGCCGGCTGATATAATCGCTCTTCCACCGGAACCATGCCATGAGAAATCGTTTTCGCGTGCCCCCGGCACTGTGGGCCTTTACCACCTACTTCACCGAGGGTTTCCCCTTCACCCTGATTCGCACCGTCTCCTCGGTTTTCTTTCGCGATATGCGTGTTTCCCTCGAAAACATCGGCATGACTTCCCTCTTCGGCCTGCCCTGGATCCTCAAGTTCCTCTGGGCTCCCCAGGTGGACGCCGTGGCCACAAAACGCCGCTGGCTATTGAGCATGCAGGGGATGCTGCTGGGCGTGGTAATCCTGGCGGCGGTATTCGCCCCCCTGGAATTCGGGGTCCGGGCCGTTGCCGCGCTCTTCTTTATCGGCTCCATCCTGGCGGCCACCCATGACATCGCCATTGACGGCTACTATATGGAGGCTTTGGACAAAGACGCCCAGGCGCGCTGGGTGGGCTACCGTGTGATGGCGTACCGCATCGCCATGATGACGGGCACCGGCGTGGTCGTCACCCTGGGAGCCACGATCGGTTGGGGAACGGCTTTTGCCGCGGCGGCGGTGATATTCGGCATTTTTTTTGTCTTCCACCTGTTTTTCCTGGCCGAGGTGGAAGCACCGAAGCGGGCCACAACAGACTGGCTGATCTCGTTGCTTCGTCCCCGCACCCTGGCCCTGGTCGTCTTACTGACTGGGGGAATCCTGGGAGTACGCGCGTTTTTCCTCTCTTCCGCCTGGCAGGGCCTGCAGGTACGACTGCCCTGGCTGCACAGCGTCTATTTTTCCCACTGGATCGCCCTCTTGTTGCTGCTGGCCCTGATCGGCGTCGGCGTGTTCCGCCACCCCCTCAAGCGTCGCCTGCTATCGGAACGCGATTCCCACTTCTCCCGCGCTTTTGTCTCGTTCATGGACCGGGAACGGGTGGGACGAATCCTGGGCTTTATTATTCTCATGCGCACCGGGGAATGGGCGCTGTCCACCATGGTGGCCCCTTTCGTGGTGGACCTGGGTATCAAGGCCCACTACGGCTGGATCAGCGCCTGGGTGGGTTTGCCCGCATCGATCACGGGCGCCTTGATCGGGGGGTGGGCGATTTCACGATATGGCATGCGGCGCCTCATCTGGCCCTTCCTGCTTCTCCAGAACCTGACCAACCTGGTCTACATGGGCGCGGCCCTGCACCTGGCGCCGTTCATCACGCCGGGGGGGATGGAATCCGCCTGGCTCGGTGCGGGCAACCTAACCCTGTTTGCCGGTATCCACGGTTTTGACCAACTGGCCGGCGGCCTGGGCACCGCGGTGCTCATGACCTACCTGATGCGCATCTGCAGCCAGAACTTCAAGGCCGCCCACTACGCCATCGGCTCCGGCCTGATGAACTTGGGGGGGTTGTTCGCCGGTGTGGCCAGTGGATTCATCGCAGGCTGGCTGGGGTACGCCTGGCTCTTCGGTTTCAGTTTTTTCCTGTCCATTCCCGCCATGCTGTTGATTCCCGGATTGCCGTATCTGGAAAAGAAAGTTGAAAAGTTGAAAGGAAGGTGACTGGTATCAGGTGACAGGAAGGCAGGAGACACAACAGGCGTAGGGGCGACCGGCCGTTCGCCCACGAACCAGAAAAAATCCAAATTCTAAATCCCAAATCCCAAACAAATTCAAAACCCGAATGACCCAAATTCAAAACAAAAGCGTTCGGGACATTTGGATACCATTGTAATTCAGAAAACTTTTCATTTACTCGCTGCGCTTGTGTCATCAGCTTGCTTCGCAAGCGTCATTATCGGAGAGAAAAGAAAAAGTTGAGGGAGTTGGGGGAGGATCAGAAGTTAGGGAAAGTTCTTTTCGGTTTTTTGCTTTCGACTTTAAACTTTCGACTTTCGACTCAAATGCCCTTCGCCCGTTCTACATTCTACTTTCTACATTCTTCAAAGCCCGGGGACACTCGCCCATTGCCCATCGTCCCTGGCCAATAGCAATTATTCCGTCTTTATCAGGTGCCTGGCCAGGGCTCTGTGCAAGCGGCGACGAATGCGGTTGAAATTCAGATCTTGAACACGGGGATGAACGCGGTTGGAAAGCAGGACATAGCGCAGGCTGCTGACGGGGTCAATCCAGAGGGAAGTTCCGGTAAAACCGTTGTGACCGAAAGATGCCGTTGACAGGCTCTTTCCCGCCGAGGTCAGGGGAGTGGAGTTCAATTTGAATCCGAAACTGCGATGGGATAAATTGCGGGGAGTAAAGTTGCGCCGCATGATGGCAATGGTTTCCGGCAGAAGCAGGCGGGAACTCCCGGGCAAAAATTCAGCGCTCAAGTGAAACAGGGCCCGGGCCGTCGCAAACAGACCCGCGTTTCCGGCGCAACCCCCCAGGTAATAAGAGTTTCCGTCATGGGTTTGACCACGGATGAGCTCTTCGCGCCAGGGAAAATCATCCACAACTGATTGGGGAAAATGCTTTCGTGCCAGGTTCTTTTCCCATTGATTGCCCATTTCAGTAGGCGCGCAACGCTTGCGCGCATGCCCGGGAATCCGCAGCAAAAGGTCCGGGATGTTGAGGGGGTCCAGGAGCAGCTTCTGCGCGGCCTCAACAAACGGCTCCCCAGCCACTTTCTCCAACACGAAATGCAAAAGGATATAGCCGGGGCAGGAATAGTTTACCCGGCGTCCCGGTGCGGATTGCATCGGCAGGGAGTCCAGTACGTCAAGATAGGGCCGGGATTCAAGGTAGAAGGGATGCCAATCCGGGAGGCCGGATGTGTGGGTGGCCAGGTGAAGTATGGATATCTCCGGGTGGGGAAAGCCCGGCAGAAAACGGCGTACCGGGTCTGAAACGGCCATCTCTTTGGTTTGGACAAACCATGCGGCCAACAGTGCCGTTACCAGTGGTTTGGTCAGGGATGCCACATCATACAGGGTGTCTTGTGTCAGCGGCTCGGGTAGGGGTTCAATGGCCCGATTGCCCCGGTAGCATTCATAGAGGATGTGTTCGCCGCGCCCCGCTACCGCGGCAAGGCCGGGGAAAACCCCCCGCTGAATCAAACGGTCAACCAGTGATTCGATCTGGGGCCTTCTTTTCGATATTGGACGAGATGCGCAATGCCAGATCCAGGGCGCGCCGAGCTTGCGCGGGGCCCACATTGCCATTGCCGTTCCGGTGAATCGAATCGCGGAAACGCTCCCAGAGGTTGGCCAACGGCTCCTGGTCGGGAATCACGGGGATCTCTTCGTGAATGTTACCGTCACGCAGGGTATGGCTTTTGACCGTGCGTTTCTTGTAATCAAGTGAAATGTAGTGATCTTTCTGGAATATGCGCAATTTGCGTGTTTTTTTCTGCGAGACGCGGCTGGCGGTCAGGTTTGCCACCAGCCCGGACGCGAACTCGAGACGCACGTTGGCGATATCCACACGTGATGAGATAATGGGCACACCCACGGCGCGGATTTCCTTGACCGGGGAAGCATCCATGTCCAGGATGATGTCCAGATCATGAATCATCAGGTCCATGATCACGTCAATATCCAGAGAGCGTGGCGAAAAGGATCCCAGGCGTTGACTCTCAATGAACAGCGGCCGCTTGACCAGCGGGCGGACCCATTGTACCGCGGGATTGAAACGCTCCAGGTGACCCACGCCGACCACCACCCCGGCTTCGGCTGCCAGGCGGATCAATTCATCCGCTTCTCCCAGCGTGCGGGTCATGGGTTTTTCCACCAGTACGTGACAGCCGCTGGAGATGAAGTGGCGGGCGATTTCAAAGTGGCTTTCAGTCGGGGTTGAAATCATGACCGCATCCACTCGGGAAAGCATTTCCCTGTAGTGGTTCACTGCCGGGGCGGGGTGGGCCTGAAGTGCTGCGCGCAATTGAGCGGGATCACGGTCGGCGGCCGCGGTCACCTGGATTCCCGGCAGGGATTGGGCCACGCGCAAGTGGTTGGTACCCATGGCACCGGTTCCCACGATGCCGACTCGCAGGATGGGGGAGGAGGCGGGTTCAACGGCCATGTTGGTTCCCTGGATTTTATTTGTGGACGAAGTTTTTCAGAATGCCCCGTCGCGTGCGTTGAATAAAATCCGCGATGACGCGCATCTCTTCACTGTCGGGATAGGTTTGCCGTATACGGTCCAGGGCCTGGGAGGTGTTGAGGTCGGAACGGAAAATGATGCGGAAAATATCTTTGACCGTGGTGATGAATTCTCGGCTGATGCCGTTGCGCATCATGCCGATGGAATTGGGACCGAAGAAAAAGTAGTTTTCGCGCGACTGAGAAATCTTGGCGAATGGCAGGATGTCTTGAAGCACGATGGTATAGCCGCCGATGTACGCGTTGCGGCCGATGCGGACGAATTGATGAACCGAGGAGTGGGCGCTGATCACAACGTGGTCTTCTACCTCCACGTGCCCGGCCAGAGTGGCGCCGTTGATGATCACGGTGTGATTGCCGATGCGGCAGTCATGCCCGACATGGGCGTACGCCATCAGGTAATTGTGATTCCCCAGCCGGGTCGTGCCCCCGCCCTTGCTGGTGCCGCGGTTAATGGTGGCGAATTCACGGATGGTGTTGTGATCACCGATTTCCACCCAGGTTTCTTCACCCTTGAAGGTGATGTCCTGGGGGTCGGTGCCGATGGACGCGAAAGGAAAGATCACGCATTCGCGTCCGATGGCGGTGTTGCAATCAATCACGGCGTGGTGTTTGATCACCGACCCGTCGCCGATACGGACGTTGTCACCGATAATGGCGTAGGCGCCCACGGATACATCACGGCCGAGCCGGGCACTGGGGCTGATCCGGGCGGCAGGGTCTATGGTTGAAGTCATTTTGCTGTCATTCCGGAAACGAATTCCCTTTCCGCCGAAGAATGCGCGTCAACAGAGGCGATTGCCCCAGTCCGGGCCGGACTACAGAGGAAACGTGACGGGCTGACCTGCATGCCCGGACGATCCTGCGGTGTCTGCATGCGGCGGAAGCGCACAATATCCGTCATGGATACAGGCGTTTCCATGGGCATCTGTGTCCGCTGTTACTTGGCCTTGTACTTTTCGTCGTAGGCCCGGATCACTTCATCGGTGATATCGATGGCGGTATCGAAATAGGATACCCCGGCGCTGCTGAGGTCAAGGATCAGGGTATAGCCCTGTGTTTTGCCGATCTGCTGGATAACGGGCATGATTTCCTTGTAGAGGGTTTCCATTTCTTTCTGGTACCGGCGCTGGAATTCCTTTTGGGAATCTTCGACAAAGCGTTTGATATCTACCTGCCGGCTCTGAAGCTCAGTGGCTTTCTTTTCACGGGTTTCCGGATTCAGGGCAGGTGACATGAGTTCTTTCTCAAGGGCCTTGATGGCGGCTTCCTTTTGCTGGATTTCCGCCTGTTTCTCATTACTGATTTTTTCCAGTCTTTCTTTTACCTGTTTGCCGCGAATGGTTTCCACCAGGATCTTCTGCGGGTTCACCACGGCGATTTTCTGTTCGGCATAGGTATACGCGGCCATGGATGCCAGGACCAGGCCGATCACTAACGCTTTCTTCATCTTTCACTCCTTTTTGTCAACTATTATACACCAATATCAATATATTGTGTTTTCACGCCGTTGCCGGCGGACAATGCCTTAATGGAACGACGGTCCAACCGCAAATCGGAATACAAAGTGCTTTTCATCTTCACGAAGCAGCCTCGAGTTGTGGGAAAAAATCAAGCGGAAGGGCACGTTCAGCATGGGCACAAACACCTTGACCTCCACTCCCATCGAGCGATAGACATCGTCGAGACTGATGGGAACACCGGTGTCATAGCTGTTGCCCACATCGTAAAAAGCCACGAAAGAAACCTGTTCGTTCAACGGAATGCTGTATTCGGCATTGATGAAAAACGCCTTGGTGCCACCGATGATGTAGTTATTTTCACTGCTGCGCGGTCCGATGGTGTAGATTTCATATCCACGAATCGAACGTTCGCCGCCCAGAAAATAGCGTTCATAGAATGGAACCGCGTTTTCTCCGAAGTTGTGAATGAACTGGTAGACCAGGTGCAATCCCAGGGTATGGCGGCGTTTCCACAAGGGAGTGAATTTGACGAATTCGAGTTTGACTTTATGCAGGTCGATGTCGCCCCCCAGAAATCCGCCGCTGTAGCGGTAGTTGGCCAGATACTTGGTGCCGGAACGCGGAAATATCGGCGAGTCTACGGTTGAATAGTAAATGGTGGGGGAAAGCGACGAAAGGGTGCGCTTGCCGCCGGTGTAGTAGTAGTAAGAATAGGGGTTGCTGAAATCCAGATCCGGGTCGATATCGGAGATTTCAATGCGTTGCAGGCTGTATACCAGGGAGGCGCCCCAGTAACGCCAGAAACGTGTGGATGTAGATATGTTGAATCCTTCGCTATGCTGGGTGTAGAGGGCGGGAAATTCGTAGGAAGTCCGGTAAACTTCGATTCCCAGGCTGGCCGGGGAATTGAACAGCCAGGGCTCAGTGAAAGCGAAGCGGTAATTCTTTGAACGGGTGCCCTGCTGGAAACTGAGAGCAAAGGTTTCGCCCATGCCCAGGAAATTCTGCGTGGAATATCCGGCGGCGATAAACAGTCCGTCATAGCCGCTGAAGCCCACGTTAAAGTTAATGGATTGACGGTTCAGTTCCTGGACTTCGACCAGCAGGTTGATCTTCTGCGGATCTTCCGCGTCGGGCTTGATCTCCGGCATTTTTTCCACGGTAACCAGCCCGAGTTGCTTCATGCGCCGGATGGAGTCTTCCAGCAGGTTGATGTTCAGCCGATAACCCTCCCGCAGGAACCATTCCCTGCGGATCACATGGTCTTTGGTAAAGGTGTTGCCGACGAATTCCAGGCGGCCCAGGTACACGATGTCGTTTTCCTGAATCGTGAAAGTCAGGTCCGCCACTTTTTTTATCGGATCCAGGTTTTCCGTGGGAACCACCTGGCAGTAAAAATATCCCAGGGAGTAGTAGAGTTTGCGCATGGCCTCAATGGCATCATTGCGTTTCTTGATGTTAAAGACATCACCCTTGTCCATCTTTAGCTGATTTTTCAGGAATTCGGACCTGATGATCTTGTTGCCCTGTACCTGGACTTCTCCCAGGCGGTATCGCGGGCCCAGTTCCACGGGGATGGTGATGCGCAACATTTTGCGGATTTTCCCGAAAAGATTATGCCGGCGGTACAGAGAGAACTCGGGGGTTCCTACCTTGGCTTCCAGGAAACCTTTCTGTTGCATGCGTTCGCGGATATTTTCCAGGTCTTCCTGGATGCCTTTTTCGTCGTAAACGTCCTTGCCGCCGATGGCGGAGAACAGCCCATGCGGTTTGTTGTTCTTCAAGCCTTTGCGCAAGAATCGGGGGGAGAGCTTTTTTCTATCCAGGCCACTGAACACAATGGCGCCGATTCGCGTTTTCGGACCCGGTTCGACTTTTATGGTTAGGTCTACCTGGTCTTTCCCCTTGTCGCGGGCGATCACGTTCACCTTGCCGTTGTTGTAGCCTTTCTCTACCATCAGGTCGGTGATGATCCTTTCCACGCGCTTGACTTTTGCCGGGTCGAAATAGGAGAGGGTGGAAAGTACGATATTATTTTCCTGCAGTTTTTCGTTAATGGCGTCCTGCTTGATCTTTTTGCCGGTATCGTAAGTGATGGAGGCAATGGTACGATTCTCTTCCACGGTCACGATCACCGTGTTCGTGCCTTGCTCCTGCTCTAGTTCAATGCGAATATTGCTGAAGAAACCCGTATCCCAGAGGCTTCTGAAATCACGAAGGAGTATATCCTGGGAAAGCGGGCCTCCGGGACTTGATTTCATATAGAACAGGATGGTGTCACGAGAAACCTTCTGGTTGCCCCGGATTTCAATCTGATCGATGTTCTCGGCATGGGCCAGTCCAACGAGCAGTAGAATGAGTATGCATGCTCCAACCAGTTTTTTCATGAACACCTCTGAATAAAAGGTTCTTATAGCATATCCCCCCGCAAAACTCAACAAGGTTATCGGGGCGGGCGCCGGGGGAAGGATCCCGATATTTCCGGGAGGTCGTCACATGGATGCATGAACCTACGATACCGGGATCCATCCCGTGTCTGAGACACGACAATTTCAGCGAAGGTTTCTGTGCGCGCAGGTTTTCGTTGACTTTATGCGGGGGCTTGATTATACTGGCCCTGGAGCAACTGGTATGGAAGGCGAGTCGAAATAGGCATTAGCTGGCTCTTCCATGCCCGCGGATTCCGCGTGAAGGAGATTCTTGAGAAGGAGATTTCGCATGAGCATGAAAAAAGCAGTTCTCGTAATGCTGGTTGTGTTGATGTTGGCCGGTCTCAGCCTGGAAGCCCAGGAAAAACCGCGCCTGGGTGTCTTGCGTTTCACCAATGAGACCCGTATCGAATGGTGGACCGTATCAGTGGCCCGGGATATGCAGGATATGATGGCTTCGGAACTGGCCAGTACCGGTGAATTTGCGGTTCTCGAACGCAACGAATTGGGGGAGGTCCTGGCGGAACAGGACCTGAGTGAATCCGGCCGGGTGGATCCCGCCACCGCGGTGAAAGTGGGCAAGATCAAGGGCGCCCAATACCTGATCGCCGGCACCGTAACCTCGTTTGAAAGAGGCGTATCGGGCGGGGGAGGCAAAGTGCGTTTCAAAGGCCTTTCCGTGGGCGGAAAAAAAGACAAGGCCTATATTGCCGTGGATGTAAAGGTGATCGACACCGAAACCGGCGAGATCGTGGATACCCGTACCATCGAAGCCACCGTTACGGCCAAAGGAGCCGGCGCCGGGTTGTCCCTGCGCAACTTTTCGATCGGAGGCGATACTTACAAAAAGACCGCCACGGGCAAAGCCATCCGCGCTTGCATCGTGTATATTTCGGAGTATCTGACCTGTTCCCTGGTCAAGGGCAAGGATCATTCCTGCATGAGCAAGTGGGAAAAGATGGATGCCAAGCGCCGGGAAAAAACCAAAAGCACGATCAAACTCGATTAGTTGACGTGACTTTGTGCGGTGATTCGGGGACATCCCGGAAACTGAACTCCCGGTGTTCCGGGATCCCCGTTCCCGATCCGGGCCCGTTGCCGACTGAACCGCCCCGGGTGCTGATCACCGGCGGCGCCGGTTTTCTGGGCTCTCATCTCTGTGATCGTTTCCTGAAAGAAGGATGGCGGGTTGTGGCTCTGGACAACCTGCTTACCGGTTCGGTGGAGCACATCGCCCACCTGATGGGTCATGAGCGCTTTCGTTTTATTCACTACAACGTCACCCACTACCTGTATTTTGCCGAACCGATCGACTTGATCCTGCATTTTGCCTGTCCCGCTTCGCCGCTGGATTATGCGCAGTTCCCCATCCAGACCATGAAGGTGGATTCCCTGGGTACCCTGAATTCCCTCGGCCTGGCCCGGGCCAAGGGTTCACGCTACGTATTCGCCTCCACTTCCGAAGTGTACGGAGACCCCCGCGAACACCCCCAGAAAGAGTCTTATTGGGGACATGTCAACCCGGTGGGTCCCCGATCCGTGTACACAGAGTCAAAACGTTTTTCCGAAGCCATGTGCATGGCCTACCACCGTCATCACAACCTGGATGTGCGTATCGCACGCATATTCAATACGTATGGAACCCGCATGCGCCTGGATGACGGACGTGTGATTCCCACTTTTATCGCCCGGGCGTTGCGCTGTCAACCCCTGGTACTGAACGGAGACGGAAGCCAGACCCGCAGTTTCTGCCACGTGGACGACATGGTGGACGGTTTGGTCCGCCTGTCCGTGCAGGACGATCTGAACGGCGTGGTTGTGAACCTGGGTAATCCCGAAGAGGTCACCATTCGTTCCCTGGCGGAGCGGATCCTGGAATTGAGTAAGGGTAAGGGGGGAATCGAGCGCCGTGGGATGCCCGGGGATGATCCCGCCCGGCGCCGGCCCGACATCAGCCTGGCCCGGCACCTTTTGGATTTCGCTCCGCACATTGATCTGGACACCGGCCTGTCCGGCCTGATTCCCTGGGTGCAGGAAAAGCTCAAGGCAGAGTTGAAAAACAGGTGACAGGAAGGCAGTCGGCACACGCGTGAAAAGTCGAAAGTCGAAAGTCAAAAGTCGAAAGCAAAAAACCGAAAAGAACTTTCCCTAACTTCTGATCCTCCCCCAACTCCCTCAACTTTTTCTTTTC